>NZ_JAQCMU010000001.1:0-541575 GCF_030272855.1 Streptococcus sp. SC1 | reverse complement strand
TCCTCCTTCAGCGTTCTACTTGCATGTATTAGGCACGCCGCCAGCGTTCGTCCTGAGCCAGGATCAAACTCTCATTAAAAGTTTGAGTTCTCACTCATTTCTGTCACTGACAGATTTATTGTTTTTTTCTTTGTTCAGTACTACAACATATGTTGTAGTGCCCTGCACATTGGTTCGTCTTGTTCAGTTTTCAAAGGTCTTTGTCGCCCTCTCAAGCGACAACTATATCAGTATATCACCTATCCATTCCCTTGTCAACACTTTTTTTGAAATTTTTTATCTTTTTTTACAATTTTTTTCCTAATGCCCCAAAATCACTGATAATCCAACATCAAAGGGGAAAGGTTACCTATACTCTCCTCTCCCTTATTCACTATATTACCGTGCTGCTAAAGTCTCTTAAATATTCCCCTAACTCTCGCAACAGTCTCTTACGTCCCTTAAAGCATTCGTCGCTAAGTAAAAATTTGTATCTAAAGACTCTATCTTAAACATGATCAAAATTGTAAAGTTGAGGATAGTGATCACACTCTGGATTTTTGGGATGGCAAATAGCCCGACCAAAGTAGATCATAGCCTGATGCGCAGCTAGCCAGCGTTCAGGTGGGAGAACGTCCATAACACGTTTTTCAACTTCTAAAGGAGTTGCTGACTTTTTGACAATATCGTGGTGTTTACAAATGCGTTCAACATGTGTATCAACGGCAAAAGCTGGAATACCAAACCCTACACTCATGACCACGTTAGCTGTCTTACGCCCCACCCCAGCTAAACTTTCCAATTTTTCCCGAGTCTGAGGCACTTGACCATTGAAATCGTCCAAGAGTTGCTGGGCACATTTTTTCAGAAATTTGGCCTTATTTCGATAAAGTCCTAAACGCGAAATGTGCTTGGCAATATCTGCCTCGGACGCTGCTGCCATAGCTTCTGGAGTAGGATAAGCTAAAAATAGATTCGGTGTAGCTTTATTAACTGCAGCATCTGTCGTTTGAGCGGATAACATGACTGCCACGAGTAGCTCAAAGTGATTTCTAAAATCTAAACTCGGTTTGGCATCAGGAAATAGGGCAATGATCTCCTCGATGACATGGCGTGCTCGTTTTTTTGATAAAACCATCAGTATACAATCTCCTTTGTTTGTTCTATATTATAGCATAAATTGATAAAGAAAAAGCCGAGCGTGCTCGACCTTTCTTAGACTGTTTTTTCAACTTTTAGTATTTTGACGTCATAACTGCCAACTGGTGTTTCTACTGTTGCAATATCACCAGTCTTCTTACCAATCAATGCTTGACCAATTGGACTTTCATTTGAAACTTTTCCCGCAAAGGCATCCGCACCAGCTGAACCAACGATAATGTATACTTCTTCTTCAGTCTCACCGACTTCTTGAATAGTAACAGTTTTACCGATGGCAACTTCATCTTTAGCAACTGAATCGCTATCAACAATCACAGCATAGCGAATTTTAGTCTCCAGACTTGAAATTTGTCCTTCAACGAAAGCCTGCTCATCCTTTGCTGCTTCATATTCACTATTTTCTGATAAATCTCCGTAAGAACGAGCAATTTTAATGCGTTCTACTACTTCTGGACGTCGAACCAATTTCAATTCTTCTAATTCTTGTTCTAATTTTTCCTTTTCTACAAGGGTCATAGGATAAGTTTTTTCAGCCATTACTTTATTTTCTCTCTTCTTTCTATTTTTTGATAAAACAAAATTATGTGGAAAACCACATAATTTAGTTAGAACTTTCACCTGATTGGTTTAATTTGCTATTAACGTGTTCTTCCACATTCTTAGCGTGTTCTTCGTAAGTATTTGCAAAATATACAGCCCCTGTTTCCACATTTGCTACAAAATACAAGTACTCTGTCTTGCTTGGATTAATAGTAGCTTCGATAGCAGACAGGCTTGGACTATCTACTGGACCAGGCATCAAACCTTGCTTCTTGTACACATTATAAGGCGAGTCAAGATTTGTATCGATTTCAGCATCTTCTTTCAGAGTTGTCTTTTGACCAAGTTTTCCTTGAGCATAAAGAAGTGCAATATTGCTCTGAAGTGGCATAGCTTGGTTCAAACGATTATAAAAGACGCTCGCAATATCTTTGCGATCCTGATCAGTTGATCCCTCTTTTTCAACTAAAGAGGCGAGTGTTAAAACATCATTGACCGTCAGATTCTTGGACTCAATTGTTGAGTAATACTGCGACAGATTGGTATTCATAGCAGCCAACATTTGGTCAATCAGTTCTTCAACCGTGGTTTCTTTTCCATAATCATAAGTAGCCGGGAAAAGATAACCTTCAAGACGATATTTAACACCACTATCCTTGCTTGGTAAAGTAGCTAGAAGCTGCGGATATTTAGCTGCCATTTTTGCAATAAAGTCTTCATCTTGAGCTTTATTTAGAAAATCTTCCTTGCTGAATGGTGTTTTAGTATTCTTGTTCGCAGTTTTTGCAGCATTGACAGTAGTTGCTTCGGCGATTTGCTCCAAAGTGTATCCCTCAGGAATTGTTATCTTGCCAAGAACTGGAGGCTGTGGTGTATCTGTTCCACCTTCTTGTAATTGCTTAGCAATCGTGTCTAAGTCCATACTCTTTTGAAGATTATAGTAACCAGATTGGAAATTACCATAACTTCTGATTTTTGAATAAAGATTAAAGACTTGAGCGTTCTTAATCAGGCCTTTCTTTTCTAAAATCTCTCCGATTTGTTTGGTGCTAGAACCGGCAGGAATCTCCACCGTCACATATTCTGTCGATTTGGCGTCTACTGGTTTCAGCGCAGAAGAGACATAATTGTATCCTACAAAACCAGTAATACCAAGGCCCAATAGGAAAAGTACCAAGACTGTCATCACGATTCGATTGGCTAGGCCGTTTTTACGTTTTTTCTTTTTACTACTATTGGTACGATCTGCACGTGAACGTTTCTTTCCATGAGCAACATCTCTACGGCTTAGCGTTGGTTCTGCAGTAGAAAAGTCTTTTTTAGCTTCTCTTTCATCTGTAGTGTTTGAATCAGGTAACACTGTTTCTTTTATCTCATCTGCAACTGGTGCTACCTTTTCTTGATAAGCTTCTGAATGAGCCACAGAAGTCTGAACTTCTCCAGACTCTATACTTTCCTTCTTAGCAACATCAGCTTGTCCTGGTCCATCAACATTTGATGGAACTTCCGAAATCGTAGAATTACGAACTATATTTTCTAGCACATCTGCCTGAGTATGAACAGTAGAATCGCTTTTTCCCATTGGCTCTTCTACTTTGATCTTACTAGGTTCTTCCTCTACTGAAGTATCCTTCTCTAGAACCTCATGAGATTTTTCAACAGCAGAAACGAGAGATTCCAAGCTCTCCGCCAATTCCATTTCTTTACCTAAAAGAGGCTGCGCTTCTTCCTGAACTGAGTGATTTTGGGTACCATTGGCTGCTGCCAACTCATTCAAAATTTTCTCTTTAAAACTCAGCGTCTTTTCGTTATCCTGTGAATTTTCAGTCAAAAACTTGATCTCCTTCTTCATAATCCCTAACATTATATCTTAAAAGTCAGATAAATGCAATCATATCCGACTTTTAAAACTATATTATTTATGAAATCAAATCTGGGGATTCTCCCAAACCATATCAAACCATACTTCATCTGCATACGTTGAGGCTGAGCGGCCTTCGTTGACAAAGTCATGTTGCTCATAGTAGGCTATCAAATAATCATGACAAGTAAGATTGATACCGTGACGTTTATCTGCAATCGCAATTTCCTTCATAGCTTCCAACAAGGCTTTTCCTACACCTAAGCCTTGTGCTTCTTTAGAGATAGACAGACTAGTCAGAGAGATAAAGCCACCATCGCTAGTATGATAGTCCTCAATTTCCAATGTGAAAGAAACATCGTGCAAATGCCGTTCTGGTCGGACAGGACCTTCTAAATAGCCCAAAATCTTGCCATTTTTTTCTGCAACCAAAAAAGTTGAAGGAATCGTTTCAATGTGCTTTGCCAATATTTCACGACTAATAGCCTCTTCTGGACTAAAATTTTCCAATTCGATGGCATAAATGGCATCTAAGTCAGCCATTTGAGCTTGACGGATAATCATCACTTCTCCTTAAAATCAGGATTTTCCCATACCATATTTGACCAGATAGTCCCACCGTGAGTTGAGTCAGAAATCCCTTCGTGGACAAAGCCATTCATCTCGTAATAAGGTATCAGCTCATCATGGCAGGTAAGGCTAATGCCCTGTCGATTTTGCTGAACAGCTGTCTCCTTGAGAGCTGCAAGCAACAAGGTTCCGACACCCTGCCTCTGAAAATCCGGATGGACGGACAGACTTTGGACGGCAATGAAGCCACCTTCTGAAGGATTAACACCCACCTTGCTAAAGAGGTCATCTGTCAAATATCGCGCCTGAACAGCTGGTCCAACAATATAGCCTGCCAGCTGACCATGCAGCTCTGCCAGCAAAAAAGTATCCGAGATGCGTTCAATCCGCTCTTTGAGAACTTCTGAACTGGCTGCTTCTGCTGCTGGAAAATTCAGCTGCTCAATTGCAAGAATTTCCTCCCAGTCGCTCAATTCAGCCTGTCTAATTCGAATTGGTGCTTCCATCCAGGCGCCTCCTACTGAACGTTGCTGGTCAGATTGGACAGGAGACGTTCAAAGGAATATTCATAGGTCTGGATATCTCCAGCTCCCATAAAGACATAAACGGCATTATCGTGGTCAAGAAGTGGGGAGACATTGTCCACGTCAATAACCTTGGCACGTTTCACAATCTTTTCAGCTAAATCTTCGACCTTGACATCGCCCTTATCCACTTCACGCGCAGATCCGTAAATCTGAGCTAGGTAGACTGAGTCGGCTTGATTGAGGGCTTCCGCAAATTCGTCCAAGAGAGCAATAGTCCGAGTGAAGGTGTGCGGCTGGAAGATGGCAACGATTTCCTTGCTTGGATACTTCTGACGGGCTGCATCCAGTGTTGCGATAATTTCCGTTGGATGATGGGCAAAGTCATCAATAATGACTGTGTCGTTGACAATCTTTTCTGTAAAGCGGCGCTTAACCCCACTAAAGGTCTTGAGATGTTTCCTTACTAGATTCAAGTCAATACCTGCAATGTAGAGGAGGCCGATAACCGCAGTCGCATTCATAATGTTGTGACGGCCAAAGCTTGGAATCTGGAACTCACCCAGCTCTTGCCCGCGGAAAGAAACTTTAAAGCCTGAACCACTTGTAGAGCGCAAGAGATCGTGAGCGACAAAGTCATTACCCTCTTCCTTGAAACCATAGTAGTAAATCGGCGCATTTGAAGTAATGCGGCGTAGTTGCTCGTCTTCTCCATAAACGAAGAGCCCTTTGGTAATCTGCTTGGCGTAATCATTGAATGCATTAAAGACATCTTCCAAGCTTGTGAAATAATCCGGATGATCGAAGTCAATATTGGTGATGATCGAATATTCCGGATGATAAGGCATAAAATGACGCTCGTACTCGTCTGATTCAAAGACAAAATACTTGGCATTAGCAGAACCGCGACCTGTACCGTCCCCAATTAGATAGCTAGTATCTGTGATATTAGACAGAACATGAGAAAGAATACCCGTTGTAGAAGTTTTCCCGTGAGCACCTGCTACTCCTAAGCTGACAAAGTCACGCATAAAGCTACCCAAAAATTCATGGTAGCGCTTGTAGCTAATACCATTGGCATCTGCATAGGCAATTTCCACATTGTTATCTGGACGGAAGGCATTACCGGCAATAATTTCAAAATCTGACTGGAGATTTTTCTCATCGAAAGGCAAAATGGGAATCCCAGCCTGTTCCAGACCACGCTGAGTGAAATAATATTTATCAACATCGCTTCCTTGAACCTTATGGCCCATCTGATGCAACATCAAAGCCAAAGCGCTCATACCTGAGCCCTTAATTCCGATAAAATGATAGGTTTTCGTCATGATTACTCCTTAAATCTTAAACAACTGAAGCCTTATTGCCCTTGGGCATCTGAACTCAACTTGGTGATGTCCAATTCCTGTGCTTTTTTATGCTTATTGTGTTTTTCTCGCTTCTTGCCCTTGTTATAGACTTGGCTGGTTTTGAGAAAATCGTAGTTATTCTTTTTCTTTTTTTCTGGATTCGTTGGTACTTCTATGAGAGGTTGAGACTGAACATCTGCTAATATGTAGCTATCTTGCTTTAGCTTATCACTGAACTTCGTTAACTCACCCGGATTTTCCTTTTGGAAAGGGGCCGTTGGTTTAACTGGATTTCCCTCAAAAGGAGGTGCCACTTTCCGACTACGAACCTTATTTGGGAGCTTGCTCGTCAAATAAGCAGCCGAACGTTTTTTCCTCAGATCAGCCCGAGCTTCCTCTCGTGCTTGCTCAGCATAGCGAATAGCTGGATCTTTCTTATCAATCGGCTTTTTAAAGTCCGTAACTGGAGCTTGCTTCTTTCTAGCTTTACTTACAGTTTGACTAGGAGTAGCATGAGCAGGACTTTCTGGCTTAGCAATCGGCATCCATTCTAAATAATTACGGTCCTGATAGTCCCCTTTAATGTTGCTAATCAGATCCAACTCATCGTACAAATTCATGTGCGGCATTTCTGTCAACATGATTTCGTCATCAGCGATTATAGGAAATTTGGTATTTGTCATAGCATATCCTTTCAACTCTTCATTATTATAAACTATTCAAACTATTTTTCAAGCGATTCAGATGAAATTCCAAGAATTTCTCGAATTTCTTCCATCGAAAGACTGGAGCGAGACTCTGCCCCATCCAGAATTGTTGAAACCAGATTTCGTTTGGTGTCCTGTAATTCCTGAATTTTTTCTTCTATAGTTCCCCGTGTAATCATACGATAAACTTTTACATTCCGTTCCTGCCCGATGCGATGAGCTCGACCAATAGCTTGGGCTTCTACTGCAGGATTCCACCAAAGATCCACTAAAATAACAGTATTTGCACCAGTTAGATTGAGACCAACACCGCCAGCTTTAAGAGAAATCAGGAAGGCTGATCTTTCTCCTTGATTAAAGGCTTTGGTCATCTCCTGACGTTCTTTTGCTGGAGTTGAGCCTGTAATTTTGAAGGACTTCATTCCAATCTGGCTCAGTTCTTGCTCAATAATATCCAGCATGCCACGGAATTGTGAAAATATCAGAACACGATGATCACCGTCTTGGATCTGCTCTAACAGCTCCCGCAAACTTTCCAGCTTGCCACTTTCCCCATCGTAATCATCCATAAAAAGCTTGGGAGTATCACAAATTTGACGGAGTCGCATAAGACCAGACAAGATTTCAATTTTGCTACGATTGATTTCTTCCTCCGTTGCATGAAGAATTCGCTCCTGCATTTGCTTGAGCAGAGCTAGATAAATCGTTTTCTGGCTGTCTGCAAGTTCGTTACGGTAAGAGACTTCAATCAAATCAGGAAGTTCTTGCAAGACTTCTTCTTTCTTACGCCTCATGACAAAGGGTTTAATATAGCGCGCTACTGTTTCCGCAGGCATCTTCAAAAAAGCTTTCTTGCTCGGTAATAAGCCCGGAAGGACGATCTGAAAAATTGACCAAAGTTCTCCGAGATGATTTTCAATCGGCGTCCCAGACAAGGCATAAGTCCGCTCCACCTCAAAAGCTCTCAAATATTGAGCAATCTTGCTCTGGTCATTCTTCATGACCTGTGCTTCGTCCAATATTAAATAATCAAAATGAGGTCCCTTATACTCTTCAACATCTTGTCTGAAGGAAGCATAGCTGGTAATGGTAATCTGATGATTTTCTGCAATCACAGCATCTCGGACATTTTTCAGACCATACACAACAGCCACATCTAGGTCTGGAGCAAATTTGGCAAACTCATCGCTCCAATTGTAAATCAGGCTAGATGGTGCTAATATCAAGACTTTCTTAGACTTGGTCAAATGAGCAGTCAAGAAAGAAATGGTCTGAAGGGTCTTTCCCAAGCCCATATCATCAGCTAGAATACCGCCAAATCCATATTTATTCAGCATGGATAGCCATTTTACACCCGTTTCTTGATAATCTCGAAGCTCTGCCTGAACCTTCAGCTTAGGCAGAGGGAAATCCTCAGGATGGGTCAAATCATAAGCCAGCTGGCGAAAATCCTCCGACAAGTCAACTCTTTCCTGATCTTTGAACAATTCAGAGAGTTGAAAGGCAGCCAAGCTATGCGTTTGGATAACCCCATTTTTAGAATGTTTGCTTCTCAATTGTTGCAAGGTCTGGCTGATTCGCTTACTATTCTCATCAAAAATCACAACTTGACCCGTCTTACTGATAAAGTAATCCTTTTGATTTATCAGCGAATCTAGGACATCATCTACCTCAGACTGGTCAATACCAGTAAAATCAAAGCCAATATCCAAGAGCCCACCATTCATACTGATGGAAACCTTTGGAGGTGCTGTTTGTGATAGACTCTGCAGCTCATCTGACAAGTAAACATTACCTAGTGCTCTAAAGCGCGGAATCAGAACGGAGAAGAAACGGTAAATTTCTTCGGGTCGTAAAGGCGGACGCTGGCTGATAAAATCATCTGCAAAACCTGCCTCCAACATTGCTTTAAAAACTTGCTGTTCTCTCTCAAAATTGCTGGCAAAAGGTAGGTTTCTCAGCTCTTCTCGGCTGGTTACAGTCTGACTGCCATAATCAAAGACAATATCCAGCAATACTTGCTTGTCAGTCCCCAAGTAAAAATTGAAATTCACGGTAAAATCATGAATGAACAGTCGCTCAGGTGCTGTCACACGGCCAATTTTTTTGAACTCGAGCAAGCTTACTGCTAGTTTGGACTGCTCAGACACATCAAACTGCAGGCGCTTGACGCGCTCTTGCTCAATCGGCAATTCCTGTAATGCCTTGACTAACTTGGTCTGCTGAGCTGTCAGTTGATAGAAGGTCTGATTATGAAAGATAAATTGCCCCCCATAGAGCATCTTATAATTCTTTTCAGATATCAGCAGCTCAAAAAAGTTTTCACGCTCTTGCACCTCAAACTGATAAATTCCCGCTTCTTCATGCAAGTCTTGGAAAAATACCTCAGCATAATCATAGAAGCTATATTCCAAACGGAACGAAGCAAGATTCATCAATCGAGTCACGCCTTCCTCAAAAAGACTGGCTGGAAAATAAAGGTGCCGCCCAGCATTGGGAAAGACCAACGAAGAGTCCTGTCCCTTATAATCCGTCACCAAGCCTCGTAAAAATTCTAGTAGGTCTTGACTAGCTTCATCAAAATTCTCCATTCGGATAGGCTCATAGTAGTTCTTACCGATTTGATAATGCCCACCCTTATTCAAGGTTCTCAAAAAGGACAAAATATCACGCACTACATAAGAGCGCTCATCCGGTAGACGGCTAATCCGCAGACTCCATAAAAATTGTCCTGTGTAAATATCTTCCTGTCCAGTCGCTGATAGCTCATAGCGGACTTGCTGACTGGATTTATCTAGCAAAATCTTATCCAAAAAAAGGCTACCAAAAGAAACCAATTTCTGGGCTTCCTGACTAGAAGACTCTTTTTCTGTCATCTTCGCCAGCAGATCTTTACCTGCTGGATCATTTTTCAAAAAATATTCCAAGGCAGCCAGATGGGCGCAGTACTTCTTCTTTTGAAAAAAATCACAGGAGCAGAAAACTGCATCATCATCTAGACTATAGCGTAGATTGTACTGATCCACGCGCGTGTATAAAAAGGAATCTTTGACGTCAAGAATTTCGACTTTTTTGCTATCACAGAGGGCAATTCCTTCCGTTCGAATTTTACCAGGAATTAATTTAGCCATACCTACCACCTAACATTTATCCCTTTATTATACCATAGGACAGCTATAAAAATAAAATAGAATTTCTTTATTTGCAAACATTCTTTGAAGTAGAATGAGCGAGAGCTTTCCCTACAACAAAAAGCCGTCCAAATTGGACGGCTTTTCTACATTATTTTACTTCTAACAAACCGATATCTCCATCTTCACGACGATAGATAACATTCGTTGTACTATCTTCAACATCTGTGTAAATGAAGAAGTCATGTCCCAACAAATCCATTTGCAAAATAGCTTCATCTAGATCCATTGGTTTCAAATCAATATGCTTAGAACGTACTACTTTAGAAGATGCTGCATCAGCTTCTTCTACTAGAGCATCAGTGAACAACTGGCTAGTTGCAACCTTGTTCCGGTTTTTCTTTTCAATCTTTGTCTTATTCTTACGAATCTGACGTTCAATCTTATCGATAACTAGGTCGATAGACCCGTACATATCTTGCGAAACATCTTCTGCCCGAAGGGTAATAGAACCAAGAGGAATCGTTACTTCGACTTTCGCCGTCTTTTCCCGGTACACTTTCAAATTTACCCGTGCATCAAGTTCTTGCTCTGCTTGGAAATACTTCTCAATCTTCTCAAGTTTAGAAACTACGTAGTCACGGAGAGCATCAGTTACTTCTAGGTTTTCACCACGGATACTATATTTAAGCATATAAGTACCTTCTTTCTAAACATAAATGTTTTATTTACAATATCATTATAACGCTTTCATTCTTTTTTTGCAAATATTTTCTTATCTTGCGAGTGAAAATGTCAAAACTTCTTTCACACCTGCTTCCAGCAATAATTCTCGAGCCAATTGTAAGGTTTTTCCAGTCGTATATACATCATCTATCAATAAAATTTTATCTGGCAGACAAATATCTTTTACTAATGTGAAACATTGCTGACTGTTTAAACGTTCTTCGCGATTTTTACTGGATTGGGCAAGCGCATCCTGCTTTTCCAGCAACTGTTTATAAGGCAAGCCAGCTGCTTGCAAGAAGCCTTCCACCTGATTAAAACCTCGACTTTGGTATTTTTCAGGGCTGACTGGAATAGGAACCAGAGTATATTTTTTGAAGTTTCTGAGGCTTTTTTTGAGAACTTCTGCAAACACAAATCTTAGAAGATAATCTCCTTGAAACTTGTATTTGCTGAAGAAATCCTTCATCAAATCATTATAAAGAAAGCAAGCCTGATGCTGCACCAAGTAGCCTTGCGCTTCCCAGGTTTGACAATCCGAGCAAATTTCCGTTTCTCCCTCCTTCCAGCAACGTGGGCAATGGATAGAGGAAATCGCTTCAAATCCTGCTCGACAATGTTTACAAATTGTATTTTGTTCTTTTTGCAATAAAATCAAGGAAGAAAAAGTCCTATTTTCTTCGACTATTTGGCTGCATAGCAGGCAATTTCTCATAGGCTAGCCTCCTTGTTCATCAGTTTGATTTCACGAATCGCTTTTTCGATTGAACGTGTGGTACCGTCGTGAAAGAAGAATAAATCTCCCGTCGGCCTCTCCATGCTACGTCCCACTCGACCAGAAATTTGCACCAAGGCACTACGGCTAAAGAGACGATGATTGGCCTCTAGAACAAAGACATCTACACAGGGAAAGGTCACACCACGCTCTAAGATGGTTGTCGTGACTAGGATAGTAATTTCTCGCTTGCGAAACTCTTCAACGATTTCTAAACGATTTTCAGTTGTCGAAGCCACAAATCCAACTCTTTCCGCTGGAAATATCTCCTCCAAAACTTGCGCAAATTCTTGACCTCTTTTGATTTCCGAGGCAAAGATCAGTAAGGGAAAGCCTGTTTTTCTCTGTCTCTCGATATATTTCTTCAATTTAGGCGGTAGTTTCTTTTTCGATAGATATTTTTGAAAATCTGCCAGCCAAACTTTTTGGGGCACAATCAAAGGATTGCCATGGAAGCGACGAGGAAGACTAAGTCGTTTTAATTCTCCTTTTTGAACTTTTTTATCTAGCTCATCCGTCGAAGTGGCAGTCAAGAAGATAATGGTTCCCTCCTCCTTGACCGACTGCTCCACAGCATGGTAGAGCACAGGATTGTCCACATAAGGAAAAGCATCTACTTCATCCACAATCAGCAAATCAAAAGCTCGATAAAATTTAAGAAGCTGATGGGTAGTGGCAATGACCAAGGGACTACGAAAATATGGCTCGGATTCGCCATGCAAAAGCGAAATCGGGCAGGCAAAATCCAGCTTGAGCCGGCGATAAAGCTCCAAACAGACATCAATCCGAGGGCTGGCTAGGCAAACGGCACCTCCACGATCAATCACCTCTGCAATCACCTGATAAATCATTTCCGTTTTGCCCGCCCCAGTCACTGCATGGACTAGGCTATTCTGCTTTTGAGCAACTGACTCTAACAGTCCCTGAGAAACTCTCTCTTGAAAGACTGTCAATTGTCCCTGCCACTTGAGTACCTGATTTTCTGGAAAATCTTCCTGTGGAAAATAGTAGAGTTCTTGATCACTCCGAACTCGCCCCAAAATCAGACATTCCCTGCAATAGTAGGCATTGACAGGTAGCTGGTAGTTCTCCTTGTCCACTTGAGAGCCACAACGGCCGCAAAACAACTTCTTCCTTTCCTCTCGCATACTGGGTATCAGCTGAGCCTGCATACGCAGTTCAGGACTGAGCTGATCTTCTGTAAATATTCTACCTAGGCAATCATTTCTTTCTAACATACTTTTTTATTCGTAAAACTTTTGGAAAAATCTATTTTTTTGTGTACAATAAAACTATGGAATATAGAACAATTAGACAAGACGGCCAAGCCCAAGAAGAAATTAAAAAATCCCGTTTCATTTGCCATGCCAAGCGCGTTTACTCAGAAGAGGAAGCTCGGGATTTTATTGCAGCCATCAAAAAAGAGCATTATAAAGCCACTCATAATTGCTCTGCTTTTATTGTCGGAGAAAAAAATGAGATCAAACGAACCAGTGATGACGGTGAGCCCAGCGGTACAGCGGGCGTCCCCATGCTCGGTGTCATGGAGAATCACCAACTGACCAATGTCTGCTTTGTGGTCACGCGCTATTTTGGCGGGATTAAGCTAGGAGCTGGTGGACTCATTCGGGCTTATGCAGGCAGCGTCGCTTTGGCAATTAAAGAAATTGGCCTGATCGAAATCAAAGAACAGGCGGGCCTGCGCCTCAAAATGTCTTACAGCCAGTACCAAAACTTCGATAACTTTTTGAAAGCCGAAGATCTGATCGAATTCGATACAGAGTTCACAGATCTAGTGGCTACAACCATCTATATCGACAAGCAGGAAAAAGAACCACTAGAGCAGAAATTAATCGAGTTTTTCAATGGCAAAATCCAAATTGATGATCAAGGTTTGCGCGAGGTTGAAATTCCTTTAACAGTTGAATAATCTTAACAGCTAGGCCTAGTGATAAAGAATTTTTATCGTAGTCATAGCTTTTTTATATTTTACAAAGTGCCACTTTCAGCTTATACTAGTCTCATTAAAGTATTGAGGTAGAAAAAATGGCAAACATTTATCAAAACATCACAGAATTAGTTGGAAGAACGCCAATTGTTAAACTTAATAATATCGTTCCTGAAGGAGCAGCTGAGGTTTATGTCAAGTTAGAAGCCTTCAACCCTGGCTCTTCTGTCAAAGACCGGATTGCTCTCAGCATGATTGAGGCAGCTGAACGAGATGGCCTTATCAAGCCTGGCGATACTATCGTTGAAGCAACCAGCGGAAATACCGGTATTGGCCTTTCATGGGTTGGAGCAGCTAAAGGCTACAAAGTTGTCATTGTGATGCCAGAAACTATGAGTGTGGAGCGCCGCAAGATTATCCAAGCTTATGGAGCGGAGCTAGTTTTGACTCCGGGGAGCGAAGGAATGAAAGGGGCTATTGCCAAGGCAGAAGAAATCGCTAAAGAACGAAATGGCTGGTTGCCACTGCAGTTTGACAATCCGGCTAATCCAGAGGTTCACGAACGAACAACAGGAGCAGAAATTGTCGCTGCTTTCGGTGAAACTGGGCTGGATGCCTTTGTAGGCGGTGTCGGAACTGGGGGGACTATCTCTGGTGTCTCTCATGCTCTTAAAAAAGCGAATCCAAATATCCAAGTCTATGCAGTCGAAGCAGACGAATCTGCTATCCTTTCTGGTGAGAAACCAGGTCCTCACAAAATCCAAGGACTTTCAGCTGGCTTCATTCCAGAGACCTTGGATACAGCAGCCTATGATGGCATTGTCCGCGTGACTTCTGATCAAGCGCTAGAGTTAGGACGCCATATTGGTGGTCAGGAAGGTTTCCTAGTCGGAATTTCATCTGCTGCAGCTATTTTTGCAGCCATCGAAGTCGCTAAAAAACTAGGAGCTGGCAAGAAAGTCCTTGCCCTTGCACCTGATAATGGTGAACGTTACCTATCTACTGCTCTCTACGAATTTGACGCTTAATCGTGAAAAGAGTTAACAAAATTCCTACCCGTTTAGGTAGGAATTTTTTACTCTTTTTGTTCTTTCAGAAAAGCTTTGGCTTCCCTTATCCAGATTGGCAATTGCTTACCTAAGGGCGCAAATCCAATTTTACAACGATCATTTGAAAAGCGATGTCGTCTCGGTAAACGATGTTTTTCTTCCTCTAAAGTCCGCATTGACAGGCTGGCCTTACCAGAAAACTCATCATAATCCACCACCTGCACGAGGACCTGATCCCCAATTTTTAAAATATCGTGAATATTGTCAATATAGCCCGTCCGAATCTCAGAAATATGAATGAGGCCGATCAGACCGCTTTCTAGTTCGACAAAGGCACCGTAGGGCTGAATCCCTGTAATTTTGCCCTTTAACTTATCTCCGATTTTCATTAGTCTATAACCTCAATCGTCTCAATGACAACATCCTCAAGTGGTTTATCCATTGAAGCTGTTTCAACCGCTGCAATTTTATCCAAAACTTCATAAGATGCCTCATCCACCAGTTGACCAAACACAGTATGTCGACGGTCCAAATGCGGTGTCCCGCCCTTGCTAGCATAAACTTCAGCGATTGGCTTTGGCCATCCTCCCCGAGTCAATTCCTTGGTTGAATAGGGAAGACTACTATTTTGGACAATAAAGAACTGACTGCCATTGGTATTGGGTCCAGCATTCGCCATTGATAGGGCACCACGAATATTGTAAAGTTCCGGTGAAAACTCATCTTCAAAGCGTTCACCGTAGATGGACTCTCCACCCATGCCAGTACCTGTCGGATCGCCCCCCTGAATCATAAAATCTTTGATAACTCGGTGGAAGATTACTCCGTCATAGTAGCCATCCTTTGATAAGGCGATAAAGTTGGCAACTGTTTTGGGTGCTTGCTCTGGGAAGAGTTGAATTTTCAGTTCACCATGATTTGTCTTGATCTTTGCAACTGGGCCTTGAACCTCATCAAGATGGAGCTGTGGGAAGGTCAATTCTTTCTCTACCATGCCCAATTGCTCCAAGGCGTCAAAGATGCCGTCTTCTTCGACCGTTTTTGTGACAAAATCAGCCTTTTTCTGCAATTCCTCATGGGAAACTCCCATAGCAATACTGAGCCCTGCATAGTCAAATAATTCTAAATCATTGAGTCCATCACCAAAAACTAAAACATTTTCTGGCTTGAAACCGAGGTGCTCCACGACCTTGGCAACACCAGCTGCCTTTGAACCTTCTTTCGGTACGACATCCGATGAATGCTCATGCCAACGCACCATACGAAGAGATTTGGTCAAATCTTCTGGCAACTGCAAACTGTCACCTACATCCTCAAATGTCCACATTTGATAGATTTCATGATCTTGGTAAAAATCAGGATTGACAGCCAGATCTGGATAAATGATATCAATTGCTGACGAAATCATAGGATTGCGAACAGACAAAGCCGCTTCGTGACTGCCTACCAAACCGTACTCAATTCCCACTTCCTTGGTCCAGGAAATATAGGATTCCACGCATTCTTGCGGAATGACCGTTTTTGCAATGACTTCGCCTTTTCTATTTTCAACATAAGCCCCATTCAAGGTAACAAAAAAATCAGGATCCAAGTCACGAATTTCTGGAACAACTCCAAAAATGCCACGACCAGAAGCAATTCCTGTCAGAATTCCCTTTTCTCTCAGCTGCTTAAATACAACTTTGATCGACTCTGGGATGAAGCCCGTTTCCTTGACCCGCAAAGTATCATCGATATCAAAGAAAACAATCTTAATCTTTTTTGCCTTATATTTTAATTTCGCCTTCATATCTTCCTCTTTCAATTTAATCTTCTCTATTATATCATTAAAAATCATCTTGCGGAACAAGATGATGCTGAAAAGCATAGACAACTGCCTGGGTCCGATCGCTCACTTCTAGCTTAGACAAAATATTGGACACATGCGTCTTGACCGTTTTCAAGGAAATAAAGAGCTCATCAGCAATCCGCTGGTTCTCATAGCCCTTGGCTAGAAGCCCCAAAATATCCCGCTCCCGCGCTGTCAAATCCTCGTGAAGCTCTATATGATTTCGATGGTATTCGACCTTCTTGCTGACTTCTGTTTCAATGGCAAATTCACCCTTTGCAACCTTTCTGACGGCGTGGAGAATTTCATCCGCACTGGAAGTCTTCAACATATAGCCACGGGCACCGGCATCCAAGACAGGATAGATTTTTTCATTGTCCAGATAGGACGTCAAAATCAAAATCTTTGCCTCTGGCCATTCTTTCAAGATAGCCAAAGTAGCATCAATGCCACTCATCTCTGGCATAACAATATCCATCATAATCACATCAGGACGGCTTTTCAGAGCCTTTTCGACACCTTCTCTACCATTGGTAGCCTCTGTCACTTCTTCAATATCGTCCTGTAATTCAAAAAAGCTTTTTAAGCCCAACCTGACCATTTGATGGTCATCCACTAGTAATATTCTCATCCTTTTCCCCTTCTAACAATGGAACACTGATTTCGATAGAAACCCCTTTTTTGGGAGCCGTTAGAATCTTCAAGGTTCCAGCCATATCATGCACTCGATCTTCAATATTTTTCAAACCATAACTCATGTCAGCCAAGCCAACCGGATCAAAACCGATTCCGTCATCAGAAACCTTGAGTTTGAGCCTATTTGGCGTCTGATAGAGATAGATGTCCAGACGACTGGCCTGAGCATGTCGCAAGGTATTATTAATGATTTCTTGGATAATCCTAAAAATATGCTCCTCTATCTGCTTGGGCAGGCCGACCACCTCATGCTTAAACTGGACAGTCAAGTCCGACTTATCTGTCAATTCTTTGATTAAGACATTCATGCCCTCTACCAAGGTCCGATTTTCCAACTCTGTCGGCCGTAAATGTAAGAGCAAGATCCGCAAGTCTTTTTGCGCTGTCTCTAGAATGTCTGCGATTCCCTTTAACTGTCGTTGGAGATTGTCTTTATCGAGACGCTCCACATTCCCAGCGACACCTGAAAGAATCATATTGGCAGCAAATAGCTCCTGACTGACCGTATCATGCAAATCGCGAGCAATCCGCCTGCGTTCTTTTTCGATAATCTTCTCTTCCGCCTGCAAAGCCTGATTCTCAGATTTCTGCAAATTTTCAGTTAGACTATCCAACTTTTCTTTTAAGCGGATAAGAGAATCGTCCAGTTCTACCTGCCCGGTTTCTTGTATGCCTCTGCCTTCTAAAATATCTTTTAAATTCTTTTGAACTTGAGAAAGAGACAAGTGCTGAAGGAAGCGCGCAGCAGCGGCCAAAAAGATAGTCAGCGCTAAGCTAAGAACCAGAACAAAAAAGGTAAAAGACTGGAGCAGTTCCAGATTGTTCAGCAGCTTTTGCCATTCTAAATTAAAAAGATTAAAAATGTAATGAAAGATAATTCCTAAAACAAAGAAGGTATAGAGGAAAATAAGCAAATAACTTGTTTTTTTCACTTTCTAACAACCTCCACATTTCCTAAAAAGCTGACCAAAACAATTTTTACGGTTTTGCTGGCTCGCTTATAGTCAGGCGTTGTCAGAGAAATCGTTTCATTGCGCAGCTTGCGTGGCGGATGATTTAAAAAATTCAAGTCTCCGTATAGGGTATTGATCTGAAGCTGAATTTCCACATCCAAAGGAATGACGATCTTGGTATCCCCAAAGCCCTTGCGAATCACAATCACATTATCATGATTAACCACAATGACATCCTCTAAATGAATGGTATCCTTTCCCATCATTCTTAAAAGGTTGATATCATGAAACTGGCAGTCATCCTTTGAGAAATGCTGTAAATCTCCCAACCAACGATTTTTTTCAGCCCGAACTTCGGTCGCATCTTCAAAGAAAAGATGGGTCTCTTGATTTTCCTTGTACAGATAAGGATAGGCTACAATCATGCCGTAAATTAAGGCAAAGAGCACAGCGGCTATAACGTAAGGATTGAGCATGACAATGAAAAAGAAGACAATCATGGTCGCGACCAATAGCGAATTGCCTCTCTGCTTGCCGAAATAATAATATAAAAACAAAAGAAAGAGTAGCATGATGAGAACAACACGCGAAAAATCGGCAGCCAGCATGGTAACCAGCGCCATTGATAATAGAATCGCCTCAACAAAGAAAAATAATTGAACTTTCCACATAGCTATTCCCTTCCTTACATGTCTATTGTAACAAAATTAAGCAAAAAAACCTCCGTCTGAGGCATGAAATGGAAAGATTATCCTATCTTTAGCAGCAGCTCCTTAACTGCTAGACTTCTTTGTACTTTTTCTCTAAAAAGCAAAAAATCGCTTCAAATGCTGTTTAAGCAAAACAAACATTTAAAACGATTTTTTAGTTTATTTGTATTGTTCAGACAAGCTTAGAAATGGACTTGTGCTTCCAAGCCAAAATGGTCACTAACGACTGGACCACGTTGCCCATCAAAAACAACAGCAGATCTTTCAATATTGAAATCTTTACTTGTAAAGATATAATCAATTTTTAGAGCATCTTTGTTTCCTGCCCATCCAGCAATATCGCCTTCAACTGTCGCTGTACCAATCGTTTGGACAGCCACCTTATGGCTGTCCTGAAGAACAAGCGGACTTTGAAGAATGTGCTGATAGCCTTCGTAATCAACGGGATTATTAAAATCACCCATGAGAACTAGCGGAGTCTCAACTTGCAAAAGCTCAGATTCAAACTTGGCCCATTCTTCTTGGAAGCCTTTATCCCACCAAGACAAGTGACAAGAAGCAACCGTGATAGGCTGACCATCAAGCTCTGTTTCTGCCAGTAAGACTTTACGCGTATGATAGTCACTTGGATCATTGACATCAGACACCAAGAGTTCTCTTGCCTTCAGGGGCTTTCTGGACAGAATTGCAACCCCTTCATTATAAATATCAAATCCAATATGATTATAAGCCCAAGACCAGTAATAGTCCAGACCTGCCTCAGCTAGTTTCTCAACCAGACGCAGGGCATAGTGGTCCTGGTGAATCGGAATGGCGCCATCTACCGCATAATAGAAGGGAGCCTGAACAACCTGTTCAGACTCCACTAATTGATTGACTTCCTGCAGGCAAATGACATCATATTTTTCTTGAAGAATCCGCTCTGCTAGCTGATTTAGCTTGCTTTCTTGCTCTTCTTCCATCCAACTATGAGTATTTAAAGTCAGGAATTTTGCCATGATTTCTCTTTTCTATCTTACAATTCTACTTTAGCCACAACTGTCTTAGGAGCGACTTTACCGAATTTCTCAACTGACACTGATTTGATTGCTGGAGCATTTGTGAAGACAACGATAGTGGTTGTTTCACGACCCGCTTCTTTAATAGCCGCCAAATCTGCTGTTACCAATAGATCACCTGCAGCAACGGTTTGTCCTTCTGCTACATGTACTTCAAAAGGTTTGCCTTCAAGGCTAACAGTATCCAAACCGATATGAACAAGAACCTCAAGACCAGCTTCAGTCAAAAGACCAAGAGCGTGTTTTGTAGGGAAAACGCTTGTCACTTTACCAGCTACTGGAGAATAGATCTTACCATTTGCTGGTTCAACCGCAAATCCGTCACCCATCATTTTTTGTGAGAAGACTGGATCTTTAACATCTTCCAACTTGACAACTTCACCATCAGCAACGGTTTCAATTGCTTCTGTCACACCCTTGTAGCTAACTGCTGCAGCTGCAGACTCAGCTTTTTGACTTGGTAAAGTTTCAGGAATCACTTCTCCTGAATCCAACAAGTCTTGGATATCAGATTTAAGAACGTCAGCTTTTGGTCCGTAGATTGCTTGAACGCCTTGACCCTTCATAACTAAGCCCATAGCGCCTTCAGCTTTCCACTGTTCTACTGTTCCAACTTTTTCAGCATCTTTGACAGTTACACGCAGACGTGTCATACATGCATCTACATCAACGATATTAGCGCGACCACCTAGAAGATTGATAACATTAACGGCTTGAGAAGCTGCAGCAACTTTACCATTACCAGATTCTGATGAAGAAGCTTCATCTGAACCTTCTGCTGTTTCATAGTTACCGTTGCGTCCTGGAGTTGCATAGTTGAATTTCTTGATCATGAAGTTAGAAATGAAGTACATGATCACTGCAAAGAGAACTGTAACCCAGATAAAGTTGATGACATCCATACCCAAACCAGCATTGATTGCCATAGGAGTACGAGTCAAGAATTCGATTGATCCGAATGAGTGTACACGAAGGTTAACGATGTCAGCCATTGCAAATGCGGCACCTTGTACAAAAGCATAGATGATATACAGTGGTGTTGCAACGAACATAAACATATACTCGATTGGTTCAGTAACCCCTGTCAAGAAGGTTGCCAAAGCAGTCGCAATCATCATACCTTTGTATTTGTGTTTCTTGTCAGCATCTACATTGCGGTAAATAGCTGCAGCAACACCCATAAGGATACCAAATGAACCGATCATTTGTCCAACTTTGAAGCGGGCTGGATGGAATGTGTCAAGCAAATATTGGTACTTAGTAGGATCAGCTGTCTTAGTACCAACTAAGTCAGTTGCCCAAGCCAACCAAAGTGGATCTTGTCCAAATACTTGAGTTCCTTTAGCAGCACCAGTCAATACTTCATAAGTTCCCCCAAGTTGAGTATAGTTCATTGGGATAGTCAACATGTGGTGCAAACCAAATGGAAGCAAGAGACGTTCTAAAGTACCGTAGATGAATGGTGCTAGGATTGGTGCAGTATCTTGTGAATTTGCAATCCAAACACCAAAGTTGTTAATACCTGATTGAACAACTGGCCATACGAATGACAAAACAATTGCTACGATTGCTGAACGCAAGATAACAACGAATGGTACAAAACGCTTACCATTAAAGAATGACAAAGCATCTGGCAATTTACGGAAGTTGTAGTATTTGTTGTAAGCTGTTGCTCCGACAAAACCTGCGATGATTCCGACGAAAACCCCCATATTCAAAGCAGGAGACTCAAGAACACTGATAAAGTAATCAGAAACCTTGATGCTTCCTCCTAAGAAAGTGCTAACTACTGCTTTAGAATCTTTCAGCATATCGCTTGATACACCAAACATAACCCCAGTGATACGGTTAATCAAAATGAAGGATAAACCTGCCGCAAAGGCACCACCAGCACGTTCTTTCGCCCAGCTACCTCCAATAGCAAGAGCAAAGAGGATATGCAGGTTACCGATAACCCCCCAACCAATTTGTTCTAAAACGCCACCAGTAGTCACTAGAAAACCTAGCTCAGGATTGATCATCGGAATTGACTTACCAATACTGATCATCAAACCTGCTGCGGGCATAACCGCAACAACCACCATCAAAGCTTTACCGAATTTTTGCCAAAATTCAAAGCTAAAAATGTTTTTGAATGAATCTTTCATCATCCAGACCTCCTTATATTTTCACAAACCACCCCTTGATGAAATCGTTTGCATTGGATAATACTATTATACCACTATTTTTAATTTTGTAAAGGCTTTTATAAAAATTATTTTGGGAATTTTTCCTATATTTAGTGGAATAATATATAGAATAAGGTGAAATTTTAGCATGCAAGCGATTGCGTATATTTCCATAAATTTGCTGAAATAACAACAAAAAAAGCCGAGAAACATTCAATTCCATGTTTCTACAGCTTCTTTTTTATTTATATTCTTTTTTATAGCGGTCAGCTTCTGCCTGATTAGCCCAGACATAGTGGCCAGGACGGATCTCAACCATGCTAGGTTGATCCACTGAGTAGTCATGCTGCTCTGGATCGTAAACCTTTAAGACCTTTTTGCGCTCCAAAATTGGGTCTGGAATCGGCACAGCAGACAAAAGGGACTGCGTATAAGGGTGGATAGGGTTGTTAAACAACTCTTCCGTCTCTGCCACCTCGACGATAACCCCTTTATAAATAACAGCGATTCGATCTGAAATAAAGCGAACTACAGATAGGTCGTGGGCGATAAAGAGATAGGTCAAGCCAAGTTCTTTTTGGAATTTTTTCAAAAGGTTCAAGACTTGCGCACGGACAGAAACGTCCAAGGCAGAGATTGGCTCATCCGCAATGACGAAATCTGGCTCCATGACTAAGGCACGAGCAATCCCAATCCGCTGGCGTTGACCACCAGAAAACTCGTGGGGATAGCGTGTCAAATGCTCAGCTAAAAGACCAACTTCACGAATGATATTCTTAACCTTTTGCTGACGGTCTTCTTCATTTTCAAAAAGATGATAGTTATAAAGACCTTCTGAAATGATATAGTCAACCGTAGCACGCTCATTCAAGCTAGCAGCTGGATCTTGGAAAATCATTTGAATCTTACGGATCAATTCAGCTTCCTCAGCTTTAGATTGCTTCCCGTTGATCTTTTTACCTTCGTATAAAATCTCACCTGCACTAGTATCGTTCAAGCCGATGATAGCACGGCCGATGGTTGTCTTCCCAGAACCAGATTCACCTACTAGGGAAAAAGTTTCTCCTTTATTGATAAAGAAATTCGCATTTTTTACAGCCACAAATTTCTTACTTCCTTCGCCGAAGGAAATTTCTAAATCTTTAATTTCAACTAATTTTTCAGTCATTTCCTTCCTCCTAAGCTTCTAAGTGATTGAAGCCCATTTTTGAACGAATTTTATCATGAAGATTTTCGATAATAGCTGGTTTCTCAACTCTTGGTGCATCTTCGTGCAAGAGCCAGGTCTTAGCCCAATGCGTATCGGAAACCTGAAAGGCAGGAGCCTTTTCTTCGAAATCGATAGCCATTGCATAGTCCGAACGAAGTGCAAAAGCATCCCCTTTAATGCTCGTATATAGCGATGGTGGTGTACCTGGGATCGAGTAAAGTTCACCATTTGCTTCAGCTAACTGAGGCAAGCTAGATAGCAGGCTCCATGTATATGGATGCTTTGGATCGTAGAAGATTTCTTCAACTGTTCCATATTCAACGATTTCACCAGCATACATAACTGCCACTTTATCGGCAATACTTGCTACAACACCAAGGTCGTGGGTGATAAAGACAGTCGTGAAATGGTATTCTGCCTGCAATGACTTGAGCAAGTCAATAATTTGGGCTTGAATCGTCACATCGAGGGCTGTTGTTGGTTCATCACAGATCAGAATATCTGGACGGCAAGCCAAGGCGATCGCGATAACAATCCGTTGGCGCATCCCACCAGAATATTGGAAGGGATACTCTTCAAAACGTTTTTCAGCGTCTGGAATTCCAACTTTAGTCATGTAGTCGATTGCCATTTCTTTGGCTTCTTTACTTGTTTTTCCTTGGTGTTTGATGATAACTTCGGTAATTTGACTTCCGATTGTATTAATCGGATCTAGACTAGTCATCGGATCTTGGAAAATAGTCGCAATTTTAGCACCACGGATGGGTTCCCAGTCTTTGTTGCTCTTTAGGGCAGTTAAATCAGTTCCTCGGTAATCAATCGTTCCTTGAGCTACACGGCCATTTTCTTCCAACATTCCAGTAAATGTTTTTGTCAAAACAGATTTACCAGAGCCAGATTCTCCAACTAGAGCCAGAACTTCACCTTCAACTAGGTCAAGGGAAACGCCTCGAATGGCGGTCAATACTCTGTCACGAACGTCAAATTCCACGACAATATCGCGAGCAGTCAATATTACATTTTTATTTTTTGTCATATTTACTCCTATCTATGTGTCCGTGGATCACTTGCATCGGCTAAATTTTGACCAACTACGAAGAAGGACAGGGATACCAAGATCAGGGTTGTCAATGGAATCCAGAAAAGGTAAGCATTAGTTGTTACGTTTTGTGAATAGTCGGAAATCAAGCGTCCCAAACTTGGTACTGTTACAGGAAGACCAAGCCCAAAGAAGGATAGGAATGCCTCGTAAGAGATAAAGCTTGGAAGCATTTGAGAAGTTGTCGTCACAATAACAGATACCAACTGGGGCATGATATTCTTGGTCACAATCTTATATGTTGGAGTTCCCAAGGTACGCGATGCCAAGTTATACTCCAAATCACGATAACGCATAATTTGAATACGGATCGTATAAGCAATCCCTACCCAGCCAGTGATGGTCATGGCAAAGATCAAGTTCCAGAAACCAGCACCGATAGAATAGGTCAAGACAATGACAATCAAGAGGGCTGGAATATTTGAAATGATATTGTAGACTTCCATCATGACACGGTCAACCGCTTTGGAAATTCCCCAGATAGCACCAATAATAATTCCGATAATCAGGTTAATGAGTGTTGCAATAATCGAAATCAGGATAGAATTCCGAGCACCAAACCAAACACCGTCAAACAAAGATTTACCATTACTGTCTGTACCAAACCAGTGTTCAGCATTTGGTTTGATATAACGCATACTAAAGTCATTTACCTTGCTGACATCATTGAAATCGAAATTCGAGAACATTGGATAAATGAAACTCATCAAAACGATGGCAACCAGAATTCCTAACATGATCGTCGTTGATTTCTTTTTCAAGAACTGGCGCATAACGGAGCGCCAGTATGAATAAGCCGGAGCATCAATCGTTTCAGAGGCAAAATCGTCACGTTTGACAAATTGGAATTTACTTTTATCAATTGTAGCCATTATTTACCTCCTTTAGATGTTAATTTAATACGTGGGTCAAGCATTGTCATCAAGATATCACCAACTAAGAGGGCAAAAATTGAAAGACAGGTGAAAATGAATACAAGACCAACCACCATTGAGTTATTTGATGCCTTAACAGAATCAATCAGCATTTTACCCATACCAGGAAAGGCGAAGACAGTTTCTGTCAGGGTCGCACCTGCAATAACACCAACGATAGAAGCTGGAATACTAGATACCAACGGCACCATCGCATTCTTGAAAATGTGCTTGTTCGAAATTTCTTTCTCAGAAAGACCTTTGGCACGGGCAAAGCGAACAAAGTCTTGGGACTGCAAGTCAATCATATAACGACGGATCCAGACAGCTGTCACAGGTGCGCTCAAAAGTCCAAGAATCAGAGATGGCAAAACATAGGAACGCCAGTCGCCTGCTCCCAAAATTGGGAAGGAATCTGGAAGTCCAATAGCTGAACCAGCCAAACGAACAATATAAACAAGAGCGATGGTTGGCAATGACATCATAAAGGTCAAGGCACCTGTTGAAATACTATCAAACCATGTATTTTTCAAACGAGCCATATAAGAACCAAGCGGAACAGCAATCAAATAAGAAAGCGCCACACCAATCAGACCAATAATAGATGAGCTGACAATCATCGATGGGTTTTGATAGTTATTCTTGGTTGCAGTGTAAGCATCTCCCTTGCCATATTTAGCAATATCCTGAGAGTCTGCCTTGCTTGGAGTCTTGTAGGTACGAGAGTAAATATCTACAGCAGAAGTTTTCTTACCTGTTGGGAATTGAACTTCTGACGATTTTGTTTGACCTTGTCCTTGGGAAATAACTTGTAGTACAGGCGTATTCGCATAAGTAGGGTAAGAATTTCCTAGGTTCAAACTAACAAAGTTTTGGTGAACAAATGGGAATTGGCCATTAAAATATAGAAGATATTTATGACGAGTACCCGAACCTACGACTGACCAACCAATGGCTGGGTCATTTTCGATACGGATGTAGCGCTTAAGATTTGGATTTTCATCATCTTGAATCACATTTGGATGATCAATCTGAATCAGATTAGCATAGAACTCGAGTACGCGCTCGTAAACTGGAACTTCACGAACAGCATAGAATTCTTTGCTTTCTTTGAATTGATACAATTTCCAACCTTTGCCAAGTTTTTCAACATAGGCTTCGTAGATTTTTTTATTCTCATCAGTTGCCTCAGTAGTTACAGATTTATTTTCCTTCTTGGCTTTTTCCTGCAACTCTTTTGTATCATAATAGTCAATATAACCCATCCGCTCATAGACTGTATTTTCATAGTTTGTCTTTTTATCTTCGGTTGTGGCTATCTTATTGTAGTTCGGATCTTGTTTGAAAATCAATCTTCTCGGAACCATTGTATAAATAATGGTATAGGTCAAGGTCGTTACCAAGAAAATCGACACAATTGAGCGTAAAATACGCATAAAAATGTATTTCTTCATTTATCGTTTCCTTTAAATTTCAAAAGAACTTTCTCTCGTTATTAGAGAAAGTTCTAGTGAACGATTTATTCTACATGACTTTCGAGATCTTTTTGTGCTTTCGCATTTGACTCTTCTTTTTCTTTCAGCCATTTCTTACGAGCTGCTTCGTAGTCTTTCTTCGTTACTACTTCATCTTTTACTTTAATACGTTTGAAGTAAGTAGAACTTGTCTTATTACCTGTTTGGGCATAAGAACCTGAGAATGGCTCGATACGTGAGATAAATGGTGCTGCACCAGGGTTTGCCATCAATGGGACAACAAGAGAGCTATCTGTCAACCAAGCCTGAGCTGCTGCATATTTTTCGTAACGAGTAACAACATCTGAAGTTTCTTTACCAGCTTCATCTACCAAGCGGTCATATTCATCTAGACCAACTTGCTTAGCGGCAGCATTGTCTGCTCCCTCAAAACCAAGGTAACTCTTTGTAGTTTCAGTTGATGTAGTTTTCAAAATATCCAAATAAGTTGATGGATCTTGATAGTCAGGGTTCCAACCAACAGCTGTTGAGATATCCCAGTCTTCGCCAGCAGCATTTGGTGCATAGTAAGTAATGTTGTAAAGATCATCTTCTGACATTTGTTGAATATCTACAACAACATTCTCAGTTCCCAAAGTCTTTTCAACAGATTGCTTAAGCGATTGCGCGCGGTTAACCATTGGCTTAGCAGTCTGAGCAACTGGGAGATCCAGATGAATTGGGAATTCTACTCCGTCAGCTTGTAGAGCCGCTTTTGCTTTGGCAAACTCTGCTTTTGCTTTCTCAGCATTAAAGAGGCCATCTTGACCGTCCTCAAGTTTAACACCTTTCCATTCGTCACCCAATGCAGCAACTTTCTCTTCTACAACGTCACCAAAAGATTTATCACCGGCTTGAACAAAAGTTGGTGGTACATAAGTATTACGGACAGCGTAAGGAGCACCCTCTTTACCATTGATCTGTGCTGAGTATGATGTGCGGTCGATAGCAAAGTTCAAGGCTTGACGGAAGTCTTTGTTCAGAATCGCTTTCTTAGTAGCAGACTTCTGAGCATCTGTTGTTTTACTTGTATGGTTGTAACTTTGACGATCAATATTGACACCCATAACAGCTACACCAGCACTTGGCGGTGTGAAAAAGATATTATCCTTGAAGTCTTTTTCTACTCCAGCATAGTTTGAGCTTGTAGGGTAGAGACGAGCTACTGTGTAGGCGCCGTCTTTAAAGTTACGAGCAAGGGCATCTTGGTCTTGTCCATCAAAGTAAGACAACTTGATAGTATCGACATGAACATTTTCTTTATCCCAGTAGTTTTCATTCTTTTGATATTCAACAGCAGACTTAGCAGTGATAGACTTCATCAAGAATGGTCCATTGTAAAGGATAGAAGATGGGTCAGTAGATTGACCAAATTTGTCCCCTTGTTTCTTAAGGAATTCAGCATTAACTGGCCAAAGAACTTGTGAAGTTGTCTTTGAATTCCACTGTGGTTCAGGTTGGTTCAAAGTATATTGGAGAGTGTGGTCGTCAACTGCCTTAACTCCAACAGTAGAGAAGTCAGGTGTTTTACCATTTACGTAGTCATCCAAGCCTTTTACAGAATGTTGAACAAGATAAAGGGCTTCAGATTTCTTATCAGCAGCATGCTTGAGGCCCGTCACAAAGTCCTGAGCTGTCACATCGCCGTATTCTTCACCTTCTGAAGTGTACCATTTAGCGTCTTTACGGATTTTATAGGTATAAGTCAAACCATCCTTAGAAACAGTCCAAGACTCTGCAATAGACGGTACAAAATTACCATATTGGTCATTTTCCAACAAACCATCCACACCGTTAGTCACGAGGTCAGCTGTTGAAGCCTTACCAGATGTCACATAGTCCAATGTTTCTGGTTCAGCAGTATAGACATAATTATAAGCTTTTGCTGCGCTGTTTCCTTTTGATGAACCAGAACAAGCAGCTAAAACGCCTACTGAAAGAAGGCTAACCCCAGCTAAAGCTAATACTTTGCTTTTTTTCATACGAATTCTCCAATTTTGTTTTTTTAGGTTTACTTAGGATTATAGCACAAGAAAGGAAAAAAGTAAACTAAATTTTCTGAATATTATGGTAGCCATGCAATGACTCTACTCTATTACTCGTGTTCATTTTCCACTGCTATTCTAAGAAAAACTTAGCAAGTCTATAGACTTATTTAATAGAAGGGTAGTATAGTCCGGATCATCCTTGAGTTCTTTGATGGAAGTCTGAACCAACTCCAAATCATCTGTAATCATCCCATCCACTCCTAAGCGAAAGGATTTGACGATGCTATCCTCATCATTAATGGTCCAGTCATAGAGACGTTTGTCGGATTGCCAGAGTTTATTGACAAAATTTTCATCCAAGGTTGAATACTCCATGGTGTAGCCAGAAGCCTTAGTTCGTGGAAAAATTGTATTATAAGGCAAGATAAAAAAGCTGGGGATAGAAGAGTCATATTTGACAACCTGATCGATGACTTGGTAGTCCAAAGACTGAATCTGGTGTTGATAAACCTTGATTTTGGCACCATACTTGCTCAAGAATCGCTCCATCATATTCTTGGAGTCTTTCTTGCTGGTCTTGATTTCTATCAAGAGGCGCTGGCCGAGTTGATTGGCACGAGTAAAGTAATCATCAAAGCTAGAAATCTTAGCCCGATAGCCATTTTCTGAAATCTCTAGTGAAGTTAAGTCGGCCAAGGTTAAGTCTTGAGGTTGGGCATCAAGACCTGCCAACTGCTTCAGGTTTGCGTCATGCATCATGACAAATTGCCCATCCTTGGTTTCCTGCACATCCATTTCTACCAAGTCAGGCTTGAGCAAGGCTGTTTTTTCCAGCGCTTCTACGGTATTTTGGATTCCATTTTCCCTCGAAACCCCTCTATGGGAAATCGTAATCGGAACGTTCTCCAAAGGGAAATTTAGATAGACATAACCTTCTAATGAAAAGCTTAAGCTGGCAATAGTCAGAACAAACCAACGCATTAGAGACAGGCCTTTTTTCGTTGGATAGTCATTTAAGGTACGATCTGTCAGGAAGGAGACAAATTTGAGAAGGAAATAGGACAACATAGCATAATAGGCAAACTTAATCAGGACAAAAGCTACAATACCGCTAAAGAGGACAACCTCATTTGGTTGAGTGTTCGCGTATCGCTGTCCCAGTATAGCTGGAGCTGAGAGAAAAGTATAAAGCAGAAAGCTTTTGATAATAATCCAAAAAAGATGCTTAGTGTAAAAGAAAAGGCGGTTTTTGGTCTTGGCCAGACTAAAGCGAATTGCCTGAGGAACTGTGGCATGTTCAAAAAAGAGCTGTGGTAGGGCAAACATTAGTCGTACTGCCACTAGAAGCATGCCGACCACAAGAAGTCCCATGAAAACAGAGAACACAATATTATTTGCCAAATAGGTGACAATAAAATCCGGAACCAAAATTTTATTGAGATAGTATATTTTCAAAATTTGGCGCAAAAAAGGAAAAAGAAAGCCCATATAAAGTACGATAAAGAGCATTTTCCCTGGACCAGCCTTCTTGACAATAGCAAAACTATCCCTGAATGTTTTTCCAAGAAAAGCGAATACCGGTCGATTTTCTTTATCCAAGAGATTGCGAATCCCCATGAAAATCATGCCGCTCTGGAAATAGGCTACAAAGAGATTGACCACAACGAGGACTAGAAAACCTAGACCGACCAGCCAATTAGAGCTGAGGACTGCCCAGACATTATTGTAAGACAAAAAGAGATAGCCTGTCTGTTTGAGCAGGTATTCTGCTGCGTAGGAATTAAAGGGAATCCAAGCATACTCCATCATCATAAAGACCATGAAAAAGAGAACTAGGATCTTGTCTAAATTATGATAAAAGCGCTTAAAGCTAAGTTTTTCTGGTTTCATCTTATTTTCTTCTTTCAAAAATTTAGGCGAAAAAGGGATAGGCAAACTCTAACGAAAACTGAATGGCTCCTGAAAATCTGCGTTTGGCAGTTTCTCCGCCTTATCTCTACTCTTTCTTTGAAAAATAAATCTCAGCTTTTCAACTGAGATTTTCTTTCTTATTTACCAAATAAACGGGCGAAAAATCCTTTGTTTTCCTGCTTTTGCACCTTCTCCTTGGCTTCATCCAGTTCCAAAAGAAGGGTTTCCCGCTCGCTCATAGCCTTGGCTGTCAACTGCTGCTGCTGGTCTAGCTGCTTATCTTTTTCAGCAATCTGCACGTCCTTGACACGGAGTTGTTCGTCTTTCTTAGCCAGCTGGTTATCTTTAGCCTTGAGTTGCTCATAAAGGCGCAAAATCTCAGCATTTTTTTCATCCACTAAGATTTCCATCAACTCGCGCTGTTTGACTTCTTCGCTGACTGGCTCATCTTCAAAAATGGTCTTTTTATAAATTTCTTCTAGCTTAATCAGGCCACTGCGGGTCACGACTGTGACCCCTTTTTCATTTTTTTCTGTATCTTCTGGCGGCAGAGCCTTGACACGATTATTGATTGCCTGACGGCTGACTCCTAAAATCTCGGCCAGCTCGCTGACTGTCTTTTCAATTGCCATAATTTCCTCTGAAACTTTTTCTAGATATAGTTACCTAAATCTTATCATATCAAGGCTTAACTGTCAAATAAAGCAAAAAAGTGAAACAATATATTGTTCCACTTTCCTAATCTTCTATAGTTCAACTTGAAAGATTTCCAAGCGCTGCATTTCTTCTTCTGTCAAGCGTCGCCATTGGCCCAGTTCCAGACTTGGATCTAGCTGCAGAGGCCCCATAGACAAGCGCTGAAGGTCGGTGACTTCCTTCCCACAAGCTAGAACCATCCGCTTCACCTGATGAAACTTACCTTCTGAGAGCGTGATACGAACCAGACTGGTCTGTGCTCCTCCATTTCTTTCGATAATTTCGAGCTGGGCAGGCTGACAAGTGAAGTCTTTAAGCTCGATTCCTTGAGCAAAACGCTCAACATCTGCCTGATCCATCAGACCGGCAACCTGTGCCTGATAAACCTTAGCCACATGGCGCTTGGGGGACAGCATAGCATGCGATAGCTGACCATTATTGGTTAAAAGCAGGAGCCCATGCGTATCCACATCTAAGCGCCCCACAGGAAAGACTTCTTTTTGACGGGCAGTATCGTCCAATAAATCTAAAACTGTTCGATGTCGGTCATCTTCAGTAGCAGAAATGACACCCTTAGGTTTATTTAAGAGGTAGTAGACAAACTTTTCATATACCAGGGGCTGACCATCCACCACAATCTGATCCGACCGCTCATCAATCTGTGTCTTGGCCGACGTGACCGCTGCTCCATTGACCCAGACTTGACCTTTTTTCAATAGTTGCTTGACTTGACTGCGCGAGCCAAGTCCACTTTCCACTAAAAATTTATCCAGACGCATATTCTTCTCCTAAGCAGACTTTTTCTTGAGAATGCCGAATGCCAGCACTGCCATTAAAACCATCAGGCTTCCCAAAACGCCAAAAATAAAGGAAGCTTGGCTTGAAAATTGACTAATCAAAGACAAGAAAAAGGTTGTAGCAGTCGCTCCAGCACTGCAGCCTAAAATCACAATCGAGGTTGCTTGATTCAAGGATTTACTAGGGATTCTCTCGGAAAGAATATGGAAAATCGCTGTTAGACTGACACTATAAACAAAGCCAGAAGCGATGGTAACCACACTCAAGAGCAAGAGATTAGGTGCCAAACCAATCATGATCGCAGTAAGACCAAAGACCACTCCTGCAACTGTCAATAAATTTTCCTTGAAATAATGAAGAAGAGGTGCAAAGGACAAGCCTGCGGCAATACCAATCAACTGCATGGTTGAAAGAATCAAACCTGCTGTCTGAACATTCCCCATACCAGACTTTTCAACCAGTCCGGGCACGCGCACGTTGATGACCACATTCGTCAAGACAATCACCGCTGCTACTAGGGCTAGGCCGATTGTCAGAAACCACTGTGCAGCTGTCAGACCCTTTCCTTCCTGATGAGCCTCATGATGCTTCTCCTCCTTGCCATAGGGAACAAAGAGCAGGTAGAGGGCTAGAACGATCAAACCCGACGCATAGACCAAGAAAGAAATTTCCCAGCCAAAGCGAAGCAACTGGCTCACTCCAAGCGTCAGGAGGGCTGTCCCAACAACTTCAGCCGATCCACGCAGACCTAAGGTCTGAATCCGTTCCTTGCCCTCATAACGCTCACTGATAATCGAGATGGCCTTAGCATTGAGCAAACCAACTCCCATACCAAAGATCAGGCGCGAGGCAAAAATCACCCAATATTCCTTATTCACGAGAGGAACAAAGCCGCAAAGAGCGAAAATCAAGAGCCCTGTCACAATCATCTTTCGTTCCGATAAATATTTCTCCACTAGGCCATTTAAAACTAGCATGAGCATAATCCCAGCCGATGGGAGAGAAATCAGCAGTTCAATCCAGCTTTCCGGCAGGTCTTTATAAAAAGCAAACATAGCCGATTGGGCACTGGAAATCGAAAAGGAGGTCGTCAACACTAAAGAAAGTGAGAGAATACTCACTTTTTCCATAAACTTTTTCATTCTATTTTCCTTTAAAAATCACACTCATTCTATCATACAGCTTTTTAGAAAAAGACGCAATCATCTTTTCTTGAAAAATTAGCCATTAAAAAGAGTATTCTTTCGAAAATTTTCTCGCCTAATAAAAGGACAAGCCCTTTCTTTATTTCTGGCGGGATTTGTGTTATGATGAAAGAAAGAAAAAGGAGAGAATCATGTCTGTTAGTGAAAAAAAATCGGTTATGGATAAATTAACCAAGGCAGCTCATTTGATTGATATGAGCGATATTATTCGCGAGGGAAATCCTACCTTGCGTGCGGTGGCTGAGGAAGTCAGCTTTCCCCTATCTGATCAGGAAATCATTTTAGGTGAGAAAATGATGCAGTTTTTGAAACATTCTCAAGATCCTGTCATGGCGGAAAAAATGGGGCTCCGTGGCGGAGTAGGTCTAGCAGCGCCTCAGCTGGATATTTCTAAGCGGATTATCGCTGTACTGGTGCCAAATCTGGAGGACGAAGAAGGAAATCCGCCTAAAGAAGCCTACTCACTAGCTCAGGTCATGTACAATCCTAAAGTTGTTGCCCACTCTGTGCAAGATGCTGCTCTAGCTGATGGAGAAGGCTGCCTTTCCGTCGACCGAGAGGTACCAGGCTATGTTGTGCGTCATGCACGAGTGACCGTGGATTACTTTGACAAGGACGGTCAAAAACACCGCATCAAACTCAAAGGCTACAATTCTATCGTGGTTCAACACGAGATCGACCACATCAACGGCATCATGTTTTACGATCGTATCAATGAAAAAGATCCATTCGCAGTGAAAGACGGCATGCTGGTACTGGAATAAACGATCATATATTGCAATCAAAAATACCTAGACGTTTTCACGTCTAGGTATTTCTTTTACACTATCCTAAGTACCTCGATCCCAGAAAAGAGCCAAAAGGATCACAGCGCCCAAGACTGAGGGAAGAATAGCTGTGTCCGCTAACATTGGTCCCCAGTGGCCGAAAAGCAATTGCCCAAGCCATGAACCAAACCAGCCCAAGAGGATTTTTCCGATACAGCCCATACGTTCCCCGCGGCTGGTGATAGCCCCAGCCATGAGACCAATAATAAAACCGACAAACATACTACCAATCATATAGGATCCTTCTTTCTATGTTTCTAAGAATACTTTTCAAGAAGCAGGTGGGAGCTGACAGATTAAAAGTGCCCGTCAAAACAACTTAAAATCTTAGATTGCCCAGTCTCCATTGCGGAAGATTGGCACACGGCTACCATCTTCGCGGATACCATCGATATCCATCTGGTTAGAGCCAATCATAAAGTCCACGTGAACATCTGAACGATTCAGTCCTGCAGCTTCAAGTTCTTCTTCGCTCATCTCTGCCCCACCAACAACGCTGGTCGCATAGGCTGCACCGATAGCCAAGTGGTTTGAAGCATTCTCATCAAAAAGGGTGTTAAAGAAGGTAATGCCTGACTGAGAAATCGGGCTTGGATCTGGTACTAAGGCACATTCACCCAAGGCACGCGCACCCGCATTTTCAAAGACAAGGTCTTTCATGACCTGATCACCCTTTTCAGCAGTAATGTCTACGATTTGACCATCCTTGAAGGTTACTTTAATGCCTTCGATGATATTTCCGTTGTAGCTAAGTGGTTTTGTAGAGGTTACATAGCCATCTGCACGACGGAAGTCAGGAGCCGTAAAGACTTCTTCTGTTGGCATATTTGGTAAGAATCCTTCTCCCTGTGCGTTGATGGCACCGGCTGATTCCCAAACGTGGTTCTTTGGCAAGCCAAGTGTCAAATCAGTTCCTGGCGCTGTGTAGTGAAGGGCTGAGAATTGTTCTTTATTGAGCATTTCTGCCTTGCTCTTAAGGATAGCAGCATGCTCTTCCCAAGCTTTAACAGGATCTTCTTCGTAGACACGGCAAGTTTTGAAGATTTGGTCCCAAAGGAGATCGACTGCTTCTTCATCGCTCGCAGCATTTGGAAAGACCTTCTTAGCCCACTCAAGTCCAGCAGCGGCTGCTACAGTCCAGCTAACCTTGTTGGATTGAGTTGCGATGCGCATTGGCTTCATAGCAAGTCCCATCGCTTTAGCAGAAGCTGAAAGCTTGTCAGCATCCACACCATTCAAAGCCCCCGGATCAGATGAACGAACGCCCAAGCGGCTGGCTTTGTTCTCCAAGAGATAGTTCATCTCAGCAATCTTGTATTCTGGCACATTGTCCAAACGATCCATTGGTGCATGGAGGAATTTCTCACGGTTGATGACATCATCTGTCCACTGAACGATAACCTCATGCGCACCCAAGGCATAAGCTTCTTTCACGATCAAATGCGCCAACTCACGCTGCTCCACATCAATATTGAGCGCCACTGTGTGACCCGGTTGCACATTAATTCCATTCGCAACCAACAATTTCGCATATTTTTCTAGATTTTCTTTAAAATTTGGCAGAACCATTCTGCTTCTCCTTTTCTTTCGTTATTTCTCTTTAAACAGGGACAGCAGGCTAACCGCTGTCACCTTACCGCAAATCAAAGCGGTCATTTTCAAAATCGTATCTGGATCAAACTCCAGCTGGTAATCAAACACCTTTTGCGCTGGCTTATCCTGAGCGGAAATAGTCAATTTCATAAAAACCTCTTTCTATATTTTAGAAAAACTCATCAAACAAACTCAGCTGGTTATCCTCTGGCATATTGCCGAGAATACCCATATCGTCCATTTTTTCAACTAGGGTGCTAGAGAGGCCGCCACGTTTGCGGAGCTCCGTCTTAGAAAGGAATTCACCTTCTTCCCGCGCTCTAACTAATTGGCGGGCAACGTTGTCACCCAGACCATCCATAGTAGAGAAAGGCGGGATAAGGGTGTCCCCTTCGATGAGAAACTCCGTCGCATGGCTCTTGTAAAGATCTAGCTTGCCGAATTTGAAGCCCCGCTCCAGCATTTCATTGACGATTTCCAGAGTCGTATAAAGGTCAATTTCTACATTGGAAGCTTCGTTGTTCTTGCGCTTTTCAGCGATTTCGCTCATCCGGCGTTTGACGGCATCAAGGCCACCACTCATAGTCTTGATATCAAAGGCCTTAGCCCGGATGGAGAAATAAGCACAATAGTAATAAATCGGATGATGCACCTTGAAGTAGGCCACCCGCAGAGCCATCATAACGTAGGCCGCCGCATGGGCCTTAGGGAACATGTACTTGATCTTTCCACAGGACTCGATGTACCATTCTGGCACATTATTTTCCTTCATGGCTGCGATATAGCCGTTGCGCTCTTCTTCAGAAATCTTCAGCCAGAGGCCCTTCCGCACGCGCTCCATGATCGTAAAGGCCATCTTAGGATCCAAGCCCTTGTGCATGAGGTAAACCATGATGTCGTCCCGACAGCCGATTACGGTGGACAGGTCAGCAATCCCTTGCTTGATCAAGTCTTGAGCATTGCCCAGCCAAACGTCCGTACCATGAGAGAGACCAGATAGCTGTAAGAGTTCGGCAAAGGTTGTCGGATGGGTCTCATCAACCATTCCCCGTACAAAGTTGGTCCCAAACTCCGGAATCCCCAACATACCAGTCGGCGTGCCGATTTGCTCCTCAGTCACACCCAGAATGTCTGTTCCAGAAAAGAGGGCCATGACACCGGCATCATCCATAGGAATATCATTAGGATCAATGCCAGACAAGTCCTGAAGCTTCCGGATCATGGTCGGATCATCGTGTCCCAGAACATCAAGCTTGAGGACATTTTCATCGATATCGTGGAAGTTAAAATGGGTGGTCTGCCACTCGGCCGTCACATCATCAGCTGGATATTGGACCGGTGTAAAGTCATAAACATCCATGTAGTTAGGGATAACAACGATTCCGCCCGGGTGTTGTCCAGTCGTCCGCTTGACTCCAGCAGCTCCCTGTGCCAGACGCTCAACTTCTGCGTCCCGGTAGAACTTCCCGTAGTCGCGCTCATAGCCTTTGACAAATCCATAAGCCGTCTTAGCCGCAACGGTACCAACGGTTCCAGCCCGAAAGGCATACTCCTCACCAAAGATGTCCCGCACGTCCAAATGGGCGCTCGGCTGATCCTCTCCAGAGAAGTTCAAGTCAATATCGGGCACCTTGTCCCCGTCAAATCCAAGGAAGGTCTCAAAAGGAATATCTTGCCCATTTTTGCTAAGTTTGTGGCCACACTTTGGACAGTCCTTATCCGGCATATCAAAGCCAGAACCATAAGATCCATCCGTGATGAACTCGCTGTATTGGCATTTGCCACAGACATAGTGGGGCGACAAAGGATTAACCTCGGTAATCCCAATCATGGTCGCAACAAAGCTGGATCCGACAGACCCCCGCGAACCTACCAGATAGCCCCGCTCATTGGAGCGCTGCACTAGCATCTGAGAAGCCAGATAAATCACGGCAAAGCCATTCCCCAAGATGGAGGTCAGCTCTTTTTCGATCCGCAAGTCTACGATATCTGGCAACGGATTGCCATAAATCTCAAAAGCTTTTTGATAGGTCAGCTCGGCAACTGTCTCCTCGGCCTTGTCAATGAAAGGCGTATAGAGGTCGCCCTTGACTACCTCGACCGGCTCAAAGGTCTCCGCCAGCTGATTCGGATTGGTGATGACCAGTTTCTTAGCCAAATCCTCGCCTAGAAAGGCAAATTCATCCAGCATCTCATTGGTGGTCCGGAAGTGAGCCTTAGGAAGCGGAGCCGGCTGGGCATTTTCACCGTGGCCAATAGTCCGGTTAATCATGGCTCCCTGACCCAGACTGCGGACGATAATCTCCCGATAGATTTCTTCTTCCGGCTCAATATAGTGGACATTCCCCGTCGCAAGGACAGGCTTGCCCAAGCGATCTCCGACCTCAATCAGATTGCGAATAATGGTCTGCAACTCTTCCTGGTCCTTGATCTGCTCCTTGGCAATCAGTGGCTCATAGATAGCTGGTGGCATGACCTCGATAAAGTCATAATATTTGGCTACTTCGACAGCTGCATCCACCCCCTGAGAGACAACGGCGTCATAGACTTCACCTTCTGAACAGGCTGAGCCTAAAATCAGTCCTTCACGATGGGCATCCAGCACGGTCCGTGGAATCCGCGGGACACCTTCGAAATACTTGGTATTGGACAGACTGACTAGTTTGAAAATATTCTTGAGCCCCGTCTGATTTTTCACATAAATGGTCGCATGTTTGACCCGAGCTTTCTTGTAAGAATTCTCATCGACCAGATCCGTATTCAAATCCTTGAGATTGCTCACACCATGCTTTTCAGCCACATCCTTGATAAAGATAAAGAGGAGGCGGCCCGTCGCTTCCGCGTCATAGTTGGCCATGTGGTGGTGCTCCAGAGCAATCTGGAAACGCTTGGTCAAAGGCCCCAGACCATGACGCTTGTATTCTGGATAGAGGTTGCGGGCAAATTCCAGCGTGTCAATGACCGGCTGGGTAATTTTCGGCAGGCCATGACGCTCATAGTTGACATTCATAAAGCCCACGTCAAAGGTAGCATTATGGGCAACGAGGACACTGTCCTGACAAAATTCCTGAAATTCTTTCAGAACTTGCTCAAGCGGTTTAGCATTGCGGACATGCTCATCAGTAATCCCAGTCAAGTCCGTCGTAAAGGCTGAAAGAGGATGCCCAGGATTGATAAACTCATCAAACTCAGCGATGATATTGCCCTTGTGCATCTTGCTGGCAGCAACTTGAATCAAGTCATTGTAAACAGCCGAAAGGCCTGTCGTTTCCACGTCAAAGACTACATAGGTCGCATCGCTCAGCTCCATGTCCACTTCATTGTAGACGATGGGCACCCGGTCTTCTACAATATTGGCCTCCATACCGTAAATCAGCTGGATACCAGCTTTTTTGGCAGCCTTGTAGCCATGGGGAAAACTCTGCACATTGCCATGGTCGGTAATGGCGACAGCCTTATGGCCCCACTTGGCTGCTGTTGCAACGATTTCCTCTACTTCAGGCAGGGCGTCCATAGTAGACATATTGGTATGGGCGTGAAACTCGACCCGCTTCTGCCCCTCAGGCATCAAGTCCTTGCGCTCATAGTGGGTAACTTCCTGGACATCCTGCACATTCATCGTCAGGTCGCGGGTGAAGTTGTTCATCTCCACATTTCCCCGCACGCGCAGCCAGGCGCCTTTCTTAATCATGTCAAACTTCTTGGCTTCTTCCTCGTTTTTCATCCATTTCTGCAAAGAAAAGCTAGAAGTATAGTCTGTCATCTTGAAGTTGAGCAAGACCCGACCGGTCCGCGTGACCTTCTGCTCTAGATCAAAGACCATTCCCTCAAAGACCAGACGGTTTTCCTCAGTCTGAACTTCGATCATAGGAGTAATCTCTGCCTTGTCCAGATTTGGCTTTGCTGCAGCCTTGCGAGCTTGGAAATCATAAGTCGGTTTTTCTTCTGGCGGTGGGGCCATCTGTTGCAGAGATTCCATGGCTTTGAGCGCTTCTTCATTGGCCGCTTGGACAATCTTGTCATTCTCCGCCTGGAAATTCTCCGCTTGCTGTTGGGTCAGCTCATCGCTGTGCTGAACTTGACAGGTCAGATGAGGAAAACCATACTTGACCAGCTGGCGACTGAGGTTGGGCAGGTGATTCTTGCGAAAATGCTCCGTATCGATGGTCGAAGCCCCCTCAATCAGCAGCTTGTCCCCATCCAAATGAACCCGCAAATCCTGATACAGGCTCTTGAAGCCATGACTGGCACATGGACCTTCCTCGAAGGCCAGCCGGTAATAAGCCTGCAAGAGCTCATCCGATACATGGGGAGCCTGACAGTGAATTTCAAAAATAGCTTGATTGCCCGTCTTAGAAAACTCTTGAGCTAAGCGCTTCTGCAATTCTCGAAAAATCTCAATGGGCAGAATATTCGCAAAAGAAAAATGAAACTCCCAGACCCGACTGACCTTGTGGACCAGAACTTTCTCAATTTCTGCATTCAAAAAGGCCTCTGAATTTCTCATCTCCAGTGGCATATCTAGCTGATTCATTAAAATTTCAAACTTGTTTGACATGACATTTCCTCGTACAGTAGTGACCTTATTTTACCATAAATCAGCACTTTTTTCGACAGAAAAAGAGCGGAGTAAAGCTGTTAATGTCTATATATTTATATGTTTTCTTGTCTTAAAACTAAGTTATGCTATAATAGAAAAAACATTTATCAAAAGGAGTCTTAATTGTGAAGAAAATTTTACTAGCTAGCGCCTGTCTGCTGGCTTTGACTGCCTGCAGCATGCCTAAGCAAACTAAGCACGAAAACAAACCCAACCAAAGTCAGAGCCAAAGCAAGCCAAAAAAAGAAGAGAAAGTAAAAACCAAGACTTTTGCTTACAACATGCCTAACGGATACAATAATAAAATTGTCGCTTATTATCAAAAAGATAGGATTCGAGCCTTCGATTTTATGGCTACGAAACCGACTCAAGAGGACGAGCAAAGTAAGAGTCCTGAAGAAATCAGCAACATTTATCAAGAAGAATTAAAAGCTGGTGACTTTTATGATAAATTCAGCAAGTTAGATGGAGTCACACTTGAAGTCAAAGTTTCAGAGGACAAGAAAACCGTTGCACAAGTTGCCCACTTTGATCTCAGCAAAGCAAAAGAAAAACAAGTCATGGCTGCTTTAGGGGAAACAACTAAAGATAACCTATTCAAAAAGCTTAAGGAAAAGCCCGAAGATTTCTTTGCTTTTCTGCTATCTCAAGGATTCACAGAAGAATGAAATCTTTTCTGACTTATTTTTAACTTTAGAAACTATTCTGTCTTGCTAGCCAACTCCTTAGTTCGCCAGCAAGAAAAAAACTTAGGAAATATTTTTTAGAGTAAGCTATTGGCTTTCACTTCTCCAATAGCATGATTTTCAAGGAGTTTTTATGCGCTTAACTAAAAAAACTGTTTTTATTGGTATCGCTTCTCTTCTTATTTTGGGCTTAGCTGCATGGGGAGTAAATGTATTTCTCGTCATGAACAACGCTCAGCAAAGTTTTGATAAAAATTTTATTCACTTTCAAGCTAAAAGTGATGACAACGAAACTTTTATTACTCAAGGCATCGGAAAAAAAGAAGCCTATAATTTATCCTACTCTCCTACTAAGAAGACCATTGAAATAAGCAAATCGACTAAAAATGGAGATATCTATTCTTCCGATTCCATTTACGGAGCAGTAAAAATCTATGATATAAAACAAAACGCTAATCGCTATGTCTTTATAACAGCTGCAAAACCAATAATCGTTGACTTTGGAATAACTTCAGTCAAGGTAACTTATGACGGAGGTCATTTTGAAACTCCATACTCTGAGCTGCATTTTGGTGAATCTTTCCCTAGTGAAGACAACTAGATAGGAAATATTCCAGATCGTCAATCTTTATTTATGAACTAACCAAGCTAATAAGCTATGGTTAGTTTTTGTTTACAAAAAAAGCGGTTGAAACCGCTTTTTATCTCAATACTGCTTCTGCCAGCGCTTTTTGGATGGCAATGACACTTTTATCACTTCGGAAGGTTAGGGTTTCAGCTGGTTCCTCAGCACTGGAAACCCAGATTTTCAGCTCAGCGTCTAGGTCAAAGTGGCCAGCCGTTTCCACCGAAAAGCGAGAAATGGAGCGATAAGGATAAGACTTATAAGCCGTTTTCTTGCCTGTCACTCCCTGCTTGTCCACCAAAATCAAACGCTTATCTGTAAAGACAATCAAGTCGCGAATGAGGCTGAAAGCCAGCTCCACATTTTCTGCTGGCGTCAAAATGTTCTCCAACTCTCTTTCTGTTTTTTCAATATCCTTCTGAGAAGCATTGCCCAATAAACCACTGAATAATCCCATCATTCATTCCTCCAATCCATTTTCCCCCTACTATAGCATTTTCAAGGCCAATAAGCAAAAGAAAACTGCCAGACAAAACTGGCAGTTGATTTTATTTTGTCAAAATAGACAGAGTTTCCAGCAGATTATCAGCGTGGACTTCAATGGTATCGCCCGTAGCCTTAATCTTGACTTCGACGATGCCTTCTGCGGCTTTCTTACCAACTGTCACACGGATTGGGAGACCAATCAAATCGCTGTCGCTAAACTTAACACCAGCGCGCTCATTGCGATCATCCACCAAGACTTCATAACCAGCACTTAGCAAGTTAGCCTCGATTTGGTCAGTTAGAGCCAGAGCTTCCTCGTCCTTGACATTGACCGGAATCAAGTGCACATCAAATGGTGCCAGCTCTTTCGGGAAGTTGATTCCCCAAGCATAGCGGAATTCACCCTTAGGAGTTTTATTGACAAAGAGGCGGGCATGCTGCTCCATAACAGCGGACAGGAGACGGCTGACACCGATACCGTAACAACCCATGATCATCGGTACTGCTCGGCCATTTTCATCCAAGACATTGGCATTCATACTGTCAGAGTAGCGAGTTCCCAGCTTGAAGATATGTCCAATCTCAATCCCACGGGCAAACTTGAGGACACCTTGGCCGTCTGGCGAAATTTCACCCTCACGAACCTCACGGATATCCACATACTCAGCGGTAAAGTCACGACCTGGATTGACACCAGTCAGGTGGTAGCCATCTTCATTGGCTCCTGCCACAGCATTAGAAAGGTCTTGGACTCTACGATCTGCGATAATAGTTACATCTTCTGGCAGATTGACTGGCCCTAGTGAGCCAAAGCCTGCGCCTAGGAGCTGACGAACATCCTCTTCACTAGAGACTTCAAAGAAATCTGCACCCAAGTGGTTTTTCAGCTTGACTTCGTTGAGTTGGTCATTGCCGACAAGGAGCGCTACGACAGGCTTTTCATCAGCCATGTAAACCAAGGTCTTGATTGTTTCTTCTGTATCAATTTGTAGGAAAGCTGCTACCTCATCAATGGTCTTGCAGTCAGGAGTTTCTACCCGCACCAACTCTGCTTCCGTCACTACCTTTTTGTTTGGTTTGTAAGCATTGGTTGCCATTTCAAGGTTGGCTGCATAGCTAGATTCGCTAGAGTAAGCAATCGTATCTTCCCCAGACACCATCCATTTGAGCAATTCTGCCTTGATTTCTTCTTGCACCTCTGCAGGAATTTCATCAAATGAGGCAACTGACTTGTCCAAAACCACCCAACGGTCAAGATCTGTACGAGCAGGTGTGATAGCCATAAATTCCTGACTATCCTTACCCCCCATAGCGCCACCGTCACCGATAATGGCTTTGAAATCTAGTTCGCTGCGAGTGAAGATTTTCTCATAAGCAGATTTGTACTCATCATAAGTTACATCCAAACTATCATAGTTAGCATGGAAGCTATAGCCATCTTTCATGATGAATTCACGGGTACGAAGAAGTCCATTACGTGGACGCTTTTCGTCGCGGTACTTAGGTTGGATTTGATAGAGGTTGAGCGGCAATTGCTTGTATGATTTAACAGAGTCACGGACAATGGAAGTGAAGGTCTCTTCGTGTGTCGGACCTAGGATAAAGTCTGATTTTTCACGATTTTTTAGCTTGTAGAGGTCTTCACCGTAGGTCTCGTAACGACCTGACTCACGCCAGAGGTCCGCACTAAGCAGGGCTGGCGCCAGCATTTCAACCGCACCAATCTTATCAAACTCTTCCCGCATGATTTTTTTAGCTTTTTCAATAACACGGTTAGCCAGTGGCAGATAAGAATACACTCCCGCAGAAACTTGGCGAACATAGCCAGCCCGCAACATAAGGGCATGGCTGATAACCTGAGCATCGCTTGGCATTTCGCGCAGCGTTGGGATTAGCATTTTACTTTGTTTCATAAAAACAAAACTCCTTCATAGAATATTTTTCAATCTTTTAAAATGTTAGAAGAACAATTTCATAATATCATTCCAAGTCACAGCAATCATCAAGATAACCATGACCGCCACTCCAGCAAGGGTCAAGTAGGTCTCTACCTCCTGCTTGAGCGGTTTTCTACGAACCAGCTCGATCAAATTGATCAAGATTTTCCCACCATCCAAGGCCGGAATAGGGATCAAGTTAAAGATTCCAATATTGATGGACAACATGGCCATCAAGGATAGAATAGCTGGAAGTCCAAGCTCCGCGGCTTGCGAACTCGCTTTGTAGATCGCTACCGGACCACCCAACTTGTTCAAACTAAAGTGGAAGATGATATCCTTCAAGGCCGTTAAGATACGACTTGCTGTGTACCAAGTATCTGTCACACCTGACAGAAGCTTATCGAAAAAGCCCGTCTTGACAGCGTTGGTCACACCGAGATAATAGCGTCCACCATCTTCTTCTGGTTGGACCGTCACTTTTTGAGTCTTTCCATCTCGTTCATAGGTAATCATTACTTCTGGATTTTTTCCTTGGTTACGGGTTGCCTTCTGGACAGAATCTGTCAACTCATCCCAATTGGAAACCTTGTATTCATTGACCTGAACGATCTGGTCATTGTCTTTCAAACCAGCCTTAGCCACCACTCCTTGAGGAACGACCTGAACATGATTGCTATAGTAGTCCACTGCTCCTCCTCGCATAAAGGCTAGGAGAGAGTAGACGACAATGCTCAGGATAAAGTTGTTCATGGGACCTGCAAAATTGGTGATAAGGCGTCCCCAAATAGTCGCATTTTGATACTGAACATCCAGCGGAGCAATCCGAACTTCCGTTCCGTCTTCCTCAACAATAGTCGCATCGTGATCGACAGAATAAGTCTTTGTCTCATCCAAGACCAGCCCTGTAAGCTCCAGCTTTTCTTCAAAATCAAAACTGGTCACATTCATAGGCAGAGCCGTCTGATCAATTTTCTTGCCAGACAGATTGATGCGTACGACTTTTCCATCTTCATTCAAGGTCAGACTAGCTGGCGTACCTGTTTTGATTTCTGTCGAATCCTCTCCCCAGCCAGCCATGCGGACATAGCCACCTAGCGGCAGAATTCGAATCGTATAGGCTGTTCCATCCTTGCCAATATGGGCAAAGATTTTCGGGCCCATCCCAATGGCAAACTCACGAACTAGAATGCCTGATTTTTTGGCAAAGTAGAAATGTCCAAACTCATGAACCACCACAATGATCCCAAAAATAATAATAAATGTAATAATCTGCATAAGTCTAATCTTTCTCTTAAGATTGTTCATTAAGCCAAGAAGGCTTTCGGCTGCTTGGCCACCAAACTCCTTAGAACAGGCCAAAGAGGTGCATCAGTGGAAAGACAAAAAGCAAGCTATCAAAGCGATCCAAAACGCCGCCGTGCCCAGGAATAAACTTCCCTGAGTCTTTCACACCAAAGTGACGCTTGATGGCGCTCTCTACCAAGTCGCCGAATTGACCAGCAATACTAAAGACAACTGTCAAGAGCAGCATGGTCACAAAACTATATGGAGTGGCAACTTGCGGACGAACAGACATAAAAATCGCCGAAACCAACACCGCTGAGATAATGCCTCCTAAACTGCCTTCAATGGTTTTATTTGGCGATATCTTTGGCAGTAATTTTCTCCGTCCGTAGCGGGTACCAACCAGATAGGCCCCACTGTCTGTCGCCCAGACGATAAAGAGAGCCAGCAAAACCTTGTCCACATTCACCAAACGGGCATCGATCAAAGCATTAAAACCTAGACCGACATAAAAACTAGAAGCAATCGGATAAGCCGCATCTTCAAAACTATAAGAGGAACCTAAAACAGTCGCTCCTAGCAAGACAAAAACAACCAAGCCATAAGCCATCACATTGCCGTCCACGGGCAAAAACTTCAAGTAATTTTCAAGTGGCAGGGTCAAGACGAAAGCTGCCAGCATAGCCAATCCGCCCTCTAAGGTCGCTGTCGGAAGCCCCTTCATCTTAAGCAATTCATGCACTGCTAGCATAGCTAGAAGGCCAACACTGATCTGGAAGGGAATCCCTCCCATCTTCACTAGAGGAATAAAAATTGCTAGAGCAATTCCTCCAAAAAGAAGACGTCTTTGTAAATCTAAACTCATCTTTTTCTCCCTCCTTTATACACCGCCAAAGCGTCGATTGCGACGATTATACTCTACAACCGCATCCTTCAAAGCCCTCTCATCGAAATCCGGCCAAAGGATATCTGTAAAATACAACTCGCTATAAGCTGTCTGCCAAGGCAGGAAATTGCTAAGGCGCAGCTCGCCACTCGTACGAATAACCAAGTCAGGATCCCGTAAACTTGCAGGCAAACTGCTGGTATAGAGGTAATCTCCAAGCATTTCCTCTGTAATATCTGCTGGCTGAACTTTCGCATCTAAAACATCTTGGGCAAGCTTCTGAACCGCTTGATTGATTTCAGCTCGGCCGCCATAGTTCAGGGCGAAATTCAAAATCAACCCCGTATTCAAGCGAGTCAGCTCCTCAGCCTTCTCCAAGGCCTCAAAGGTTGCTTTAGGAAGTCGCTTCGTGTCGCCAATCATTTGAATTTTTACATTGTTTCTGTGTAATTCTGGCACATAGCGGTCATAAAACTCAACCGGCAAATTCATAATGAAGGACACTTCTTTTTCTGGTCGCGTCCAGTTTTCCGTTGAAAAGGCATAGACTGTCAAGACCTGCACACCCATCTCCTTAGCTGCAATCGTCACTTCTTGCAAGGCTTCCATACCTGCCTTATGTCCAAAGACGCGCGGCTGCATACGTTTTTTAGCCCAACGACCATTGCCATCCATGATAATGCCTATATGCTTGGGAACAAGCAAGGCCTCATCGAGCTTTTCTTTTTTCTTAAAACTAAACATATTTTTTATCCTATTTAAAGTTTTATCATTTCATTATATCATAAATCCTTTAAATGTGGGCAGGAGAGCTGATTTTTCGTCTATCAGAGCTGATGATGAATAGCTGGTAGTATATGCAGGCAGGTTTCGCTTGTATCGCACAACTATAATATTGTAAAAGATGAGTTTACAATATGTCCTTAAAATAAAAAAGACAGCCTCTAGACTGTCCTATATTCTATTCTTCAATTGCAGTATCTTCATCAGATACAGCGATATCACCTTCCACTCCCGCAGCAGCTGGGATACCCTCTGTCAGTGGCAAAACAGTCTTAATGGCTGCTAATTCAAATGTCAAGAAAACACCGTCTACGTCCAAGACAACAGTCTTACGCTCTGAATCAACTTCATCAACAGTCCCGTAAAGACCACCAATAGTAATGACTTCATAGCCTTTTTGCAGTTTATTAAGGCTTTCCATACGTTTTTCAGCTTGCTTTTTCTGTGTCCGTACTTGGAAATACATCATCCCTACTAGTACAACAAAAAAAATAATCATCATTGTTGGATTCATTTCTCTTCTCCTTTGGAATTCATCTACTAATTACTATAGCAGATTTTGGCCCGTTTGACAAGGCAGGAAAATATTTTCCAAAAAAATCAGGATGCCTAGCACCCTGACTTTATGTCTTTTATTCAAGATTTTTAACAACTTCTGCTACGTGCTCAACTGTAAAGCCGTATTCTTCCAGAACCTTGCCTGCTGGAGCAGATGCACCGAACTGGTCGATTCCGATAACTGCACCGTCTAGACCGACATACTTGTACCAAGGCTGGCTAGCTGCCATCTCAATCGCTACACGGCGACGAACTGCATTTGGCAGAATTTCTTCTTTGTAGGCTGCATCTTGAGCGTCAAAAAGCTCTGTTGATGGCACGCTGACCACGCGGATTTTAGCGCCTTCTGCTGCAAGTGCTTTAGCAGCTGCAACAGCCAAATTAACCTCAGAACCAGAAGCCAACAAGATAGTATCGAAATCTGCTCCTGTTTCGTAGACTACATAAGCACCTTTAGCGACCTTGTCAAAGTCTGTGCCTTCTTCGACTGTCAGATTTTGACGGGTCAAGACCAGAGCAGTCGGAGTAGATTGGCTCTTAAGGGCTAAATACCAAGCTGCCTGGGTTTCACGTGCATCTGCTGGGCGAAGGACAGTCAAGTTTGGAATCGCACGCAGACCAGCCAAGTGCTCAATCGGCTCATGAGTCGGACCGTCTTCACCAACCGCAATTGAATCGTGAGTGAAGACATAAGTCACTGGCAAACCTTGCAGAGCAGACAAACGGACAGCTGCCTTAACATAATCTGAGAAGACGAAGAAGGTACCACCGTAAACGCGAAGTCCACCATGAAGCGCCATACCGTTGAGAATTGTTCCCATAGCAAACTCGCGCACACCAAATTGGATATTGCGGTTGAGACGGTGGGCATCATCTTGCAGGCCATCCTCCTTGATATAGGTCATATTAGAATGAGCCAAGTCAGCAGAACCGCCGAGAAAAGTTGGAAGCACCTTAGCTGCTGCATTGAGGGCATCCTGACTAGAATTACGAGTCGCTTGAGAGAAGCCATTTTCAAGCACTGGGAAGTCTTCTGGTTTGATTTCTACTGGATCCTGACCAGCAATGATAGCTGTTACTTCTGCTGCCAATTCTGGATGGGCTTGCTTGTAGTCCTCTACCAGCTGTTTCCAAGCATCGTATGCCGCTGCACCACGCTCTGCCACATTTGTACGGTAATCTGCATAGACTTCCTCAGGAATCTCAAATGGCGCATAGTCCCAACCCAAGGCTTGACGTGTGGCTTCCGCTTCTTCTGCTCCTAAAGGAGCACCATGAACTGCATTGGTTCCTTGCTTGTTTGGAGAACCGTAACCGATAACCGTCTTAACTTCAATCAAAGATGGCTTGCCAGAAGCTTTCGCTTCATTGATAGCTGCATCAATCGCTGCAATATCCGTTCCGTCTTCGACTAAAGCAGTATGCCAACCATAGGCTTCATAGCGGGCACGAACATTTTCTGTAAAGGAATCCTTAGTTTCCCCATCCAAGTTGATATCATTTGAATCGTAGAGAACAACCAACTTGTCCAGCTTTTGCAGGCCAGCGTAAGAAGCCGCCTCAGCTGAAACTCCCTCCATCAAATCGCCATCACCACAGATGACATAAGTGTAATGGTCAAAAATCGGGTAGCCTTCACGATTATACTTGGCAGCCAAGAAACGCTCTGCCTGAGCAAATCCAGTCGCTGTAGAAATCCCTTGTCCCAATGGTCCAGTCGTCGCATCAACTCCAGCCGTATGACCAAACTCTGGGTGACCTGGTGTCTTAGAGCCCCATTGGCGGAAGTTTTTGATTTCCTCCATGCTGACATCTTTAAAGCCAGACAGATGGAGCAAGGCATAAAGCAACATAGAGCCGTGTCCTGCAGACAGAACGAAGCGATCGCGGTTAATCCAATTTGGCTCTTCTGGATTGATACGCAGTTGTTTAGTAAATAGGTCGTAAGCCATTGGCGCAGCACCCATCACGACGCCGGGGTGACCTGACTTAGACTTTTCAATCGCGTCAATTCCTAAAAAGCGAATGGCATTAACAGATAATTGTGACATTGAATTCTCCTTATAAAAAATTTAGCGGGCTGCTACAACCAGCAGACATTCCTACGCTCATTTTTCTTATTTCCATTATATGAAATTTTTGCCTTTCCTGCAATAATGGAAAGGCTATTCTTTCCTTCAGTAAAAGAATCCCACAAGCAAGCACTCATAGAATTCTAGTTATATATTTCCCTGTAAAATCGGCTACTTATTGAATAGTAATACCATATTTTTCATGATTTTCTTCGTACCAATTAATCAGAGCAATAGCCGTTTGATAAGTAATATTCTTAATCTTGCTGCTACCTTTGACCAGTGTCAAGATGCTCATTTTGCTGATGTTGGCATCTGTCGCCACACGATAGCTGGTCAAAACTCCATCGATTAGTAATTGAATAACAGCTTCTACCTTTTTATAATCAGACATTGTAGTAATATCCAATTTCTCCATTTTGCATTCCTTCCATAACATTTATCTTTTCCTAACCATTATACACTTTTCTATGGTATTTACATATATAAATGCTTGGAGCGTTAGAAAAGAGGAAATTGGCTGATTATTTCTGGCTAGTTTAGCTAGATTTTGAGAAGGTTGACAAGCGACGAAAGTGAGCATTAGTCCATATAGGATAGCAGGTAGCCGTAGCCTTCCTCTTCCATTTGCTCTTTCGGGATAAATCGCAGAGCTGCTGAATTGATGCAGTAGCGCAGACCGCCTAATTCCTGCGGACCGTCGGTAAAGACGTGACCCAAATGGGCATTTCCTGAGCGACTCCGCACTTCAATTCGCTCCATGCCATGACTCAAATCTTGATAATACTTGATAAGCTCGCGAGCGATAGGACGAGCAAAGCTAGGCCAGCCACAACCAGATTCAAACTTGTCAGCCGCAAAAAAGAGTGGTTCGCCAGTTGTCACATCAACATAAATCCCTGCCTCAAAAGTGCTATTGTAAGCATTATGGAAAGGGCGCTCCGTTGCGCTCTGCTGGGTCACCTGATACTGCTCCTCACTTAGCACTGCTTTGAGTTTCTGCTGGCTAGGCTTAGGATAATGGCCCGCATCTACCAAGGGCTGCTCAGCATCCTTGACATTGATATGGCAATAACCCGTCGGATTTTTCTTGAGATAATCCTGATGATAATCCTCGGCCAAGATATAATGGCGCAAGGGCTTTAGCTCTACAGCCAACTTTTGTCCTAATTGCTCCTCCTGCTCAGCAAAAACCTGCTCGATAATGTCGTGATCTTCCTCTCGGACATAGTAAACACCTGTCCGATACTGACGGCCTATATCATTACCCTGTTTGTTGATAGATAAGGGGTCAATGACTCGGAAATAGTAGAGCAAAATTTCTCGCAGGCTGATGTTTTCTTCGTCATAAATTAAGTGCACCGTCTCCGCATGGTCCGTCTGGTGAATGAGCTGGTAGTTGGTGGACTCTACTTGTCCATTGGCATAGCCTACTGTCGTCTCCTCAACGCCTTCAATCCGAGAAAAATATTTCTCCAAGCCCCAGAAACAGCCGCCTGCTAGATAAATTTCTGCCATAAACATCCCTCCAATCTTTTCCTCTATTTTCTCATAAAAAGAGAAACTTTTATAGGATTTTGATTGGGACTTTCTTAGAAATCATATCAAATACTGCGCCCCTATGGATTAGCCAAATTCAATTGTTTCAGCAAAACATAAAAAGACAGGAAATTTCCCATCTTTGATTACAGATTTAGTTCTTTGTATTCTGTTCGGTAACCAATTTGCACAATCCGATCATCTTGGACTAGCAGTGGTCGCTTAATCAGCATGCCGTCGGTCGCCAAAAGTGCGGCTGCCTCCTCAGCAGAAAACTGAGGCACCTTATCCTTGAGCCCCAACTCTCGGTACTTGATACCACTGGTATTAAAGAAAGACTTAATCTCTAAATCTGAATGAGTCATCCATTTCAAAAGTTGCTCTTGGCTAGGCGTTTCCTTGACAATATCCACCGCTTCAAAGTCTACTCCTAATTGATTAAGCTCAGCCTTGGCCTTACGGCAGGTAGAGCATTTTGGGTATTCGATAAATTGTAACATTGTTTTTCCTCCGTCCCTATGATAGCCCAGCTAGCTCCTTCTTGTCAAGCTGAGACTCATTAGAAAAAGCCGACAAGTGAAAGGCTCATCGGCAGGCACAGACGCACTCCATAAAGAAACACCGTCTATTTCTCGATTATTTTTTAATCAAACGCACGCGCACAATATTGTCGCTGTTTTCAAATTTATCAACCAGCTCCTGAATCTTGCCTTCGTCTGACTCATCCAGATCCAGCAGAGTATATGCATAGTCGCCTTTAGAGCGGTTGATGATATTGTCGATATTGATATTTAAATCACTGACCGCTGTTGAAATCCGAGCCACAATATTCGGTACATTTTTGTTAATCAGGGTAATCCGATAAGGCGCTGAGAGAGCCTGACGGACATTAGGGAAATTTACTGAATTGATAATCTCTCCTGTTTCCATGAAACGGCGGATGGTTTTCCCAGCCATAATGGCACAGTTGAGCTCAGCTTCCTCTGTCGAGCCACCCAAATGCGGAAAGACAGTAATCTGTGGATGACGGAGCAGCTCTTCTACACCAAAGTCTGTGATATAGCGCTTGACTACACCAGCTTCTATGGCTTCAAAGAGGGCAGCGTTGTCCACCAGCTCGCCACGAGCAAAGTTGATGAGGGTTGTTCCCTTTTGCATAAGACCAAAAGCAGCCCGATCAAAAGTAGCGCGTGTATCCTCAGTCAGAGGGACGTGGATAGTGATATAATCACTCTTCACAAAGATTTCCTTAATGTCTGCTACCCGCTTGACATGGCTAGAGATATTCCAAGCTGTTTCAATGGATACATAAGGATCATAGCCAAGGACATTCATTCCCAGACGATAGGCATCGTTGGCAATACGGCCACCGATTGCTCCTAACCCAATGACTCCCAAAGTCTTCTCTGCAATCTCTGTCCCAGCAAACTGTTTCTTACCAGCTTCCACTTGCTTGGGAACATCTTCTCCAGAAAGGCCGTTAGCCCAACTGTTAGCTGCGATATAGTCACGAGCAGACAGGAGAATGGAAGCCAAGACCGCTTCTTTCACCGCATTGGCATTGGCTCCTGGTGTGTTGAAGACCACAATTCCCTGAGCCGTTGCCTGATCGACAGGAATATTATTGGTTCCTGCCCCCGCTCGCGCAATGGCTTTGAGCTTGCTTGGAAATTCCTGTCCATGCAGGTTTTGACTGCGCAGGATATAAGCATCCGGATTGTCAGACTTATCTCCGTCAATCTGAAAAGCATTGCCCAGCTCCTTGAGCCCGATTTGATTGATGTTGTTAAAGGTTTTGACACTAAAGACCATAGTTTCCCTCTCTTAAGAATTTTCTTCTTCAAATTTCTGCATAAAGGCAATCAAGTCCTTGACACCTTGGAGCGGAAAGGCATTATAGAGACTAGCTCTCATGCCGCCTACGCTGCGGTGCCCCTTGATATTCTTGAATCCCGCTGCTGCAGCTTCTTTATTAAACTTGGCATCCAGCTCTGGACTTGGAGATACGAAAGGAATATTGGCGACTGAGCGCTGCTCCTTGTAACGGACTGGACTGCGATAAAAGTCCGACTGCTCAATGAAGTCGTACAAAAGGCCAGATTTTTCACGATTACGCTTTTCCATTTCTGCTACGCCACCCAGCTCCTTGACCCACTCAAAGACCAGTTTGGCCATATAGATGGCGAAAGTCGGTGGTGTATTGTAGAGAGAGTCATTGTCCGCCTGAATGCGGTAGTCCAGCATACTAGACAGAACCGGCTCATCATTGAGCAAATCCTCACGAATGATGACCACTGTCACGCCGGCTGGTCCGATATTCTTCTGAGCCCCAGCATAAATCAAACCGAAATCCTCTACTCGGTACTGAGCAGCCAGGATATTAGAAGACATATCCGCTACAATCGGCACGCCATTGGTCGAAGGCAGGTCGTAGATAGCCGTTCCTTCAATGGTATTATTTGTTGTCAGATGCACATAAGCAGCCTGCGGATCAATCTCCTTTTCATCAAACGAAGGAACTTCCGTGTAATTTAAGTCCTCTGACGAAGCCAAAAGAATAGGCTCAAACGGAATGAACTTAGACAGCTTGACTGCTTCAGTGTAAGCTTTCTTTCCCCAAGATCCAGCCACTAGGTAGTAGGCCTTGCCGCCTTGTGCTAGATTAAGCGGAATCATACTAAACTGAGTAGAAGCCCCACCCTGCAGAAATAGCACGCGGTAATTGTCCGGAATAGCCATGAGCTCACGCAGCAAGCTCTCAGCTTCTTTGATAATATCGTCAAATTCCTTGGATCGGTGGGACAGCTCCATCACACTCATGCCACTTTGGGCATAGTCTAAAAACTCAGCCTGAGCTTTTTTCAAGACTTCCTTGGGCAATACTGCCGGTCCAGCAGAAAAATTGTAAATGGTCATATCCTACCTCCAAAAATGTATTTTGTCTATCATATCACAATGTTCAGAAAATTTCTATAATTCTTTCAAAGTTATTTTTCTTTTGGGGAAATTCCCGAACAAAAGGAGGTTTTTGAACAAAAAAACTAGTCGAATAGGACTAGTTTCTGTCTTCTTCATGATAAAGGGCATAGAGTTGGCTCTTATTGCGCCCGTATTTTTTGGCCACTTCTTTAATAGCCTGATTTTTCTTGCTGCCGGATTGGACCAAGCTGTCAATTTCAGCCAAGAGATCCGCATCCGCTTTTTCTTCCTTCTCTAGACTTGCACCAGCCACAATCAGGAGGCACTCGCCCTTAAGAGAGTTTTCCGCTAGATAGTCTATCAACTCAGAAATCCTTCCTCTTTGGTATTCTTCGTAGATTTTGGTGAGCTCACGAACCAAGACCACTGAGCGATCGCCATAAACTTCCAGCATATTTTCCAGCGTAGCCTTGACCCTATGAGGAGATTCGTAAAAGATCTGTGTCTCTGGATAAGCCTTTTTACTCTCGAAAAATTCCTTCTGTTGCCCAGACTTACGAGGCAAGAAACCATAAAAAACATGAGGCTGAGGCGCTAAACCACTGGCAATAAGAGCGGAAATCCCAGCACTGGGCCCCGGAACCGTCACCACAGCAATGTCCTCAGCAATAGCCGCCTTGACCAAATCATGACCCGGATCCGAAATGCTAGGCAAGCCAGCATCGGATACCTGGGCTAGATTTTGACCTGATTTGAGCAAGTCCAGCAAGATCGGTATCTTTTCTTGAGCATTGTGCTCATGAAAGCTGATCTGTCGAGTCTCAATCCCAAAGTGTTTGAGTAGAAGACCTGTATTTCTGGTATCTTCGGCCGCAATGACATCCACTTCCTTGAGGGTATTGACCATGCGAATGCTCATGTCATCCATATTTCCAATGGGAGTCGCCACCAAATACAGTTTGCCGTAAGGCGACTGTCCCTTAAAACTCTTCTGAATCTGCATTTCTACTCCCTGAATAACAACTCATCGCAGAACATGCACTCTGCATCGTTTTCTCGGCGTTGACCATAGAAATCTGTACACACATGAAAACCATCGTAATACAGTTTGCGAAGATTGTCCCGATTTTTATTGATTTTAACCGGTGCTGCTTGCTCTACCTCACCTAGTCGCTCTCTCAGCTTGTCATTTTCTAGCTGGAGGACGATATTTTCCTCTACGACACTCTTGAGATTTTTCTTGATGGCCTCTACCTCGGCAAGGGTCACTAAAAGCGTCTGAGAAAAATCATCCAAGGCATCAAATAGTTCTTTTTTATTCATTGTCTGCTCCTATCTTGCTTGGGCACTGGCTTTTAAAATCATGTATTCCAGAGCATTTTGAAAAGATACATTGGCTCGCCACATCTTCTTTGCTTCCAAGAGATCTTCCAGTTTCTTGCGACCTGCCTCGCTTCCAAGTTCCTTGGCCAGCAAGACTTCCAAGATTTTAAAGACCTGCTCCTGTTTATCCTTGTCCTCAGCCAGTTTAGCCAGCTTGGCCACTTGGAGATAAGCCTGATTCTCATTGGTCAAGGCAGCCTTGACAAAGCGCTGACTCTCACTGACCAGCTCAAAGAAAGGCTTGTTGGACACCAGCTGATCGGCCTCTTCCTGGGTCTGGCTATATGCAGCCAGCAACTCAGCCTGACTTTTAATTAAGCCAGCCTCTTCCAGCTGGTGCTGGAGAGCAGCCTGATCCTTCCGAAAGTGAAAAATCTGTGTTCGGCTCTTGATGGTAGGCAACATCAGATGCTCATCGGCTGTCAAAAGAAAGATGTAAATCTCACTCTGAGGCTCTTCGATGACCTTGAGGAGGGAATTAGCAGCATTGACATGCATCTTATCTGCATCACAGATGATAAAGACCTGTCTATTGCCCTCCATACCGCTCTGGGAGAAATTTCTCACTAACTCACGAATGCGCTCCGTTTTGATAATACCATTCACTGGCCGCACAACCGTCACATCTGAGAAATCCTCACTCTCAATCAAGCGACAAGCCCGACAAGTACCGCAGGGCCAAACTCCCTGACGGTTCTCACAAAAGAGACTCTGGGACAAGGTCAAAGCCATGGTAAAACTAGAAAAATTTCCCGAAAATAAATAAGCATGATTGAGCCGCCCTGCTTCCAATATTTGCTGAAAAGTTTCTGTAAGCTTAGGCTGAGACTGACGTAAATCTTCTACTGTCATTTTTCTTTGATAAAACGCTCTTTGATAACTGCCAAACTGTCGGCCACTACTTGCTCTAGCGGCTGACTAGCATCTATCTTAACGACACGTTCTGGTTCCTTTTCTAAAATAGTCAGATAGCCTTGACGCACGCGCTCATGCAGGTCGAGACCTTCCAAATCCAAACGATTGACTTCACGCTCCTTATTTCGAGCAATGCGAGCCAGCCCTTCCTTGACATCAATATCGAAATAAAGAGTCAAATCCGGCTTGAGGCCATCTGTTGCAAACTGATTGAGCCATTCTACATCGTCAACTGCCAAGCCCCGGCCGTAGCCTTGGTAGGCTACCGAGCTATCAATAAAACGATCTTGCAAGACCCATGTCCCTTGCTCCAAGGCGGGCAGAACCTTCTCCGCCAAATGCTGACATCGGCTGGCAATATAAAGCAGCAGCTCCGTCTTAGCATCCATGGCTGTGTGCCCCTTATCCAAAATCACCTCGCGGATTTTTTCAGAAATAGCGACACCGCCAGGCTCTCTCGTCGTCAGCAACTCATAGCCCATCTCTTTCAGCTGAGGAAGCAAAGCCTCTAATACACTGGTCTTCCCAGCACCTTCTGGCCCTTCTAGTGATATAAAAACACCTTTTTTCATCGTTTTCCTTTTACATTCATTCTGCCATTGGATGCAGAAATTCCTATTTTAGTCTATGCTTTATTGTACCAAAAATTATCCCAAAAGCCCATAGAAGAATTTCTCGAAAACTATTTCATATTATTTTCAAAAATGAAAACTTTTGATAAAATAGAGTCAGAAAATTCTTAGGAGAGTCTAATGTTTAAATTTAAAAATGTACTGGCCATCATTCTGGGGGCTGGAATTTTTTCTTTTGGGATTCATTATTTGGTGATTCCTTTTCACTTATATGAGGGCGGAGCAACGGGGATCACCTTGATTGTCTACTACCTGTTCAAGATTCCTGTATCAACCACCAATTTGGTCATCAATATTCCACTCTTTATTCTCGCTTGGAAATTACTGGGAAATCGCACCCTTTACCTTAGTATTTTAGGAACTTTCTCTGTATCAGCTTGGCTCAAAGTATTCGAGATGCTGCCTGCCTCCAAACATTTACAAGACTATTTCTTTTCTTCCTTAGACGGCGACGTCTTACTGGCCTGCCTTGGAACAGGAATTATTCTTGGAGTTGGTTTAGGCATCATTTTCAATGCCGGGGGAACGACTGGTGGTACCGATATCGTAGCTCGTATCTTCAATAAATATACCAGTATCTCCATGGGCCGCCTCATGCTGACAGTCGACTTTATCGTGATTTCTCTGGTTCTTTTAGTCTTTAAAGATCTACGCATGGTTTCTTATACACTCATGTTTGTCTTTATCACCTCTCGTGTTATTGACTTGATTGCTGAAGGTGGTTTCGCGGGCAAAGGCTTCCTGATTGTCACCAGCAAACCAATAGAACTAGCTGAAGCTATCAATGAAAAACTTGGAAGAGGCGTTACCTATCTGCAAGGACAGGGCTTCTATAGCAAGCAAGATTTGCAAATCGTTTATTGCGTTGTCTCTCGTAACGAAATGCAGCAAATGAAGAAACTCATCAATGACATCGATCCATTTGCCTTTACAACTATTACAGAAGCCCATGAAATTTTAGGAGAAGGTTTTACCTTAGACTCTAATAAACAGCCTATCGTCAAATAAATTAATCCTACACGAAAAGACTTCAGAATGAACAATCATTCTGAAGTCTTTTTTAGTCTAAGTTATTCAATAATTGAATCAGGGTTTCAGCTGAGCGCTTCCCTGCTTCTAGGATAAATTCATCAAAAGTGATATTGGCATCATGGCTAGCTGTATCGCTCATCGCACGAATGACCATAAAAGGCAAACCAAGAGAATGAGCAGCTTGAGCAATGGCTGCTCCCTCCATCTCTACTGCCAAGACATCAGGAAAATGCTCCTTAATTTGGTCAATCTTGTCCTGTCCAGCGATAAAGCTATCTCCCGTCGCAATCAAACCAACTCGGCTCGTCTGCTGGGTCTTTTCCAGCACTGCTTTCATCTCCTCAACTAAGTAGCGACTGGCTTCATAGTAGAGGGGTTGCCGTGCCATTTGACCGTAGTCATAGCCAAAAGCTGTCACATCCACATCATGGTAGACCAAACGATCTGCCACCACTACATCTCCAATTTCTAGACCTGGAGCCACTGCTCCAGCGGAACCCGTATTGATGACCGCCGTCACCTCAAAATCATTGGCTAAAACAGCCACACTCATGGCTGACATGACTTTGCCGATTCCACTTTCCACCAAGACAACCTCATGATGGCCAATCCGACCAGTATAATAAACATGCCCTAGGCGCTGGTGTTTCTCAGCCATCTCCAGATGCTCTACCAGCAGCTTCAATTCCTCAGGCATAGCCGCGATAATTCCGATTTTCATGATTTATTCTTTCCTTTTTTACATTAAAAAGAGGGAGAGGAGGCAGAGTTTCATTTTCTCGTTTCCGTCACTCCCCTTCTTTATCATAGCCAAATAATGGCCGCAATTAATCCAATCAAAAGAAGTACAATCCAGAACAGGATTTTGTTTAACTTAGCCTGAAAAATACTTCGTTTTTGATTTTCGATTCGACGACTTTTGATAACTGTCGGTTCAACTTCAATCTGCAGAGTATCCTGATTGACAGCTTGCCGTGGAGCAGCATAACCGAAAGTTCCTTTTCTAGCAATAGAAATGACCTTAGTTTCTTCATCGTCCATCAGCAAGGGACCATCAATATGTTCTCCACGATTGGCCCGCTCAATGATTTCATCTGTTAATAAAGCTTTTCCCATTGATCTACGTTCCTATTTATTCAGATTTTTTTGTTGCCAGTACTGAAGGGCCATGATGGTCTTGGCATCACAAATGTCACCATTTTGCAGCAACTGCTCCGCCTCCTCCAGACTAACTTCAAAAAGTTCCAATGTTTCATCTTCGTCTTGGGGACGAGGGTTTTCGACCTTTGTTAAATGGCTGGCGCTGTAGAGCTTGATTTTTTCATTGCAAAAACCGATAGCAGAGTAGAAATCATAGACCAACTCCAACTGCCCAGTGTAGCCAGTCTCTTCTTCTAATTCTCGGAGGGCAGCCGCTTGGGGATCTGCATTCTCTCCTACCTCCAGCTTGCCAGCTGGAATCTCGTAAGAAGTCGCTTCAATGGCCTTGCGGTACTGCTTGACTAAAATCATCTTATTTTCCGAAGTGATGGCAATCACAGCCACCGCCCCATTATGAAAAATCAAATCCCGTTGGGCTTGACCTTTGCCTTCTGGCAGCTCCACTTGGTCCTGAACCACTTTAAAAATCGGTCCTTGATAAATCTCCGTCCGTTGGACGGTTTTTTCTTCAAATTCCATGGTTGCACCTACTTATTTTGAGGGTGATGAGGGAGACGCTTAGCGTATTCTGCCATATTGGTCTGGCGACCACGTCCTAGCGCGATAGCATCTGCTGGAACACTCTTTGTAATAGTCGAGCCTGCACCAACCAATGAATTGTCACCCAACTCTACTGGAGCAACGATAGTTGAATTAGAGCCGACAAAAACATTATTCCCAATCAGCGTCTTATACTTATTCTGCCCATCGTAATTGGCCGTAATTGTACCAGCCCCAATATTGACATTGGCTCCCAGTTCAGCGTTTCCAAGATAGGCTAGATGGCCAGCTTTAGTGTTTTCACCTAGCGAAGACGCCTTGACTTCAACGAAATTACCAACATGGACATCCTTGGCCAGACTAGAACCTGGACGGATATGGGCGTAAGGACCGACCGTCACACCATCTGCCAAGCTAGACTCTTCAATCATCGAGTTTGTAATGACCGCTCGCTGACCAATTTCTGAATCTACAATATAAGTCCCATTGGTCAGGATCGTCTCTGCCCCAATCTTGGTTTGACCTTTCAGAGTCACGTTGGCTTCAATTTGCACTTCAGGCGCGATTTCTACATCTACATCAATATAGGTCGCATCTGGATTGACAAAGCTGACACCGTTAATCATGTGCTGCTGGTTAATTCGGCGACGCATAATGCTTTCAGCTGTCGCCAAAGCCACGCGGTCATTGACACCGAGGCTTTCATCAAAGTCTTTCAGCGTATAAGCACCAACTTTTTCACCATTCTCGCGGAAAATGCCAATCACATCTGTGATATAGTATTCGCCTTGAGCATTGTTGGTATTGATATTTTTGAGGGCCTCAAAGAGACGGGCATTATCAAAGACATAAGTACCCGTATTGATTTCCTTGATTTGCTGCTCAAAATCTGAAGCATCTTTTTGCTCAACGATTTTGATCACTTCTCCGTGCTGGTTGCGCACGATCCGGCCATAACCAAATGGATTGTCCGCTTCTGCTGTCAGGATTGTCGCAACATTCTTGTGATTGATATGAAAATCAATCAAATTTTTCAAGCTTTCTCCCGTAATCAGGGGAGTGTCGCCAGCAATGACCAAGGTTTGACCAGTTAGATTTTCCAAAACAGGCTCGGCCATCATAACCGCGTGACCAGTTCCCAGCTGCTCGGTCTGACGGACAAACTCTGTCTGACCAGCCAAGACTTGCTCGACCAGCTCCGCCTTGTGCCCGATAACAGTAACAGTCTTCTCAGGCTCAATCGCACTAACACTGCGGAAAACGTGCTCTAGCATGGAAATTCCTGCTACCTTGTGCAATACCTTTGGTAAATCTGATTTCATGCGGGTACCCTTACCCGCAGCCAAAATAACGGCATAATTTGTCATAAATGAACTCTTTTCTCTAAGATATTACCCTTATTATACCACTAAAAGAGAATTTTTTAAAATGCTAATTGCAGAAGCAGGGAATCGCACTTAGAGAAAAAGATTTATGAACCAAATCACTCTGCTCAATTTGCAATCCACTCCATCCAGACCAATTCTTTAAAGTTCTTTTAGCGGAAAACGTTTTTTTCCTTCGTTTATACTAGCTTTTGATAGCAGCGAATGACCAGCAAATTGTTCTCCTTAAACACTATAGGTCTATTGCTTCTATTATCAAAATTTAGTTGGTGATTACACATTTAAAATTGATAAGTAATGAAATATTTGCTATAATGACATAAAATCAAATGTTCACCCCCTGCCTTATAAAGTGCAGGAAAGTCTCAAATCTGCTAGGACAATGCTATTATTATGTGATCCACTGTGGAATGATGCAATCCAAGGATTGTGAACTCCACTTCCTAATTTTCTTTTTTACTCAGCCAATTATATATTCAAAGTTGTAAGGAGATGTTAGTTATGATCTTTACTAAAAATCGCAAGAAGAGAGATGAATACTACCAACAGATTGACAGGATCTATAATAACGATAGTATCATCATTAGCTCAAAGCTACGGGAAGAGCTCCTAAATAGTGCCAAAGGGCTACAGAAGGGGGACCAAATCAGTTATTTGGCATTTAAGTTGTATCCTTTTGTATGTGATGAGGTGCTCAAGAATAAGTCCGATGAATTGATCGCATTCAAAAAATACCTTGAAAAAACAAGATGGAAATATTATTGGGGAAGTATTGCTTGGAATGGCATTTGTTAGAGCATAAGTTGCAACTGGCACTTTTGAAAATATCAAGATGAATACGTAAATCATCTTCCGATATGGTATGATGATCAAAAACTCATAGAATCTCATAGTGGAGCTGGTGGTCTAGCAACTTACAGTTCACACTAGTTGAGGCTCTGTGAGTTTTTTTCTTGTACGATATTTACAATCTAGCCATAAAAAAGAGAAGACCAAGTTGATCTTCTCCATATTATGACTTCTCTTCAATCCACTACAATTTAAAATTAGCCCCATAGTAGAAAGAACTGGACCAAAAATGAATCATTTTTTGATCTTATTCCCAACCTCTTCCTCTTTAATGTTCTGTGATGTATTTATAAACTTCTTGGCCTGCTACTGCTCCGTCTCCAACGGCTGTGGTGATTTGGCGTAGGTCTTTCTGACGGACATCACCAATGGCATAAATGCCGTCAATAGCTGTTTTCATATGTTGATCCGTCACAATCCAGCCAGCTTCATCGCAAATACCCAGATCTTTGACAAAGTCGCTAACAGGATCTAGGCCGACATAAACAAAGACGCCGCCAAAGTCTGACTCGCTGATTTGTCCCGTTTTTACATTTTCAAAAACCACACTGGTTACCCTACGGTCATCTCCTTTGATTTCTTTTACAACGGAATCCCAAATAAAGCTGATTTTTTCATTGGCAAAGGCCCGCTCCTGCAAGAGCTTTTGCGCCCGCAGTTGGTCACGACGGTGAACAATGGTCACAGACTTTGCAAAGCGCGTGAGGAAAATCGCTTCTTCAACGGCAGAATCGCCGCCTCCGACCACTAAGAGATCTTCATCACGGAAAAAGGCACCGTCGCAGACCGCACAGTAGGAAACGCCGCGGCTATTGTATTCTTCCTCTCCAGGAACTCCTAGATGACGATGGTTGGCGCCAGGAGCCAAAATCACTGTCTTGGTTTCAAAGACCTCATCCTCAGTAATGATTTTCTTAAAGTCGCCATGGTCTTCAATTTTCTCAACTTGACCAAACAAATGCTCTACGCCTAGATTCTCTAGGGGCTCAAACATCTTTTCAGCTAGCTCTGGTCCGCTGATACGAGCATAACCGGGATAATTTTCAATCTCCGCAGTATTATTCATCTGGCCGCCGTAAATTCCGCGTTCCAGCAAGGCCACTTTTAAATTGCTTCTAGCTGCATAGAGGGCTGCTGTCATTCCCGCAGGACCAGCTCCAATAATCATTGTATCGTACATCATCTTTTTCCTTTCTCTTTGTTGTAACTACAGTTATTCTAACAAACTAGCGCATCTTTTACAAGTATTTAAGCTTTAAGAACAACCAGTAAACCAAAAATCGCAAAAGACAAAATTGGAATCGTCATAATTGTAATCAAAAGAAGATCGTAAATTTGGCTTTGGCCTACCGCAAGAGTTCGATCCTTGCGACCGAGCCGCTGCAATAAAAGCCACAAACCATCGGCAAGTCCTACCAGAATCGTCGTATAGATGAGACTTTGGATATAGAGAGAAAAAATTTTAATTAACATGTCAGCTCCTAAATAATCAGTTGCCTTAAAAAGGTTTTAGTCGAAAACAAACCCAGCTGGTCTAGCCAACTGAGCTTTCACTTTTTCTATTATATCAAATATAAGTCCGTTTGTAACTAGCAAAGAATTCTTTGGTTCTAGCTTCCTTGGGATGATTGATAATCTCCTCTGGACTACCTGACTCGATAATATGCCCCTTATCCAAGAAAAGCACCCGATCTGCTACCTGAGAAACAAAAGATATATCGTGGCTGACCAGAATCATGGTTTGTCCTGCTTTGGCAGCGTCGGCAATGGATTTCTCTACCTCACCGACTAGCTCTGGGTCAAGGGCTGAGGTCGGCTCATCAAGCAAGAGAACATCTGGCTTCATGGCCAAGGCTCGCGCTAAAGCAACCCGCTGTTTTTGACCGCCTGATAAATGCTTGGGATAATGATTCTCACGATCAGACAGGCCAACCTTTGCCAACTCTTCCTTGGCAATTTTAGTCGCTTCTTGGTCAGACAAATTTTTAACTACCAGCAAACCTTCCTTGACATTTTCCAGAGCTGTCCGACGGGAAAATAAATTGAACTGTTGGAAAACCATAGCCAATTTTCGACGCAAAGTCAAGATTTCATCTGGTGAAATAGTTGAAAAATCCACCTTGAAGTTATCAATTTCAATCCTTCCGCTGTCTGGCTGTTCCAGAAAATTAAGACTGCGCAGGAAGGTTGATTTACCAGCACCTGAGGAGCCTATTAGAGCAATGACTTCGCCTTTTTGAATTTCCAAACTTAGATTATCCAAGACCTTTTGGCCAGAAAATTCCTTACTTAACTGGGAAATTTTAATCATCAAATCCTACCTCCTTGCGCTTGCTCCATTTTTTCCAGCTTGGCTGGCGCCTTGATATCCATAGCTTTTTCAATCGCACGACCGATTTGCTCAATCACGATATTGACAATCCAGTAAATAATGGAAACGGAAATAAAGCGCTCAAAATAACGATAATCCGACCCACCGATAGCCTGAGCCTTGGCAAAGACTTCTACGACGCCCGCACTAAAGGCCAGAGAGGTTCCCTTGGTCAAGCCGATGAGAGAGTTGATCAGAGTCGGTGTTGCCACAACTGCTGCATTTGGAATGATGACCCGCAAATAGACTTGGCGATTGGTCATTCCCAGACTGCGAGCGGCTTCAATCTCACCCGGATCCACCGAAAGAATGGCTGCCCGAATCGTCTCGCTGGCATAAGCCGCTTCATTAAAAGCAAAGGCAATAATGGCAAAGACTGAGGCAGGAATAGCATTGATATTAAAAGTCGTCCCATACTTTTGATTGATGGCTTTCAGCAGGAGTGGAATCCCAAAATAAGTCAGCATGAGCTGAACCAAAAGGGGCGTCCCACGGAGGAAGCTCACAAAAAGAGCCTGAATAGGATACAAAATTCTTGTGCGGTTAATCTTAACCACTGCGAAGATCATGGCCAAGATGATGCCGAAAAATGCCCCACCCAGCGTCAACAAAAGTGTGACAGGCAAGGTTTTCAGGATCGCTGGAATGGCATCAAAAACAGCACGTAAACTAAATAATTTGCCGTCTGGGAGGAGCTTCAAAAGCTCTTCATACCAGTTTGCAGCTAGGATATAAGTTGTAAACATTTTAATTACTTCTCTTTCTCGATAATGCATTATTCTATCATAATTTGCCCCAGATGCAAACTATTTGGCATCAAGAATAGATAATCTTTAAACCTTCAATAGCTAAGTGGGAAATGACAATAAAATAGACCAGTAATCCTAGTCTATCATAGTTTCACTGGTCTTTAAAATATAATTTTTCTATATCTGCCATAAAAAGAATTTATGGCTAGAATGTCTGGCGCTTAGCCTTGCGTTCTGCTCGGCCACGTGCTCGATTTTCAGCTCGCTTGGTCTTGCGGCGCTTCTCATTAACCGCCCATTGGATTTTCTTCTTATAGCCTGGCTTGATTTTTTTCTTTTTCTTCTTGACCAGACCAATCATTTCTGTGTCCAGCTTTTCCTTGGTCTTCTCGCGATTAGCACGGCGATCTCGGTCGTAGGTATCTTGAAATTCACCATTTTTGATTATCTTAGGAGTAAACTTGATACCCAGCTTTTCCAACTCTCGAATATCTGAATCGTCACTCGGTTGATAAAGGGTAATGGCTGTGCCGGGAAGACCATTTCGTCCCGTCCGACCAACTCGGTGGACAAAGAAAGACAAATCCTGCGGAATGGCATCATTGATGACATGACTGACACCTTCAATATCAATTCCACGCGCTGCCAAGTCCGTCGCCACGATGTATTCAAAATCCAGATTCTTGACCTGATTCATGATACGCTTGCGCTCCCGCGGTGGGATATCACCGTGAATTTTGGCTACTTTTAGACCCTGCGCAGTCAGATAGGCCTGCAATTCATCCGCACGAGTCTTGGTATTGACAAAAATCATCGCCAGATAAGGCTGGAGGAGCTGACTGATCTCATAAATCTGGGCATTCTTATCTCGCCCTTTGGTTGACAAGAGCCAGTTATCAATGGTATCGGCAATCACAGTCTTGGTCTTAATCTGCTCCATGACCGGATTAGACAGGTATTTTTTCAAGAAGGGTTGGAGCTTCTGTGGAATGGTAGCTGAGAAAACTAAAAACTGCAGGTCTTTAGGCAAGCGGGCTGCAATCCGATCGACCGTCTCCAAAAAGCCCATATCAAGCGTCATATCAGCCTCATCCACGACAAAGGTATGAGCCTTGTGGATAGCCAAATCACCTGACTCAACCAAGTCATAAATCCGCCCCGGCGTTCCAATGACGATATGGGGCTGGCTAGACTCTAGCTTTCCAATCTGACGGGCCTTGTCAGTTCCGCCGACATAGTTGGCCACTCGAATTTCTTGCTCCGAAAAGCTAGCCAGTTGACGTGCTGCCTGATAGATCTGGATTGCTAATTCTCGGCTGGGTGCTGTAATCACCGCTTGGACACTGTCCGCCTCTTCATCTAATTGCTGGAAGATAGGCAGCAAGAAGGTGTGAGTTTTACCTGATCCGGTTTTGGACTCCCCGACCAAGTCTCGGCCAGATAATACCACCGGAATCAGCTTTTCTTGAACCTCTGTCGCCTCAACAAAGTTCAGATCCTTGAGGGCTTCCTGAATATAATCTTTAAAGTTAAATTCTGTAAATTTCATTTTTTCCTCTGTTTACTCTTAATCTTATCTATTATACCAGAAAAATATCTTTTCTGCTCGGCTCATGACAAGAAAAGGCGGGCTTACACCCACCTTCATATCACAAATATAGAATGGCCAAAGTCAGCAAGCTAGCTAAGAGACCTACTCCCCAGAAGAAGAAGTCAACCTTCCATTCGCTCCAAGGCTGACCATGCCCAGAAAAGCCGCCAAGTTCAAAGTGGTGATGGACTGGCGTCATACGGAAAATCCGCTTGCCACCCGTCAGCTTGAAATAAGTCACCTGCATCATAACAGAAGTCGTTTCAAATACATAGACGATTCCGATGAGAAGCAAGGTCCACTCTTGGTGCAAGGCAATAGAGAGGGCTGCAAGCATACCACCTAAGGCAAGACTTCCCACGTCCCCCATAAAGATTTTAGCTGGCTTATGGTTAAAGACAAAGAAGCCTAGCAAACCACCAAGCATGCTGATAATGACAATCAGAAGGTCAAAACGCTTCTGCTCCAGAGCAATGACTCCGTAAGCCACTAAGCTGATCGCAACGGAGATACTAGCCAAGCCATCAATTCCATCGGTCAGATTGACAGCGTTGGAGAAACCAACCAGCCAAAAGAGGACGAAGAAGATATAGAGGAAGCCCAGCTGCACTGGAATCGTAAAGACATTGAGAGAGTCACCTGCCCCGTGCTGATTGTAGAAGAAGTAAAAGATAACTCCCCCTACCAGCTGCAGAGCTAGTTTCTGTTTAGGATTCAGGCCTTCGTTGATCTTACGGAAGACCTTGAGGAAATCATCCAAAAAGCCAACGATTCCGTAGAGAACCAAGATAAAGAGAATCATAATCAAGCCGTTGGACAGTTGTCGGGAAAGTAAAGCTGTCACAAAACTAGCCAAAACAGAAGCAACTAGAAAGACGGTTCCCCCCATCGTCGGCGTTCCAGCCTTAGCCTGATGCTGCTTAACATCCTCGTGCATTTGCTGGCCTGAAATATGAGCCTTGTGATAAAAACGGATAAAGGCAGGAATCCCAACAAGCGTTAGGATAAAGGTCAGAATTCCTGCAATAATTGCTGTTAACATGCTAGTCTCCCAATGTAACGGTTATTTTCTTCAATTTTTTCAGGTCTGTATTGACCTTTTCCTTCTGCTTGACAACTTTTGAGCCTTTGCCTTTAAAATTGACTTCCAGCCCTTGCCATTCAGCAAATTGCTCCACATTTTCCTTGGTCCAGCCATACATATCTGGCAAATCTTCAAAGTTATCACTTAAAATCAAAATCTGTTGATTGGCTTTCAGTTCTTGCCCTTCTTTTACAGAAATCTTCTTGATTTCACTGCCTGTTCCTAAAATGACGGGCTGTACTAGATTGCGGCGAAGCTCGTCAGCCAAGCCTCCTGGGCTGATTTGATTTTTCAGCTTCAGTTGCTTGGTTAAAGCATCGATAGATGGCATTTTATAGGTTGTTTCTTTTTCAACCAATTCCAAAGCAGGACTATCTCCAGTCAGATTTAAACTGTCTTTAAGCGCCACAGCTTCTTCCAAGACTGGATTGACAACTTCCTGCCAGAAAAGAGGGGAGAATTTCTCTTCGGGCTGCTGAACAGTGACATACATAATGAAATCTGGACTTTCTGCCGGCGTCATGGCTACTACGGAGTAAATGTTATTATTCTCCCCTTCCAAATAGCCCTTATCTGTCGCAATTTGGGCTGTCCCGGATTTTACGGCCACATCTTGCCCAGCAACTTGGATAACCGGCTCACCACCGATATTCAGGGTTCCATAGTAAGGAACGGTTCCGACCTGAATCATATAATTTCGAGTCGTTTTCGCTGCTTTTTCTGAAACTGGATGACCGACAATTTCTGGCTGAGATTTACGAGCGCTACCCGTTTTTGAGTCATAGATGGCAGAGATAAATTTCGGCTCTAACATGACACCATCATTTGACACAGCTGAAAAGGCACGTAGCATCTGTACTTGGGTTACCCCAATCCCTTGTCCGAAGGAACTCATGGCAATGGTTACAGCATTATCTGCCGGCAGGGCACCATATTCTTCATAGCCCATCCCAAAACGAGTCGGTAAGCCAAATTTGAACTTCGATAGATAATCGATCCACTTGGCATTGCCCATATCCTGCTCAATGCGTGTCATACCAACGTTACTTGAGAAAATAAAGCCTTGAGCATAGGTCAGGACTTGTCCTGTTGCTAACCCCATGTTCACATCCCAGTCGCGGATGGTAGCATCTGCAATCTTATATTCTGAGCTATCGAATGTTCCATTTGGGTTAAAGCTTCCATTATCAATCGCTGAAGCCAAGGTCATAACTTTCATCGTTGAACCAGGCTCATACTGCGTCTGGTAAAGGAAGCTATTCCAAGTTTTCAAATGATCTACATTCAGGCCCTCTTTGGTATCCGCATTATAAGTCGGACGCTGGGTTGTTGCTAAAATCTCGCCTGTCTTGGCACTGACCAAAGTCGCACTGACAAATTTTCCTTTAGCTGTTTCTTGGAAGGCATCCATCCGCGTTTCCAAGTATGTCTGTAGCTGGGCAGAGAGGGTTGTATACACATCTTTTCCGTCTTCTGTCTTAACAGAAATTTCCTCTGAACCTGGGATGATGTTTCCTTTACTGTCTTTTTCATAGGTAACCAGACCATTCTGACCGCCCAAGATACGGTCTAGCGACTGCTCCATCCCCGAGGTTCCCACAAGAGTTTTATTACCTTCTTTATCCTCTTGCATCTGAGCCTGACCGATAAATTGCGAAGCAAAGATACCGTTACTATAGCTACGGTTAGGGCTGGTTGTGAAATCAATCCCCTCTATCTTTTCCTTCTCCATCGCCTGCCGGATAGAGCTCATAGTACTATAGGTAATCCCATTTCCTTGAGAACCAAAAGAAACCTGCTTTAAATCCTTTTGCGCAAGTTGCTGCTTAACATAGTCCTTATCTATTCCTAGATGTTGATTAAGAATATCAGCAACCTTTTCATACTGGGATTCCTCTACATAGAGGACCTTGCCAGCGGCGGATTTGTAATTTTTATCAATAACAGCATAAATGTTATAGGTCGTTGCATCTTCAGCGATCGGGACACCATTGCGGTCATAGATGGTTCCTCGCTTGGCAGCGACCACGACTGTCTTTTGGTGCACTTGCTTAGCGCCTTTTGACAAATTAACACCAAATTTCTGATCTGTCCCGATAATCGTCGCAAAATTAATTAAGAAAATGAAAAAAAGAAAGACAGCTAAAGCACTCATGCTTTTTCCCACTCTTCTTCGATTGTATTCGGGTGTCTGTCTATTTTTTAAAGCATATCGCTGAATGTTTTTTAAAAATCTATTACTCATTGGTTGTACTCACTGTCTTACGATTTCCCTTTTGGAGTTTCATATCCTGAGAGCTGGCCAACTGGGACAGCCTTTCATAACGTGTCAATTCATTCACTTCTTGCTTAATATTATCCAATTCAGCCTGCTCTGACTCAATCTGAGCATTAACTTCAGTCAAATCATGATTGACCTGCAGTAACTTAGTCTGCATAAACACAATACTGACTGCAAGGATAATCGCTGTTAAAATAATGGAGCCATAGAAGGCTTTTTCGACTCGAGAAAATTTCCGAATCCGTTTTTGAATAGGGTGTTGCTTTCTTTCTGCCATGAAACTTACTCATGCACCTTCCTAGCCACGCGCAACTTCGCAGAATGGGCGCGATTATTGGCTTCTAATTCTTCTTTGCTTGGTAAAATGGGTTTGCGAGAAACTAACTCCAGCTTGGGCTGCAAATCATCTGGAATGAAGGGTAGACCTTTGGGAACATCTACGGTTGAGGCTTCTTTAAACAGTTGCTTAGTCAGACGATCCTCCAGCGAATGAAAAGTAATCACTGAAATACGACCACCTACAGCCAACAAGTCAATAGCCTGCTGAATGGATTCATCGGCCGCCCCCAACTCGTCATTGACTTCAATCCGAATGGCCTGAAAAATCTGTTTAGCTGGATGACCTTTTTTCTTCAGTTCCTTAGCAGGTTTGGCTGATTTGATAATTTCCGCCAGCTCTGTCGTCGTTTCGATGGGCTTGACTTCTCTCGCTTGCTCGATCTTACGGGCAATCTGCTTGGAAAACTTATCTTCACCATATTTGAAAAAAATACGGACTAGGTCGTTATAAGGATATTGATTCACAACTTGGTAAGCTGTCAAGGCAGCTTCTTGATTCATCCGCATATCCAACGGAGCATCCTGCTTATAAGAAAAACCGCGCTCCCGCTCATCCAGCTGCGGACTAGATACGCCCAAGTCATAACAAATTCCATCAATCTTCTCGACCCCTACTTCATTCAAACGAGTCTTTAGATTGCGGAAATTATCCTTGATAAAGGTCACCATGCCCCGCTCAATGTAGGGAGCCAGACGTTTTTTGGCATTGTCAATCGCAGTCTGATCTTGGTCAAAAGCATACAAATGCCCCTTGTCTCCCAGCTTGCTCAAAAGATACTCGCTGTGACCAGCTCCGCCCAAGGTCGCATCAACATAGATGCCATCTGGCTGAACATCAAGCTGGTCAATCGTTTCGTGAAGAAGTACAGTAATGTGATGAAATTCTTTTGTCATATCCTATCTATTATATCACATTCATGTATAAAAAAAAATCTAAAAGAATATATCAGCTTTTGATAGGCTACCTTATAGCTTTTGCAAGTCACTTTCAGATATTTACCACTTGGCCTACGAGCTTCTACCAGTCAGCGAAAAGGCCTTGCGGGCATGCCACATTTTGCTATAATCATAACTACCAATGCATTGCGAGTTGGAATTTCTTACCATTCCGAAATTGATTCGTCCCCAAAGGAGATTTATTATGAAACTTGCTTTAAGAAATAGACTATTTGCCTTTATCAGTCTGTCACGGATCTTTAATATCCTAGGCTCTTCTATCTATAATATCGTCTTTATCGTATTTGCTTCTAGCATGCCCCAACCCAAGTTTGCCGTTGGTATTGCCAATTTTATCGTTCTTGTTCCTACCTTTTTCACAGTCTTTGTCGGGATGAAAGCTGACAAAACCATTCAAAAGGCCCGCTGGCTTATTCATCTAGGTTATTTGCAGGCCTTCCTCTTCACCCTAGTCGCCCTCCTAACCAAGTCCGCCTCCTACCTCGCCTTTGCTACCGTCTGCTTTCTCAATATCTTTTCTGACATTATCAGCGACTATCGCAGTGGCCTACAGATGCCCATCTTACAGAAAAATATAGAAGAGAAAGATTTGATGGAAGCTTACTCTTTCACCCAACTTCTTACTTTTTTAGGAAATTTTGCTGGGCAAGCCTTGGGCGTCTGGTTACTGAGTATCAGCCAGCAGAATTTCGCTATGGTTGCCCTCATTAATGCCCTCTGCTTCCTACTCTCCTCAAGCACTCTTTATCTGATTCGCCAAAAACTCACCCATGATGCTCCTGCTATTGCAGAGGGAAAACTTCCTTTCAAGACTCAAATGAAAGACCTTTACCAGAATGTCCAAATGATTTTTGAACAAGAAAAAATCGGAAACTTCCTGCTAGTGCTGCTTCAAGTCCTCCTCTTAAACGCATTGGCTGGCTCTATCATGGGACTCTACAATCTCTATTTATTGGATCACCCGTTTTGGGGACTAAACCTAAGCCAGTCTCTGCTAGTCATCGAGTCCTGCACAGTGCTTGGGATTATCTCTGCCAGTGCCTTCTCAAATGATTATTTTTCCAAGCTCTCCCTGATGCGACTCGTCGTTTGGTGCTCGCTAGCTCTCCTCCTCTTAGGCATCAGCAATTTACTCCAAGCTCCTGCTCTCTTAGGAATTTTCTTTCTTACCTTTCTCATGTACATCTCTGGAAAAATCAATCCTAAAATCAACAGCATGCTGCTGAGTAAACTTCCTCCAGAAGTATTAGCCCAAACCTCCAACTTTCTCACTATGCTCTTTTCCTTTTCCATTCCGCTAGGAAGCATGCTTTTCACTAGTCTCGGCCTTTGGAATATGGGAAGCGCTTGGTTGGTCTTCTCTCTGCTTGGTGGTGTCTGCCTTCTACTCAGCCTCAAAAATAACTAGAGTTAAAAATCGTCGCAACCCCATACAAAAAAAGAAGGAAGCCTAGGCTTCCTTCTTACATATTTTTCAATCTTTCTATCCGATCAGAAATTGGTGGGTGAGTATAAAAGAGCTTTTGCAAGCCACCCTTCTTCTTAGGATCATTGATATAAAGGGCTGCACTAGCATCATCTACATGGTGCTCCATAGGCTGGCTATTGTCTAACTTCAGCAGGGCATTGATCATGCCCTTAGGATTGCGGGTCAGCTCAACACTTGAAGCGTCTGCCAGATACTCACGTTGACGGGAAATAGCCAACTGCACCAATGTTGCAGCAAGCGGCGCCAAAAGAAGAGCTAGCAGAGAGACAATCATCAAAACAATTCCTAAGCCATTGTCATTGTCCCGATCGTTTCTTCGACGACCACCACCGCCAAACCACATCATGCGCCCAGCCATGCTAGACAGCATCGTGACAGCACTTGTAAGTGCCACTGCAATCGTCGAAATGCGAATATCATAATTGCGAATATGACTGACTTCATGCCCCATTACACCTTCAAGCTCTTCACGATTCATGAGGGCAAGCAAGCCAGTTGTGGCAGCCACTGCCGCATTCTCAGGCTTTGAGCCAGTCGCAAAGGCATTGAGCGAGGCATCTTCTACAATGAAGACTCGAGGCATAGGAATCTGCGCCACCATGGCCATATCCTGCACAACGTGATAGAGTTCAGGCGCTTCCTGCTCGGAAACTTCCCTCGCACCGTTCATTGACATGACAATCTCTGTGGACTGAAAAATCATACTGACAGCATAAATACCACCGATGATAAAGGCGATGGCCATCCCACCAAAGGGAGAATCAAGCCAAAGATAGCCGACAGCAGCCCCAATCAAAGCTAAAAGAGCAAAGAAGGCGACGAGGAGAACCCAAGTACGCCTTTTATTGCTGGCAATTTGGTCAAACAACATAGTGGTCACCTACCCCAAATCGCTAAAATCCACTTTAGGAACAGCCTTTTCTTCCTCTGGTGTCTTCAAGAAGTCTGCTGCTTTAAAGCCAAACATACCTGCAATGACATTGCTTGGGAAAGTTTCCATTTTGACATTGTAGTTGCCGGTTACTGAATTGTAAAGCTGACGAGAATAAGCAATCTTATTTTCTGTATTTGTCAACTCTTCCTGAAGTTTCAAGTAGTTTGTATTTGCCTTAAGGTCTGGGTAATTTTCAGCAACCGCAAAGATACCAGAAATCGAACGAGTCAGGGCGTCACTAGCCTCCATAGCTTGAGCAGGTGATGAGGCAGCAGCTACTTGGTTACGCAGTCGAGTAACATTTTCCAAGGTTGATTTCTCATATTTTCCATAACCTTTTACCGTCTCCAAAAGGTTGGGAATCAGGTCATTTCGGCGCTTGAGCTGGACATCAATCTGACTCCAAGCCTCTTGAGTTTGCATACGGCTTTTAACAAGACCATTGTAAACAGAAATCACGAAAATAGCTACAACTGCCACAACGGCAATAATAATTAAAAACATGGACATAATAAAGATACTCCTTATGATTTGATTGCACCTATTATAACAAAAAAAGCTCAACCTGTCTTTCTTGACATGTCATCTAGTAAAAGAGCTTTAGCTTGAGTAATATCCAAACGCTAAAATAGTCAGAAATCTAGAAAAAACTTCTTCACTTTTCTAGAAAACAAATTCTGAAAATCAAGACAAGTCAGTATCGAATCCTTGGAGACACAAGAAGCTGATAGGCAGCAGCACCTTGCCCCGTTTTATGATATAATAGAATGAATACTGAAAACAAGGATGAAACTATGACACCGCAAGAATTTTACCAGCTACTAAGCCAGCAGGGAATCGAGCTGACCGACCGCCAGAAAGACCAGTTTGAGCGTTATTTTGAACTCTTGGTCGAATGGAATGAAAAAATCAATCTGACTGCTATCACAGAGAAAAACGAAGTCTATCTCAAACATTTCTATGATTCAATTGCCCCCGTTTTGCAAGGCCTGATTGACAATCAAGAGCTTAAGCTACTGGACATCGGAGCCGGTGCTGGCTTTCCCAGCCTCCCTATGAAAATCATCTGTCCTCAGCTTGATGTAACCATCATTGATTCCCTCAACAAACGCATTAACTTCCTCAAACTACTGGCAGAAGAGCTCGGGCTGGACAAGGTTCATTTCTACCACGGTCGTGCAGAAGACTTTGCTCAGGACAAGGCTTTTCGAGCTCAATTTGACCTGGTCACTGCCCGTGCAGTCGCTCGGATGCAGGTCCTATCTGAATTGACCATTCCCTATCTGAAAGTTGGCGGCAAGCTCCTAGCGCTCAAGGCTTCCAACGCCCCCGAGGAGCTAGAGGAAGCCAAAAATGCCTTGAGTCTCCTCTTTAGCAAAGTCCAAGACAACCTCAGCTATGCTTTACCAAACGGTGATCCCCGCTTTATCACAGTGGTTGAAAAGAAGAAAGAAACGCCCAACAAATACCCCCGCAAGGCCGGTGTGCCAAATAAAAGACCATTATAAAAAGAGAAATCAGGCAATCCTTGCCTGATTTTTTATGTTTGTTAGACCATACTATTTTTCCACAGCTTCATTATAGATTCGAATCCGAGGAGCAACTTGATTCATGACATCTAAAAACTGTAATAAGTCAATATATTTTTGATCCGTATAAGGTCCAAAAGCCAGACGAATATCTTTGTTAGAACTCATTGGATTGTAATACAAATAAAGATAATGAATTTTTAGATGGTTCGTTTGTTCCACTTCCTCAATCTTAATGGTCACATCAGCTAAGTCAGAAAGCCTGAGAAATTGGAAATAAGCATCCACCCGTATGATGGCATCCTTATAAAGATAGAGAGATAAGCTTTCACGCGCATAACGAGAATTACTATAAATCAATTGAAAATCCTTTTCAAGCTCTGGAAAGTGAGAATAAAGTTCTTGACAGCGTCGCAAACTCTTTTCTCTATTGACTATAGCAAGGCAAGTAAAGAGACCGCTCATCGCCATTAGCAAGATGATTAAAATCAGGGTCATTCTCCCCCCGACTTCATCTGTCTGTGACAAAGCCAAGAGCAAAACGAAAGCCCCTAGACCACAAAAAATAGGAAAAACTAATTCCTTATAAAATTTAAAATTTATTTTTTCTTGCACCGATTGATCCTCTCAATCCAAACCTGGCTAGTTTTCCACCTTTAGCCTAGGCCCAAGGATTATAAAAGCGTCCTTGATTGACAACGAAAAGAAGAAGGCTGAGGGCTAGTAGAAGGACAGACACCACGATTACAAGTTTGTCTAGCTTGCTGAAGGCTTGCTGGGTGTACCAGGTCCGCTTTTTATTTTTCCCAAAGCGACGCAGCTCCATGGCTGTTGCGATAGTGTTGATTCGCTCGAGCGAGCTGAAAATCAAAGGAATAACGATTTGCAGATTGCCCTTGACCCGCTTGCTAAGGGGAGCTTTCTTGGATAATTCTTGCCCACGCGCCTCTTGAGACATCTTGATGAGGTAAAATTCCTCCTGCAAATCTGGAATATAACGCAGGGTCAAGCTGACCGCATAGGCAATCTTATAAGAAAGGCCGATTTGATTCAGACTAGAAGCAAACTGACTGGGATGGGTGGTCATGAGAAAGATCACCGCTAGGGGAATCGTTGAGAAATACTTGAGCAAAAGATTCAAGAGATAAAAGAGTTCCTGAAGCGTGAGATTATAAGCTCCCCATCCTGTCCAGAGCAGATTCTTGGCTCCGTAAATCTCCACCCCATACTGAGGGGCAAAGAGATAGACCATGAGAATATTCAGCGCTGCAAAAGTTCCCGCAAAAGCCAGAACGAAAGAAATGTCTTTCAACCGAATCTCAGACACTCGAAATGAAATTAGGGAAGCCAGAGCCACAAGAAGGAGGAAACGCGTATCGTAGCTCATCATGGCTGCCACCGAAACCAAGATAAAAAAGATGAGCTTGCTGGCACCAGACAGAGCATGGAGAAAAGTCTTTCCAGCATGGTAGCCAATCAATTTTTGTTGATTAAACATGACTTTCCTCCTTTTTTCGCATGTAAAATTGAGTCAGAGCTAGCGGATCCACTCCCAGCTTCTCAGCCAAGCTAAAAATCGAAGTTTCCTTTAGATTGGCCGCTGCAATCAACTCATGATTGGACAAAACCTGAGCAGGCGACTGGTCTGCTAAAATCTGGCCGTCCACCACCACGATTGCCCGATCCGAATAATCCAGCATGAGCTGCATATCATGGGTAATCATGATAATCGTGTGTCCCTGCTGGTTTAGCTCATCTAGAAAGTCCATCATCTCTGTATAATGGCGCTGATCCTGACCAGCTGTCGGCTCATCCAAAAGGATAATCTCTGGATTTAGCACCAAAATAGACGCAATGGTCACCCGCTTCTTCTGACCAAAAGACAGGGCTGAAATTGGCCAACTGCGGAATTCATATAGACCGCAAGTTTTGAGAACAGCATGAACTCTTTCTTCAATCTCTGCTTCTGCCAAACCACGCAACCGCAGCCCCAGAGCCACTTCATCAAAAATCATGGTGGTCGAAATCATCTGATTGGGATTTTGCAGGACATAGCCAATCCGCTCTGCTCGCTCCTTGATAGAGTCGCCCTTGATATCCTGCCCCTGCCAATGATACTCCCCTTCTGTATCAATAAAACGACAGAGAGCCTTAGCTAGCGTAGACTTGCCAGCACCATTTTTCCCAACGATTGCTATCCGCTCACCCTTGAAAATCCTCAGACTGATATCCTGCAAAATAGGTCTATCGCTCTGATAGGCAAAGGAAACATGGTCAAGTTCTAAAAGGGCTTCGTGCCTACTATCAACCTGCTCTGCTGTTTGCTCGGTCAGATTCTGCGAAAGTCCTGTTAGATCCAGTTTACTCAAATCAGCCAGATGAGTCGCGCTTGCCACATCAAAACCAAGCTGCCGCAAGGCTGTGATATAGAGGGGTTCTCGAATCCCATTTTCTGCTAAGAGGTCCGTCTTAAGCAAGTCATCCGGCGCACCGTTAAAGAGGATTTCCCCATCATTGACAAGGACAACTCGGTCAACAGGTCGATAAAGAACGTCTTCCAAGCGATGCTCGATGATGATGGTCGTGGTTGCAGCTTCTCTATGAATCTGATCAATTAAGTCAATCGTGTCCTGACCAGACTTGGGATCGAGATTGGCCAAAGGCTCATCAAACAGCAAAATTGGACTCTCATCAATCAAGACACCCGCCAGACTGACCCGCTGCTTCTGCCCGCCAGACAAGTCTTGAGGACGATGGTCCAAAAGCTGCTCTAGGTCTAGCTGCTTGGCCCAACGCAGAACTTTCTCCCGCATCAAGGGCAAGTCCACCATATCATTTTCCAGAGCAAAAGCCAGATCCTCTGCTACACTGAGTCCGATAAACTGACCATCTGTGTCCTGCAAAACCGTGCTGACAAGATTTGACTTGTCATAAATACTACTATCAAAGGCTGGCTGCCCCTTAATCAAGAGTTGGCCACTGGCCTGTCCCTTGTAAATATTGGGAATAATGCCGTTAAGAAACTGCCCCAGGGTTGACTTACCAGAGCCAGACGGCCCAATCAGCAGAACCTTTTCCCCTTCATAAATGGTCAGATTGATATGCTTCAAAGTCGGCTCCGACTGAGCCTGGTATTGAAAACTAAAATCTTCAAATTGAATAATTGGTTTTTTCATGTTTTTTCTATAAGGCCAGAGCGATCTGAATCGCCAGATTGGCCACCTTGTCTTTCTCGTCTAAGTCCGCATGATTAGCCAGATTGCGCATGTCCCAAGCCTCCTCAGACAGATGATCCGCCGCATAAAAGAACTGGCAAACTCGAATGCCACGAAAGGCCGCCAAAGCCGCTACAGCCTAGCATTCCATATCCACACAGATAGCTCCCGCCTCTTTTCGCCTGCGTAGCTTGTCCGCAGTCTCTCGGAAAATACCGTCGGTCGTCCAAACCTTGCCCAAACTATGGGAAATCCCTCGCTGCTCAAGGAAATTTACCAGAAAATCCTGCAAGCCGACATTGACCGCTATCTCCGAACTAGCCGGCTGGTAATGATAGCTAGTCCCCTCATCGCGCAAGGCTGCTGTCGGAATAATGATGGATGTTTCTTTGATATCCTCGTCTAGCACACCACAAGTCCCAAAGAGAACCAGCTTCTTCATACCAAAAGCAATCAAATCCTCCAGAATAGCCACACAAGCGGAAGCTCCAACTGGTGCATTGAAAAGAGCTAGCTCCTGCCCATCCACAAAGACCCGATAGATAGGAATTTCAATGTTGGCCATAGACGTCGTCGTAATCAACTCATGGTCAAAATCCGCCAGCATTCGGGCAAAGGTCTCCCGAGCAAAACAGGACACTGCTGTCTCCGGAAAGCCTTCAATAGGCTCTATCAAATCCTCTGGATTGATGATAGCCTTACGGTTTTGATCAAACTCTTCAAGAATCATAAACTTCTTTTGTCCATTTCTTTAGCATGAAATAGCCAGCTAATGTTCACTGACTCTATCCTACTATTGTATCATAAAAAGGCGGTCTACTGACTATCACCAGCATATTTTCTAGCTAGCCAAGGATATAGGCAAGATCTATAGCAAGGATGGGGACAGGCGCATTTCAAAACAAAAAAGATTGGGATAAGCCCCAATCGATACACCAATATACCCTATACCATTTAAACCATCCTCTCATCTCGGCGGCTTGTATATTCATTTTTTCTTTCTAAATCTATCTTTATCAAACTCCTTATCTTGGATCATATCTGAGGATATTTCTATATGCCTGATTGGAGTTGTTTCTTCGACATCATTGCGGTGTTGGTAAGCGTAGATAATATAGAACCATGTTCTATATAAGTAAGGGCCCATAATCATAAAGAGAAATGACATTCCCCATCCCCAAAAATACTCATACCCTAACATACCTAAAAAAACACAGCAAAGAGATAAAATTAATGGTGGCCCCATTACATAATTATATACATTTCTAATAGCCTTGGCAGATATAATCTCTTCAGAGTCCAAGTCGACCAAACAGCTCATGACGATAATAATCACAAGGGCATAAATAAGGGGAAGGGACAGTTTTAAGCCAATAAAGCTATAGTCCCCACTCATAGTACTAAAGCCAACAATGGCATAAATATGACCAGTCAGATACATTAGATAGGTCCCAAAACTCGTTAAAATCCCTCTCTTAAGGTCCAATAAGAAAACCAGGTTTAAAATCCAAGTAACAATCCCTGCAATAAGCAAAATTTTATATAATGATGGATTTTTGAGAACCTCTAATCCTCCTGCCAAAAACATAAAAAATACTAAGGGATAAAAAATTATAATCCCACATACAACTCCCCAAAGAGGGACGGGCTCTTGTACACTCCTGCTTTGAAATTCAAAAGTTTTTTTAATTCGTTCCAGTATCATTTAAACCATCCTCTCATACCTTTTATCAGGCTATTAGCTCCTGTCCGTTACTAGCTGTTCCTTGATACTACCTACAGATGTACTCAAGGCCGATTTCTGAGTTGTAGGTCAGATAAACTAATATTTAATTTTCATCATTATAAACTAAAAGAACCATTTTTTCTAGCTTTCTTATGTGAGAACCCAAAAAATCCCAAGAGAACACTCCTGAGATTCCTACCTTATTTCTTAGGCTTTTCTGCGCACCATCCTTTACGCGGACAACACTTCTAATCGGTAAATCAGTACGTTTTGACATTAGTTTGCTTCTTCTAAATACTTCTTCGCTTCCTGAACATAGAAGAGCTCAGGATTTTCATTTGTAATACTCTCAAATAAGGCGCGTGTACGTTCCTTATCACCTTTCAACTGAGCGTTAAGCGCACCGTAATAAGAAAACATAATTCTAGACAGTTTGTTCTGAGGTTCTGTTTCATCAAAATATTTTTTCAACTGGCCAACTCAAAATGCTAGCAATGATTTTTTTCATAAAACACCCCTTATTTATGAAACAACCTTTTCTAAAGTCTATATAAAATACAGATATAGATTCTTCCAGCTTCATATATAATAAGTCTTACCTTATTATATATGAGGTCCTTATCTCGCAACTTCTAAATACTTCTTCGCTTCCTGAACATAGAAAAGTTCTGGATTTTCATTTGTAATACTCTCAAATAAGGCGCGTGTGCGTTCCTTATCACCTTTTACTTGCGCATTAAGCGCACCGTAATAAGAAAACATTATTCGAGACAGTTTGTTCTGAGGTTCTGTTGCATCAAAATAATCATTCACTTCCTGATTGAACACAATATCCTTGATTGCCTCTGCTTGAGAAATCAAGGCTCCCTTAGTATTTTTCCAGTCAGATGCTTTCAATAATTTTTCTTCAAAGTGGACTATTGCCCTTTTGTCTTGTAAATGAATAGAGATGAGAAGCTGATAATATGATTGAATTAATTGATGACTCAGTTTGTAATGTCTAGTAACCTTTTGAATATCTGACTGATCAAACTCAGCCTGTGCCAAAGAAAATTCTCCTTGTAAAAAATAAATTTGCCCTTTAACATGATGTAGAGTTTGAATATAATGTGGTTGGTCATATTTAATGGAATGATCTGCTGCATACTCGTAAAAACTTTGATACTTTCTAAGATCAACTAATTCATTTTTTAAATAATTCATAGTTCCATTGAATAAATATTTTACTCGGTAAACAATGAATAATACTAGCCAAAGCAAAATAGCTATGCTACATACCATCGAAAATTTAGTTTTATCAAATAGGAAAAACAAACCCAGTGCCCCCAAAAATGTGGCGATAGAAACCAAAATTTTCATTAAAATATCTACTACAAAAAACAGTCTGTAATTTTCTAACTTAGAAAAAAATATTATAGATTTACTTGTTTTCATTCGTTAACCTTTCTTGTCACCATTAAAAATTGCAATAACTCTCACGAATATTGCTGCTGTATAAAAAGTTACAGGCGCAGTAAGTGTGGTAGCCACTAATCCTACAGCAGGTGCATCACCAACAGATAGCACTCCCATATTCTCTGTCACCCACTCAAACGCATTTCCTATATTATCAACATTTCTCTGTCCAATTTCATCAGTGACTATCAATATAACGAAGTCCTGCTTCACTGTGGCTGTCTCCTTTACAAAAAGAGATTTTATACCATTTTTAGACTTATAGAAAAATCTTATTTATTAAGGCACTCTTTAGTACTCACAGTATTATAATAATTATGGCATAAAGATTTTTCACTTTATATGTATAATTGCAGCGGCTTTTCTAGACTATCGCAAAATAAAAACTTTAGACATTATCCGTCTAAAGTTTTTTATCTTTACTATGCGATTACTGAATTACCAGTGTTTCCAAACTTTCCCCAATCGCAGCCAAACGCTCTATCACTTCATTTTTGCGTCAGCTCCTGATTGTAGGCCAAGGCTAGCTTGATCCAGTAAGACAGTTCCTTTTGTCCCTCGACATCTAAATCAATATAGCCATGATAAAGCCTGCCTTTCATCACTGTGACACTGGTACCATTTTTAGGTAGGACCTGCTTTTCCATTTCCTTACCGATGCGGACCATGACAAGCTCTTGACCTCTCGAACTCACAGTAACGGTCATCTTCCCTCGGACCATAAAAGCCAAGCCACCAAACATCTTCTTCTCTTCTACCTCTTCTTCAAAAACACGAGGAGAAAGTTCAGTAGCTAAAATGGTACGAATCTGTTGAGCCAAAGATTTACTATATGCCATCGCTCTCCCCTACTTCATCATCACATCCCAGCCGATACCAAAACGGTCAATCAAGCGGCCATAAAACTTAGCAAAAGCTTGATTCTCTAGATCATAGAGAATCCGTCCACCTTCAGCAAGCTTAGCAAAGAGCTCATCGGCTTCTTCTCTACTGTCTGGGCTCAGAACTAACCATTGATTGGGCTGATGATTGCTAGGAATAGATAGGTCGTTAAAAATGCCTACATCCTCACCATTCAGGGTCAAGTTTCCCGAATCTAAGGCAATCCAGGCAATCTTATCTCGTTTTTCTGCAGGAAGGTCTGCTGGATCCATCATCTTACTGGCTCGGACAAGTCCCTTTATCTCTGTCTGAAAAAGATCTGCATAGAAACGAAAAGCTTCTTCGGCCTGACCATTAAAACTTAAAAACACGTCTAATTTCATTATTGTTCCTCCAATTTTTTATAGCTGAGAATAAATCTCTATCATCAGTTTATCAATTAGGATAAAAATTTTCTTATTCTCAATTGCGCTTGTTTGGCTAGGGAACGCATGATTAAAACTGGAAGATTAACTGTAATAGGTGGATCGCTGGGCAAGGGCCTGCGCATGATGATTTCCTCTTGATAGATGCAATCGCCTGAAAAAGTGAGAGGCTCATCGCTGCCCCAGCGAAAGTTATGCTTCAAGACATAGTTTTTAGTTAGGCGTAAATCCTCCAGCAATTCACAGGCCAAAAGATAGTAGTGACCATCCGGTACATTTTCAAAAGTAAACTGTCTCTCCTGACTCAGTGCTACTCCGACAACCGGCTCTTCTTTGGGTATGCGGGTTTTAAAAAGCCCGACACAGCTGATACGAGGTTCATACCCCTCAGGATAAGATAGCGCCACTGTCAACCGATTGCCACTTTTCCAGTCGGGATCCTGATGTAAGAAAGCTCCCTTCTCATCCAGCTGTTTGACCATAAAATCATAAGCCTTGGTTGATTCCTGATAGTATTTTTTAGGCGAAAGTCCAGTATGCCGCTTAAACGTATTGGAGAAGCTGCCTAGACTATCATAACCAGCTTCCATAGAGGTCTCGGTCACATTTTGCTGGCCTTCCACAATTTCCTGAATCCCTTTTTCAATCTTAAGAGCTTCCACATATTGCTTGATAGAAAAGCCCATCTTTTTCTTGAAAGTTCTGGATAGATGGGAAGGACTATAATGGAAATGCTGAGCCAAATCGGTCAGACTCAACTCTTCATCTGCATGCTGACGCAGATAGGCTGCCACTTTTTCCATGATAACTTTAGACATAGACCTACTCCTTTCCCATTTATTCAAGCCCATTATATCACATCAAAAAGAAAGGACAAAAAATCGAAACCGCATAAAGAAAAGAAGAAATCAAGTGATGCTCCGCGAGATGTCCCAAGAATCGACAGAAATAGTCTTCTTTCCCAAATCTCTATCTAACAAGCCTTTTATTTGTAGGTAAATGATGAAAAAAACTTTAGACAGTAAATTTGTCTAAAGTTTTTATCTTCACGATTCAATTACTGAGCTACCAATGTTTCCAAACTTTCCCCAATCGCAGCCAGGCGCTCTATCACTTCAGCTTGGCTCAGACCGTTTTCAGTCACATAGCGGTTGCGAGGATGAACACGGCATTCGTGAGAGCAGCCACGGAGGTACTTGTCTTCGTTTTCTTCTGAAGTCAGGATGCGACGGTTACACTCTGGATTGCCACAGTTGACATAGCGCTCGCAAGGAGTCCCGTCAAACCAGTCTTTCCCAATCACAACTGGGTCAACATGGTTGATGTCAACGGAGATACGCTCATCAAAGACATACATCTTGCCGTCCCAAAGCTCCCCTTGAACTTCTGGATCCTTGCCGTAAGTCGCGATACCGCCATGAAGCTGACCGACATCTTTATATCCTTCACGCACCATCCAGCCTGAGAATTTCTCACAGCGAACACCACCAGTACAGTAAACAACCACGCGCTTGTCCATGAACTTCTCTTTGTTATCACGAACCCATTGCGGCAACTCACGGAAGTTGCGGATGTCTGGGCGAATGGCTCCACGGAAGTGACCTAGATCGTACTCATAGTCGTTACGAGTGTCTAGGACAACTGTATCTTCGTCAAGAAGGGCTTCTTTGAACTCTTTTGGAGACAAGTAAGCACCCGTTGTTTCAAGTGGGTTGATGTCGTTGTCAAAGTCATTGTCTTCCAAGCCCAAGTGTACGATTTCTTTCTTGTAGCGAACAAACATTTTCTTGAAAGCTTGCTCATTCTCTTCGTCAATCTTGAACCAAAGATCTTCCATGCCTGGAAGACTGTGAACGTAGTCCATGTATTTTTGAGTAGTTTCATAGTCACCGGAAACCGTTCCGTTGATTCCTTCATCAGCGACTAGGATACGGCCTTTCAGACCAATGGATTTACAGAAAGCCAGATGATCAGCTGCAAATTTCTCAGCATTCTCAATCGGAACATATTTGTAGTAAAGTAGGACGCGAATATCTTTTGCCATAAGATTTCAACTCTCTTTTCTCTATAAAATTTTCTGAATTTTTTAATTCATCTATTTATTATAACCTGATTGAAAAAACTGGGCAAAAAATTTGTTTGGAAAATAGCAAAGCTGGAAAGTTTAAATGAGAAGGACAAGTTATCGCTCTTCTTCCAATTGATCCAAATACTTCTCAAAGCGCTTTTTCTGCCATTTGTTTATATACTCCAAGAAAATATTGACCAGCAGCATCAAGGGAAGATGAATGCAAAATGTAACCAAAATGACCAAAAGAAACATGGGGTGAAAAATACTATTATGATAAATAGTATGATTGAGCTGAAAATTCTGGCAGGCAATCAAAAGGGTCAGAAAGCCTGTCGCAGCCAGCACACCCCAGATAGTCAGACTGAAACTATTGTAATAATTAGCCCCCAGATACTGAGCTCGACACATGAAATAAAAGCTGGTGATGAGAATCAAAAGCAAGAAAGGCTGATAGTGAACGACTCCCCCATTCATAGCTACAGAACCCATATATAAAGCTAAACTACCACATAGCATGAGACTGAAACTCTCCATACCAGCCTTGTTGACCAGCTGCTCTTCCCGTTCGTCTAAAATTTGACGATTAATAAATTTCATTTTCATTTCAAGCTCCTATACTTCTACTCCAAAAATAGGGATTAACAACATAAGAATGGCAGGAAGTCCGTTATTTATCATGTGAACTGCAATACTGACTTCCAAGCGCCGAGTTCGACAAGCCAGCAAGGTCAAAATCACAGAGGCACCACCATAAATCACAAAAGACATGATATTGGTTGGGCCATGAAAAATCGCAAAGAGCAGTCCGCCTATGATATAGCCCCAGCTTTCATAGCCTTTAAAGATTTTTAGAGGAATGATGCCACGGAAAATAATTTCTTCTGCGATAGGCGCTAAAACTCCAAGCATGATAGACAATAAAATGATATCTCCTCTTCGGAATTCCTCCATCAAAGATGCCTGATTAGCCGTTGTCACTTCTCCATGTAGCCACCGTAGTAGTACCGTTCCAAGGACAGATATGAGCATCATGCCTAAGAGGCCTAGAGCAATTCGCTTCCCATCTCCTTTTTGAAAAATTTTTCCAGACAGAGATAAGATGGCAGTTTCCTTTGCTGCCACGACAAAGACCAGTAAAATGAGGATTATCAGCAAAAGCCCAAGACCAATGGTCCACTGTTTGGGAAATTGATAAATGATTGCTACCTGCTGAAACAGCATAGGGAGGACATACAAGCCCAAAGCTAAGAAAGCGCAGCCAACCCAGATCAATCGTTTCCACCAAGTCATTCTTCATCCTCCAATTCCTGATCTAGCTTTGCTTGACCTTTACTATTTAGGTAAAGACTGATCTTGTCCATGGTCAAGCTTCCAAGCATAAACAGTAGCATTGCAAGAGCCAGCTTGAGCAGATACAAAATGCTGAACATGCTAGCCAGATTTTCTCGCTGACCAAAGAAATCAATGCCTATAACGATAAGAGCAAAGACAAGTCCACCGCCAAAACGCTCTGGCCATTTTTCCTCTCTCACCATATCGCGAACATCAACGCCTAGGCTTACGCGACGAAGCAAGGCATATAGACCTACTAGGGTAAGTAGAATACCCTCTGGCAGATAGGCCAGCAAGCTTAGATGGAGGATATAGGCTTTGAAAAATACAGAGATAGCCAAGAAGAGAAACATTCCTAGTACTAACTCTCCTGCAACTTTGCCGTCCAATTTTTCTGTTCGTTCATCTTTTATAACAGGCTGCTTCTTCATTTTCTCACTCACTTTCTTATTTATAAATTAAAGATTCATTGATTCTAATTCTCATCATTTTCTAGTTCTTGGTCCAATAAAACCTGTCTCTTCTGATAAAAATAATTGACCAACTGATCAAATATACTAGAAAAGGCAGTTATCAAAGCTACAATAAAAATAAATTGCAAAATTGGATGATGGCGAAAGAATGGTCGAAGAGCTGAATTTCCACTCCACATCTGAACAGCCACGATTACAATCGCTAAGATAGCTCCGTTGACCAAACGACTTCTGAGTGTCCGAATACCACTAGTCGGATTGTAGCGTCTGATATCAAGTCCCAACTGCCAGCTACGAATTCCGGCATAAATTTCCATACCCAAAATAATCAGAATTTCTGGCAAGTAGCCTTCTACTGGCACATGCCAAATTAGGATTTTGATAAAAATAGAAATAAGGAGTAAAATGATCGCAAAAAATGCAACTTCATTTCCTAATTTTCGTTCAAGTTGTAAAGTCCGCTCGTCTGTATAGACTTTTTGTGGTTTGTCCTTCATTTTCTTTCTCACTTTCTTCCTATTCTTCCCAAAACAACTGATCCAGCGTTTTATTGAGGCATTTGCAAATGGCCAAGCATAGACTAAGACTGGGATTGTACTTGCCTGCCTCAATCAGGCCAATGGTCTGACGAGTCACACCAATGGCATCAGCCAAGTCGCCTTGAGTCATGTCATGCTCAGCTCTTGCCATTTTTAACCTAAGATTTTTTGCCATGGCCACCATCCTTTTCGTATTTCTTTTGCCCGCCTATGGCGTAGAAAGTAGAGCCAAGGGCGACATTAGCACAAGCGAGTATGATAAAGGTTTGATTTTTCTGAATCATGCCAACAAATATTAGAATTGTCGCTGATACAAGACAGATAAGCAGGACACTTACTTTCTTATTCATATCTACGCTCCTTTCATCTTCACAAGTCCATTATACAATATATTTTAAATAATGCAATATATAAATTACATTTTGTTTTTTATTTTGTACAAAAAAAGATTGGGACTTTCCCAATCTTGTAATAGCTAGTTGGATTAATCTTTCTTAAGGCTACCTGAGCGAGTCTGAGTACGGGCGTAGGCTAGTAAGAGCAAGGTTCCTGCTACGGCAACTGTCACTCCATTGGACAGAGTTGCCACAAAGCCTTGCACAAAGACCTTATTGACCGGCTCGCTATAAATCAAAATGTCTCCAATCGGAGCGACCAAGAGCCAGACAAAAGCATTGGCCAAAAGCTGGAAGATATTGAAGTTGACGATGTCCTTCACTTCAAAAATACCTTCTGCTGCACGGATGCGATTTTTAAACAAACCGAGAATGAAACCAAAGAAGGCACTAGCAATAATCCATGACCACCAGAGACCGTAGCCAGCCATAGCGTCTTTGATAACGTGGCCGATCAAGCCCATCAAGAAGCCAACGAAGGGACCAAAAACGACACTAAAGAGAGCCTGAACCGCATATTGCAACTGAATGCTAGTATTGGGAACAGGTGTTGGAATGCTAATCATTCCGATAACTACAAAAAGTGCAGCTCCAATCCCCGTTGCAACGACTTCTTTAATAGTGAACTTTGTATCTAACAATTTCTTTTTCATAATGTTCTCCTTTAATTTTCTATACGTTTAATCTCAATATGCCATTGAGAACCGACACCAACATTGTAGGCCTTGGCAAAGGAACCTTGGTTGATAGCCAAGCCCACCCGATAGAGGGAATTGATGTATAAAATTGGCTGACCAATACGAACATCCGCAAAGGACTTGCCATAGGTCACTTGGTTTTGATAAACCAACATATCATTGTTGTAAATAGTAACTTCGAAACGGTCGCCAAAGTTTGGCTCTAAGGTGCAGAACTCCTCGCGCGTAATCGAAGTCCAAAGCGAGCCAAAGCGAACATCCAAAATATCAATGGCTCCGCTGACCAAATTATCTGCTAGTCTTGTCTCCACAACAGGGATTTCAACAATTTCTTCGACACTCAACTCTGGGCCAACTTCCTCAAAACTGATATGGCCGCTAGCCAGCTTGGCACCTGTGTAGGCATAGACATCTCGCCCATGGAAGGTATAAGAATGCTCGGTATTCTTGCGGCGATTTTCCACTTCTGAAATCTCACGAATAGCTATAATACCGACATTCTTTTTGATAAAGGACAGAGTACCATTATCAGGTGTCACGATATATTGATTTTTGCTGGTCTTAGCAACCACGCTTTTCCGCTTGGAGCCCACTCCCGGATCCACGACCGAAACAAAGGTCGTTCCCTCTGGCCAGTAATCTACCGTCTGAAAGAGACGGTAACTGCCCTCAAAGATATTGTAAGGGGTGATGTCATGGGTCAAATGATGGATTTTCAGCGTTGGTGATTCCTCCAAAGCCACTCCAATCATAGCCGACACTGCTCCATCTACCAGACCAAAGTCCGACTGCAGCACTAATATGTTGTTCATCTTAATCCTCCCAGGCCCTAAGCCTGATATTCTCCAAGTCTTCTAATCTTACCAAAATTAGGCTCTTTTCGCTAGAGCTGGAGGCATAGGATTTTTTTATAACTGTCTATTTCTCAAAGATATAGCATGCAAGCTAGGGCATTTTCTGGATCAAACTTATGCCAGAACAATTCCTTGAGCAAGCTAAAATAGGAAAATCCAGCAGCTTTCGTCTTGCTTAACTTTTTTATGACTGAAAATCAGCTTTTGCACTGCGCTTTTTTACCAGATATTGACCCAGCAGGCCACCGATTAAAGCACCTGCCACTACCATCATGATAAAACTAGCAATGGTCGGGAAATCCAACGGCAGCAAAATCCGATTGATGTATTCTGCTGTCTTGCCACGCGCCACCAAGCTATCAATATAAGCCTGACGCGCTAACCACATGAGGATAATAGGGCCCGAATTGACAAAAGAGAAACAAACAAAAGAAAGCAGATTCCAGAATTTATTTTCGTATTTGCCCAAGCCTGCAATCGTGTCCGCCAAGAGACCGAACACCAAGCCCGGCAGACCAGCAATCATAAAATGACCAGACAGGAGGAAGAAGCCTCCCATTATTAGACCTACTAAGCTGATTGCTCCAAATTTCTTAATCTTGCTTTGCAGCAACATATATACGCTTCCACCAAAAACTGCAGCAAAGACTGGAGCATAGAGCATATTGCCAGCATTGTCAAAAAAGTGGCCTACTAGTACTCCTAGTCCGACACAGAGAAAGTAGAGAAGAGCAAAGACTCCCGTCCATTTCAACTCTTTAAATGTTAACGATGTCATCATCGATTCCTTTCTAATTCTGAAGTCAAAACTTCATAAAACTATTGATAGCTATATCCTTGATAAGTGAAAAGGCGCATTTCATGCCTTGCCATCCTTCCTGCAAAAGGAGAGTTTAGAAGGTTTGCAGATCTAGCATCCTTGATATGCTTGCTTCCCTCGGCACGGGTAAAATCCAGTACTGCTAAAAAGTAATTTATTATGCTATTTTTTCATACTTATCTTTATTTATTATAGCATTATGAAAATAGAATGTAAATTAAATTTTCAGACTTTTTAAAGGATGATAGCTGACAAAAGGAGGCTGGGACAAAAGTCCTAGCCTCTCAATTGTCTTTAGATTGTCGAGCAAGACGCAGTGGTTGAGTGGGTTCTATTACGCTGATTTCATCAGCGTAATAGAGCCCTACTCAACTGTGCGGAGGTGGGACGACGAAATCGAATTCTAACGAATTACCGATTTCTGTCCCACTCTCTGTCTAGCGATGACTGATCTTTCTAGTTAGGAAATCTCCCAGAAACTGGATAAAGAAGATAAGAAGCAAGAGCAAAACAGTCGCTAAAATGGTCACGTCTTGGTTGAAACGTTGATAACCGTAGGCAATTGCTACGTTCCCAAGGCCACCTGCACCGATCGCTCCCGCCATAGCTGTTTCACCAACTAGCGAGATTAGGGTCACTGTTGTCACCCGAATCAAGTCTGGTAAGCCTTCGCGCAGGTAAATACCAATGATATCCCATGAGTTAGCTCCAACCGCCTGCGCTGCTTCAATCACACCGCGGTCTAATTCTGATAGAACCACCTGCACCTGACGAGCAAAGAAAGGAAAGACTGCCAAAGATAGTGGCACCAAAGCTGCTGTTGGACCAATCCCTGTCCCCACAATCATCCGTGTGAAAGGATTGATCAAAGCTAGGAGAATGATAAAGGGAATTGCCCGAAAGATGGATGTGACCTTGTCCAAGATGAAAAAGGCTGTTTTATTTTCTAAAATACCGCCGGGCGCTGTCAATACTAGGAAAAGTCCAGCGATCAAGCCTAGAATCCCACCGATCAGGAAAGAAATAATTGTCATATAAAGGGTCAGATAAATCGCTGTTCCCCAGCCAGCCTGACCAGCCCAGCCCATTTTATAGACGTTAGGCAAAAATGTTTTAATCAAGTCTATCAATCTAAATTCCTCCCTTAAGTACCTTTAATTCTACGCCAGCAGCTTGCAAATTGCTTTGAGCAGACGCAAGATTTTCTGCATTCCCTGACAAAATGACTACCATCTCCCCGACAGGCACATTGTCTAAAATCTCAATGTTAGCATGTAAAATATTGGCAGAAACTTGATACTGCTTGTAGATATCGTTGATAATGGCTGTATCTGTCACCGTACCAGCATACTTCAAATGCGCCAAGACAGAATCCGCTGGCAGATCTTGCACAATCTTCTGTTGATTGATTTTAACCATCGCTTCAGTGATACCTGTTGCCGTTGTGATAAAGTCTTGGGTCAATTCATTCTGTGGATTGGTAAAGATATCCAAGACCGAGCCTTCCTCAATCAATTTCCCATTCTGCATAACAGCTACACGATTAGCAATATCTTTGACAATCTGCATTTCGTGCGTGATCAGTACAATCGTCAGCCCCAGCTTTTGGTTCAAATCCTGAAGCAAGGCCAAAATTTGCTTAGTTGTTTTAGGGTCCAATGCCGAAGTCGCTTCATCCGAAATCAAGATTTTTGGATCATTAGCCAAGGCTCTAGCAATCGCCACGCGCTGCTTCTGACCGCCAGACAGCTGAGACGGATAATTATCCGCTCGATCTTCCAGACCTACCAGTTCTAAAAGTTTACGAACCTTCTCCTCTTTTTCAGTAGCAGACAAGGAAGAGTGCTTCAAGGCAAATGCGACATTTTCCTTAGCCGTCATCTGGGCCATCAGATTGAAATGCTGGAAAATCATGCCAATGTCCTTGCGCTTTTCCCGCAGTTGAGCCGCATTCAATTGGACGCTCTCCTTGTCATATAGGACTGTTCCATCCACAGTGATGCGACCACCAGATGGCTTTTGCAGAAGGTTAATAACCCGCACCAAAGTTGACTTTCCGGCACCAGAATAACCCACGATACCGTAAATATCCCCCTGATTGATGTGAATGGTCACATCTTCAACCGCCTTGATGACACGATTTTTCTGCGTGAAAGTGACATTTATACGGTCTAATTTGATAATTTCATTGCTCATAACTTCTGATTAACTCCTTGATTAATTCAATATGGGTATAATAATCGGCAATCTTGACATTTTCATCGCCACCATGATCCCGACTGTTGGCATTCCCCAGGCCAAAGGCAGCCATCGGAACTTCTAAAGCCTCAAAGACTGTATGCATAGGCCCTGTTCCTGCCGAGGTCGGAAGCACTGAGATGCCCTCTGGATAAAAATCCTTGGCCAGTTCAATCACATTCAGGATAGAAGGGGCACTCATATCGCTACGATAGCTCATTTCTCCCAGTGTATAAGTTAATTCTACCTTATCATAGCCATTTTTATCCAGTTGCTTGCGAATCTTGTCCAAGACATCATGAGGTTCTAAGCCTGGTACCAAGCGTACTTCCATCTTGGCAGATGCATATGCTGGGAGGATGGTTTTGACTCCTTGTCCCTGATAGCCCGAACCGAAGCCTTCAATGTTAATGGCTGGCTCAAAATAGAAGCGACGCAGAAATTCCTGCCTGTCCTCTTTCAAGACTGGAAGCTGGAGGCCGTAAATTTCCTTCAACTCTTCTGGTGTTTTCAGAGCATACTGGGCAATCAAAGCCAGCTCTCGCTCATTGGGCTCCTGTACTTGCTCATAGATGCCCTCCACCAAAATCCGACCGTCAGCACTACGCAGGCTAGAAATAGCATCCATCAAGTACCAAGAAGCTGAATTAATGACACCGCCATAGCTAGAATGAATATCAACTTCCGCACTGCGAACAGACATATCAAAGGTGACAATTCCCTTATTCCCACCAGAAATTTCAAGCTGACCTAGATTATTACGCGTGCCCTGCTCCCAAACCAGCAGATCTGCTCCCCACAAATGTTTCTTATGCTTGGCCAGATATTTATCCAAGTCTGTTGAAGCCGACTCCTCTGCTCCCTCCATCATGAAGATGATATTGACTGGCAGCGAACCGTTCTCTCGGATATACTTACGCACCGCTGTCAAACGCGCAGTGATGTGGCCCTTGTCATCATCGACCCCGCGACCATACATAACACCGTAGTGGACTGACAGAGTAAAAGGATCGTTGGTCCAAGGCTGGTCATTATCGGCCGGCACTGTATCATAGTGGTGATAGAAAATGATAGTCTTGGCCTCAGGATTGTCCGACTGAAATTCTGCCAATACAAAGGGAGCCGTGTAACTGTCATCAATCATCACTTTAGCACCTGCGGCAGTGAAAATTTCTCCCAGATATGTAGCTACCTCCTTAAGCCCAATTTGCTGGGCAAAGATAGACTTTTTAGAAATCAAAGTTCGCAACACCTCAAAATAGTGTTGGGCTACCTCATCATTTTCAAACTTTTTAATTTGTTCACTCTCAGTTGAGAAAGGCATGTGTAACTCCTACTAATCGCATCTGTTTAAAGATTATCTGCTATGATTCAAGAAAGAGTAAAGACTTGCTGTCAGGTAAGTCTGTAACTCTGCGTTTTAATATTGCTAAGTCATCTCCTCTGATAAAAACTCTAACTAATAGCAGATAAAGGGCTGGAGAAATCCATTCCCCGCCCTTTCTATCTTCAATTATTTTCTATAAAATCTTACCAAACTGGTTGATCCATACCATCTGAAGATTCTTCAATGACTTTTTTAACTTCGTCAGTATGGTAAGCCTTGATGATTTTCTTGATGGCGTCTGCCTTGTCAGATTTTTCCCAATCTTTCTTAGCAGCAATCAGGTTGTACCACAATTTAGAATTTTCATCTGTCTTTTCTTTGTAAAGAGCGCTCTTGTAGTCAATACCAGCTTCACGAACGAAGGTATTGTTGACAACCGCTGCATCTACAGAAGTAAGAGAAGCTGCTGTTTGAGAAGCATCCAATTCAGAAATTTTCAAGTTTTTCTTGTTTTCTTTGATGTTAGCAACAGTCGCAAGCTTCGTTGAATCCACGTCCAACTTAATCAAACCAGCTGCTTGAAGAAGGTTCAAAGCACGGCTTTCGTTTGTTGGGTCATTTGGTACGGCAATGCTTCCGTTTTCTGGAATGTCTTTCACAGCAGTGTATTTGTTTTTGCCATCTTTAGTACCAGAGTAAAGGCGGATTGGTGCGATATACGTATCTGCTACAGACACCAAGTCAGCATTGTTTTCTTTATTCCAGTTTTTCAAGTAGTAGTAGTGTTGGAAGGCATTGATATCCGCATCACCGTCGCGAACTGCTTGGTTAGGTTGAGAATAGTCTGTAAATTGGGTGAACTCCAATTTAACACCTGCTTTCTCCTTATCAAGGATTTCCTGAACCTTGTCCCAGCGCGCTTCTTCTGTATCGCTAAGGTTCATCACACCAACTTTTACAGTCACTGTTGCACTGTCTGCTGACTTAGCGTTTTTTGATGTTGAAGACGAGCAAGCTGCCAAACCAAATGCTGCTACAGCTAAGAGTGCTGTTGCACCAAACCATTTTTTCAATTTCATGAGATAATCTCCTTATAAAATATATTTTTTTCTAATGAAAGGGTTGTAAGTTATTTCCGATCGCTTAGGGCAAGGAACATCAGAACTTACTTGATATCCTTGGCATCTGGCAAATAAGTGCCACCAAAGAATTCTTTTGATAATTTTTCAAGTGTTCCATCCTCGTAGAGTTCCTTGATCCGCTTGTTCATGAAGGTTTGAAGCTCTTCCTGTCCTGAAGCAAGGATCGGATAGACATACGGTTGTTGGTCACTTGGAAGTTCAATCACTTCGACATTATCTAAACCTTGGTCCTTGATGATAGTATCTACTGTAATACGCTCAAAGATCTTGTAGTCTGAGCGGCCATCATTCAAATTAGCCAAGATTTGCTGGATTGTACCATCTGTGTAGTTGATGGTTGTTGGATTTGAACTGTGTTCTTCATTGTACTTTTCCAGTTGTTTGGCTGTTGAAGTACCTTGAACAACCTCAGTAGACTTGCCTCCGATATCGTCCAGCGACTTGATATTCACTCCTTTACGAACCACCAAGACGGTTGGGTTTTTAGCGTAAGGGTTGGTATAGAGGTATTTACCAGCACGGTCTTCTGAATAACTGATGTTATTGGCACCGATTTGGTAGCGGTCACTGTCCAAGCCAGAGAAAACAGAAGCCCATTTGGTTTTGTTGAAGTTGACTTCGTACTTATCTGAACCTTTAAAGATTTCACGAAGCACTTCAATTTCGTAACCGGTTAGTTTTCCGTCCTTATCCTCATAAGAGAAAGGCTTGGTTGTTCCAACCGTTCCAACTTCAATCGTCTTTTTCTTTGTAGCACTATCTTTACTTGCAGAAGACGAGCAGGCTACAAGCAGCCCAACTGCAAGACTTCCTACCACAGCAGTGGCAGTGTATTTCAATATTTTTTTAATATTCATATCTCTATCTCCTCCTAAAGAGCATGTTTCTATCATACCAAAAGTCGAAAGTCCTGACCATTATATATTTTTTATAAAGGTGATAGATTTTCTTTATCACTGATTCGATTATTCAAACTATTTGAAAATATCAAAATCTTGTTTTTCTATGATAACAAAAGAAGAGGAGCTTGCCTAGTTCTTTTTTTCTATGAAAGACTATAGTTATTTCTTATAGTGCTTGAGGAGGAAGAGGGCGTTTTCGACATAGTAAGGCACAGAAACCTGAAAGGCTGCATCGTCAATCGTCATGCTATCATGGTGCAGGTCAGGCGCATCTGCTGCACCATTTGAGCCGATAAAAGCAAAGACACCAGGGATTTTTTCTTGGTAAAAAGCAAAGTCTTCGCCAGCTGAAGACGGCTGGGCAGGCAGTAGCTCCCCGATATTCTGAGAATTTTTAAAAATAAGCTCGGCTAATTCTGGATCATTATAGGTCACTGGCGGAGTCTGATCCCAAACAATAGCGACCTTAGCACCAAAATTCTCCGCCGTATGTTCCACAATACGGATAAAATCCGCCTTCAAACGCTTTTGCAAATCAGGATTAAAACAACGAATGGTGCCTTCAAATAAGCCATTTTGAGGCAAGACATTCCAAGTCGTCCCAGCCTCAATGTGGGTCACAGATAAAACAACTGGCTCAAAGGGCGAGACAGTCCGAGAAACCAGTGACTGAAGATTTTGAATCATGCTGGTCAAAGTCAGCACCGTATCCACTCCCAGATCCGGCCGAGCCGCATGGCTACTGACTCCCTCCACAGTCACCTTAAACTTCTCTACGCCTGCCATCATGGCTCCCGGCTTCAAGGCCATTTGCCCAGCTTTTAACTGGGGCATATTATGAAAACCGATGATCGCAACTACATTATCCAGCAAACCCGTAGCCAGAACTTGACTGGCTCCTTGGGAGGTTTCCTCAGCTGGCTGAAAAATCAATCGAATGGTTCCCTGTAAATCTTCTTCCATAGCCTTGAGTAACTCCGCCGCTCCCAGAAGACTAGTCTGATGAAAATCATGACCGCAGGCATGCATGACACCAGGATTTTGGCTAGCGTAAGGCAGACCTGTCTGCTCTAAAATGGGCAGGGCATCAATATCTGCTCTCAAGGCGATAACTGGTTCTCCCTGACCGATTTCGGCAATCAAGCCCGTCTCTAAGCCAGAGTCCAAAATTTTAATTCCTAATTCTTGCAAATAACGGCTTAGAAAGGCTGTTGTTTCATATTCTTGGCCAGACAGCTCTGGATGCTGATGGAGATGATGACGCGTTTTTACTAATTTATCATAGAATTTTTTCATGGTAGACTCCTTTACTCTACATATCTACCCTCCAGTATAGCACAAAGCTAGGCTAGGAAACAAAATAAATAGAGAGCAGAATGAAGCATCCGCCCTCTCATCTTACTATTAGGATATATCGCCCTCAAAAGCTCTGACGATGGATTCATAAGAATAATCACGCTCTAGGACCCACTTGCCATCTGTTTTGACAAATTTCAACTGATAATCTCGTTCTGGTGTGAGGAGAGGACGCGAATCCATTCCAGCCATCATATCATTAGCATAGCTCTTATCGGTAGCTTTATAGACGTCACTCAGGCTTCCATATTCAGAACGATGCTTATCATAGAAATCTTGACGGTAGGTATACATGGTTTTATTTAGACTGACCGTTCTCGGTTTGATCTTGATAACGATTGAATTTGGCATGTACTGCGCTACTGTGTAATCAATTTCTGAGCGTTTGGCATTACTTTTCACATAGGCATCAATGAAAGCATTGATTTCATCATCACTAAATGGATAATCATGCAATTTACGCGTGAAATCTGCTGCAAAGGCTGCTCTATAATCTTTTTTATCTTGATCCAAATCGCCGCCTAAAACCAAATCGCCTTTGTCTTTGGAGGATTTTGTCTTTGCTTCTCCTCCCAAGAAAACAGCATTGAGGTAATCAGAAGCTAATTTCTTTGATTCGTCAACGTGATTCGGATATTTCGCAGGATCAACTTTTAGTTTGATGGGTTCTGCTTTTTCATCGGAGCCGTAGGATTTCTTCTCATAGTGAAGTTCATATTTCTTGCCATCTTCAACCTTAAAGACCAGATTACCAGAAAGAGTCTTTCCTTCCGCTAAGTCTTCATAGCTCAGTGTTTTAAAGTTTTCTTTGTCGTCATAGACTCCGACCGGCTGGATCTTCTCTCCCTCTGAATCATAAAAACCAATGTCTGAAGAGGAAATCATGATCTTATCATTTGTTTTATTCTTAATTTCCAAAGACAAGGCCAAGTATTTGGCATCAGCTGATCCGTTGCTTGGCATAATGAACTGGCCATCCTTAATCTGGATATCAACCTGCCCATTGCTGGCTGATTTTTTGACAGTCGTTTCCTGGCTTGGCTTACCAGAATGTTTTTTATTTGGATTTGGAAGCAAAGCACAGGCTGTTAAGCTCACACCTGCCACAAGCAAGGCTGTGTATTTAAATACTTTTTTCATCATTGTCTCCTTAATTTCTTAATACTGTAACTTTTCTATTTTATCATACTTAACTAAACTGGTAAATAGCGTTTGAAATCAACCTCATGTAAAAATGCATCCTTGCAATCTCTAAAATGACCAAGCAGATCAAATGAAAATTTTAAAGTGCGGCCTTAAATAAAACAGGCAAAATTTCTAACTTTCATATAAGGAATTGGTTACAAAAAAGCACAGCTTAGGCTGTGCCATTCTTTATAGTAGGATACTCCATTGCTATCCTTAAGCTACTTCACCTTCCTCAAACTGACTATTATAGAGGTCCGCATAGAAGCCATTCTGCTCCATGAGTTCATCGTGGTTACCCTGCTCGATAATATTTCCATCGCGCATGACCAAGATAAGATCCGCATTACGGATAGTGGATAGGCGGTGAGCAATGACAAAGGAAGTCCGGCCTTCCATAAGTTTGTCCATGGCCTTTTGAATCAGCTCCTCCGTCCGCGTATCGACTGACGAAGTTGCCTCATCCAATATCAAGAGCGGTGCATCTTTCAGCAGAGCACGAGCGATGGTCAATAGCTGCTTCTGACCGACAGATAAGTTGACCGTGTCATCCAGCACTGTATCATAGCCCTGCGGCAGAGTCATGATAAAGTGATGAACACCGACCGCCTTCGCTGCAGCGATAACTGCTTCATCTGTCACATGATCCTGATTATAAATCAAGTTCTCTCGGATAGTTCCTTCAAAGAGCCAGGTATCCTGCAAAACCATTGAAAAGGCATCGTGAACCTCGGAGCGTTTCATATCCTTAATATCTATGCCATCAATGCTGATACGCCCTTTGTCAATTTCATAGAACTTCATGAGCAGATTAACGATGGTCGTCTTACCAGCACCCGTCGGACCGACAATGGCAATCTTCTGTCCGGCTTTGGCCTGGGCTGAGAAATCATGAATAATCGTCTGGTCTGGCTTGTAGCCAAAGAAGACCTCTTCAAAGGCAACATTTCCCTTGACAGCAGTAAGCTGCTGCTCTTTATGCTGCTCGTCTTCCATCTCAGGCTCAGCCAGAAATTCAAGGACACGAACCAGTGCTGCACCAGCCTGCTGTAAGACGGTGATACCTTGTGCAATCTGTGACAAAGGCTGAGAGAAGGTCCGCACATAAACCATAAAGGCAACAATTATCCCAATGCTAATAGAACCATTAATCGCCAGAGCAGCACCGACCAAAATAACCAGCACATAGGCAAAATTCCCCGTAAAGAACATGAGCGGCATCATCATGCCAGAAATAAATTGAGACTTCCAAATACTGTTATAGAGATTGTGATTGAGAACTGCAAAGCGTTCCTTAGACTGTTCAATGGCATTATAGCTGATAACAACATTATGCCCAGAGTACATCTCCTCCACATAGCCGTTAACAGCAGCTAAATCGTTTTGTTGGGCAGCGAAATAGCCCTGAGACTTACCCATGATGAGGCCGACAAAGACAAAACCGACTACAGTAGCCAAAATGGTCACCAAAGCCAAAATCCAGTTCATAAAGAACATAGTCAAAACCACAGCCACCAAAAGCAAGCTAGAAGAGATAACACTTCCCAAACTCTGGTTAAGAGATTGGCCGACCATATCCACGTCATTGGTCACGCGCGACAGCGTATCCCCCTGAGAATGACCATCGAAATAGCTCAATGGAAGCTTGTTAATTTTCTCCGCAATGGCCGTCCGTAACCGCTTGGAGAAATACTGGACAACCGTACTGATGATAAAGGACTGACCGTAGTTGAGCAGAGCTCCGACTGCATAGAGCACGGTCAGCAGAAGGGCAATCTGAGACACAGCTTTCAAATCAATACTGGTAGCCAGACCATCAGAGATGAGGTTGGTAATTTCTTTTAATTTATTTGGCCCATAGACCGTGATAATGTTTGACAAGACAGCTCCCACAAATGCCAAAGCAAGAGGAAGCTGGAAGCCTTTGAGATAAGGCCGCATCTGGTTAAATAATGAAGACTTCTTATTTTCCATTTTCTAATTCCTCCTTGGATAGTTGTGAGTAAGCAATTTCTTGATAAACCGCGTTATTTGCCAAAAGTTCACGGTGGGTACCTTGACCAACCACCTTGCCAGCATCCAAGACCAAGATTTGATCCGCATCCATGATGGTAGAAATCCGCTGCGCCACGATCAGCTTGGTCATATCCTGCGTCCGCTCAGCCAGTTCCTTACGCAAAATGCGGTCTGTTTTATAGTCTAGCGCTGAGAAGGAATCGTCAAAGATAAGGATTTCTGGCTTACGAGCCAAGGCTCTAGCAATAGCCAAGCGCTGACGCTGGCCACCAGAGAAGTTGGTCCCGCTTTGAGCTACTTCTGACTTAAGCCCTTTTTCCTTCTCTTGAACAAAAGGCTTGGCCTGAGCTAGGTCAAGAGCTTCCCACATTTCCTGCTCATCCAGCGGGCTTGCTTTGCTTTGACCGAAGTCCAGATTGCTCTCAATATCGCCAGAGAAGAGCACCGCCTTTTGCGGAATGTAGCCGACCTTATTATGCAGGTCTTCCAGCTGATAATCCTGAACATTGACGCCATCTACCAGAATCTCCCCTTCGGTCACATCGTAGAAACGAGGGATGAGATTGACAAGAGTAGATTTCCCTGAACCGGTTGAACCGATAAAGGCTACAGTATCACCAGCATGCGCTGTAAAGCTGACATGCTCAATGACCGCTTCAGAATTTTTAGAATAGCGGAAGGACACATCTCGAAAGACTACTTCTCCCTTGCTATCCGCTGCTGCCGCCTTAGGCTGTTCTGGACTTGTAATTGAAGAATGCAGATCCAGCACTTCATTAATCCGGCCAGCCGACACAATGGTCCGAGGCAGGACGATAAAGAGGGCACCCATGAGCAAGAAGCCCATCACAACCTGCATAGCATAGGACATAAAGACGACCATATCACTGAAGAGCGGGAGACGCTCCTGCAGCCCAGCCTCCTGAATCAAATAAGCACCAATCCAGTAAATAGCTAGTGTCAAACCGCTGGAAATCCCCATCATAACTGGGTTCATCATGGCCATCAGACGACCGATGAAAAGATTGAGTCGAGTTACTTCATCATTAGCTGCCGCAAATTTCTCATCCTGATAATCCTCAGCATTATAAGCCCGGACCACGCGAATCCCAGTCAGACTCTCTCTAGTGACGCTGTTTAGCTTATCGACCAAGCGCTGCGCCACTGATTGCTTAGGAAAGGCCAGTGTAACCAAAACTACTGTCATCAGGATATTAACAAGAACAGCAATAAGAACAGCAATCAGCCAGTTCTCGGACTTGCCAATAATCTTGGTCATGGCCCAAATAGCCATAATCGGCCCCCTGGTCACCACCTGTAACCCCATGGTGATTAAGGTCTGTACCTGAGTAATGTCATTCGTCGTCCGAGTCAGCAAACTAGGAATCGAAAATTTCTTAATCTCCGTCTGCGAATAGTCTAGCACACGGTTGAAAATATCGCTCCGCAAACTCTGGGTAAAGCTAGCTGCTATACGAGCGGCAAAAAAACCAACCACAATAGCTGACAGCAAACTAGCAAAGGATAAGCTAAGCATTTTCAATCCCGGTTCCCACAAATCTGCTAAAACTGTTCCCGGCGTTTGTAGTAGCTCTGTAATCGTCGAAATATAGGTCGGAACTTCTAATTCCAAAAATACCGTTAGGAAGGTGAAGAGCACACTGAGAATAATCATGCTCACTTCCCTTACCGTCAGCCGTTTAAATAGCTTAATCATCTTTCCCTCCATTTTCTAAACTTGCGATATTCTGATAGAACTTGGCCATGACTTGTGAAAAAATCAGTAGCTCCTGCTCAGAAACACCATTCAAAATAGACCGGTCTATTTCACCAAAAAAGTCGCGGATTTTCTTCATTCTTTCCTGCGACTGCGGAGTAAGGCGGATATACTTGGCCCGCTTGTCCGTTTTGCTAACTTCCAGCTGGATAAAGCCATTCTTCTCCATCCTTTTCATTAAGTTAGAGGCCACCGATTTGGAAATATCCAACTCCTGCTCAATATCCTTGATAAGCGTGTCCTTGCCTTCTTCCGCACGATGGGCAACAATATGCAAGACCTGCCCCTGTGGCCCAGCCATGGACTCAATCCCTTGCTCCTTGGCAAGTTTCTCTACCATGAGATGAATCTTTCGGCCAAAACGCTTCATTTCTAATAAAGGCTTTTCCATCAATTCTTCCTTTCTAAACTGGTTCTCGCGAGAACTAATTAGTTTTCCTGAGAACTATTTTACCACATAAAAAGCAGATGTTAAGAAAAAGTTTCTATGAGAACTATTTTTAATAAAAAAATAAACTGGAACCAAGAGTCCCAGTTCTACCAATCCAAAGTTTTTTTATCTTAATATTTTTAATCGAAACAAGAATAGCAAATCTCTACTCTATAATAATATTTCTACGGAAAGAGCCACTTGATATGCGGAGCAAGATTGGAAATTTCTTGATGAAGTTCATTGAAGCTAGTATTTTTCACATCATCCAAGTCCAAAGAGACCGCACTCTCCTCTTGATTTTTAGGATAGAAATATAAAATTCGACTGGTCGGTTCGGAAGATCTCATCCTAGGTCGAGATATATCGTATTCAATTTGCTCAATCTCCTGCCACAAGAAGTACTTCTCTCTTTTAGCAGATAAGCCTCTCAGCCTTATTCCCATCTCATCCATCTCTAAAATCGGGGGCCTATGATTCGAAATATAGCCTAGAACGATCATAAAAATAGCGGTTATGCCCATTCCCAAATAGACTGGATGGAGCATATTGTTGCTTTCTTCAGTAGTCTGCCTGCTTCTTTGGTCTTCTTTGCTGGTAGGACTCCTATGAACCAGTTGATTAGCACTATTTTGACTTGTTGACTCAAGGGAAGCCTGATCCATAGATACAAAAGCCATGATAAAAAAGATAGCAAAGAGTAAACAAAAGCCTATGGCATAAAATCTTGCTCCATCGCGCTGATATACTTTCATTCTATTCCTATCCTTTCCAGATACATTTCCTATATGAGAATTCCTTCCAAATGATCTAATTCATGCTGGCAGATTTGCGCTGGGAAATCCTCTAAAGTAATGGTCTTCTTCAGCCAATTCTGATCCAGATATTCAACCGTGATTTTCTGGTACCGAATGGTTGACCGACTGCCTGTCAAGGATAGACAACCTTCTTCCGTTTCATAAGGGCCAGACTTCTGAATGAGAACTGGATTAAACATAACCATGGGCAGCATGCCATACATAAAAATAATCACTCGCTTTTGGTAACCAATCATATTCGCAGCAAGACCGACACAAGACTCTCTATGCGCCAACAAGGTATCCTGCAAGTCTTGGGCTAAAAATAGGTCGGCCTTTGTAGCTGGGACTGATTTTTGCTGTAAAAAGAAAGGATCTTTCACAATTGCTTTTTGCATATGTCACTTCAAATGGAAGAGGCTGGATTCCCTATCTCAGCCTCCTTAGTTTATTTGAACACTCTCAACGCCTTGTTTACTTATTTTGCATAGCGTTCGCTAATATCTTTTGCGAGGACAAAATTTCCTAGTGTGGCTGAACCATTTCCTGCGACAGCTGGTGTGACAATGTAGTCACGCACATCTGGTACTGGCAGGTAACCATTGAGCAGGACAGTGAATTTCTCACGAACACGATCCAGCATGTGCTGCTGCGCCATCACACCACCACCAAAGACAATAATATCTGGACGGAACGTCACCGTTGCTTGAATAGCTGCCTGCGCAATATAGTAAGCCTGAATATCCCAGACAGTATTATTTAGCTCGATATTTTCACCACGCACACCAGTCCGCGCTTCTAGACTAGGGCCAGCCGCCAAGCCTTCCAAACAGCCCTTGTGGAAAGGACAAACGCCATTAAAGCCTTTTTCCTCATCCATCGGGTGCTTAGCCACATAGTAGTGACCCATTTCTGGGTGGCCTGTCCCGCCAACAAATTCACCACGTTGGATAGCACCAGCGCCAATCCCTGTTCCAATCGTATAATAAACCAGATTTTCAACGCGACCGCCAGCATTGTTGCGGGCTACAACTTCACCATAAGCTGAGCTGTTGACATCTGTCGTAAAGTAGATTGGCACATTCAAAGCACGACGAAGCGCTCCCACGATATCCACATTGGCCCAATGTGGTTTTGGAGTTGTCGTAATGTAGCCATATGTTTTTGAATTAGGATCAATATCAATTGGACCAAAAGAACCGACTGCCAAACCTGCTAAATTGTCAAAACGAGAGAAAAACTCAATCGTTTTATCTAGCGTCTCAATCGGCGTGGTCGTAGGAAACTGTGTTTTTTCTACAACATTAAAATTTTCATCGCCCACAGCACAGATAAACTTCGTTCCACCGGCTTCTAAACTTCCGTACAATTTTGTCATTTCAAACACCTCTTGTATTCTTTATACTCCATTATAGCATATTTCCCTATTGGAAATGGCTCTATATTTTAGATTTTCCTCTGTAAATCTTAGCACTCAAGTAAAAAACGAACAAACATAAGTTGTTCGTTTTCCTTTGTTGACTTTCTATAGCTAAGATTAAGCTTTCACTTCAATAATCGCATCGCCTTTAGCAACAGTTCCTTCTGCTACTGGAGTCACAGATGCGTAGTCAGCTGTGTTAGTCACGATAACCATAGTCGTATCATCCAGACCAGCTGCTGCGATTTTAGCTGAATCAAACGTTCCAATAATATCGCCAGCTTTGACTTTAGAACCTTGAGAAACTTTTTGATCAAATCCTTCGCCATTCATAGACACTGTGTCAATACCAACGTGGATCAGGATTTCAGCACCATTAGCTGTCTTCAAACCATAGGCATGGCCTGTCGCAAAAGCAATTGTCACTTCTGCATCAGCTGGGGCGTAAACGACACCTTCAGTTGGTTTGATCGCAATCCCTTGACCCATAGCTCCGCTTGAGAAAACAGGATCATTCACATCGCTCAAAGCTACTGCACTACCAACGATTGGAGAAATGATTGTTTCATCTTGGAGAGCTGCTGGAATATTACCAGTTGTTTCTTCTTCGACAAGGCGCTCTGTAGTAGCATTTGTAGCAACTTCAGCTTCATCTTCGTAACCAAACATGTAAGTAAGGGCGAAACCAAGAGCGAATGATACAGCTACCATGAAGAGATATTGTAAGAGTTGTCCATTACCGATGTAAAGCATTGTACCTGGGATGATGGTGATACCATTACCAGTACCAGCAAGACCAAGGATAGAAGCCAAGCCACCACCGACAGCACCAGCGATCAATGAAAGGAAGAATGGTTTGCGGTAACGCAAGTTAACCCCGAAGATGGCAGGCTCTGTAATACCAAGGAAGGCAGAAAGAGCAGCTGGGAATGCCAGAGTTTTTAGTTTAGGATTTTTAGTTTTAACACCAACAGCAACGGTTGCAGCACCTTGAGCTGTCATAGCGGCTGTGATGATGGCGTTGAATGGGTTAGCATGGTCAGCTGCAAGCAATTGTACTTCAAGCAAGTTGAAGATATGGTGAACACCTGATACGACAATCAATTGGTGAACTCCACCGATCAGCAAACCACCTAGACCGAATGGCAAACCAAGAATAGCTTTTGTACCAATAAGGATGTAGTTTTCAACAACGTGGAAGACTGGTCCAATCACGAAAAGTCCAAGAATTGACATCACCAAAAGGGTTACAAATGGTGTGACCAAAAGATCCAAGACATCTGGAACAACCTTACGGACAGCTTTTTCAAACTTAGCTCCGACAACCCCGATAATGAAGGCTGGAAGAACAGAACCTTGCAAACCAACGACTGGGATGAAGCCGAAGAATTTCATTGCAGTCACTTCACCACCAGAAGCAACAGCCCAAGCATTTGGAAGTGAGCCTGAAACAAGCATCATACCAAGAACGATACCAACCGCTGGATTTCCACCGAATACACGGAAGGTTGACCAAACTACCAGACCTGGTAGGATAATGAAGGCTGTATCTGTTAAGATTTGAGTATAGGTTGTTACATCATCTGGAAGTGTCATACCAAGGGCAGTCAATAGCCCACGAACTCCCATGAAGAGACCAGTTGCTACGATAACTGGGATGATTGGTACAAATACGTCACCGAATGTACGGATGGCGCGTTGGAACCAATTCCCTTGCTTAGCAGCTTCAGCTTTCATGTCATCTTTTGATGAAGTTGGCAAGCCAAGTGCTACAACTTCGTCATAAATCTTATTAACCGTACCAGTACCAAAAATGATTTGATATTGGCCTGAGTTAAAGAAAGCACCCTGAACTTTTTCTAGATTCTCGACAGTATTTTTGTCGATCTTTCCTTCATCTTTAACCATAACGCGCAGACGAGTCGCACAGTGGGCTACACTGTTAACGTTCTCACGTCCACCCAAGGCTTCGATGACCTTTTTTGCAATTTCAGTATTGTTCATTTGCAAAAATCTCCTTATAAAAATATTGTAAAACTTTTTGAAAGCGATTTTATCACCTTTACGAATATTATTTTACCATGATTCAGAGATATGTCAAGCGTTTTGCAGAAAAAATATTTTTTTACTGTTAAATGTTGATTTTTCAGCAGAAAACGTTTACTATAGTAATAAGAAATAATATGATTCGGAGGACAAAAGATTGGCTTGGACGACTGAAAAACGCTACAAGCGCTATGAAGACTGGACTCAGGAAGAGGTACAGCAGATCAAAGAAAACATCGCTAAATCTCCTTGGCGGGCTAACTACCATGTGGAGCCTCAGACAGGTCTACTCAATGACCCCAATGGTTTTTCTTATTTTGACGGCAAGTGGGTGGTTTTCTACCAAAACTTTCCTTTCGGGGCAGCACACGGTCTCAAGTGCTGGGTTCAATTAGAAAGTGATGACCTAGTTCACTTCACTGAAACTGGCCTTCGGGTGTTGCCAGATACTCATCTGGACAGCCACGGTGCCTACTCTGGCTCTGCCATGCAGTTTGACGATAAGCTCTTTCTCTTCTACACCGGCAATGTTCGTGATGAAAATTGGGTGCGTCATCCTTATCAAATCGGTGCCTTGTTAGACAAATCAGGTAAGCTGGAAAAAATCGACAAGGTCTTGATTGAGCAACCTGCTGAAGCGACTGACCACTTCCGCGATCCGCAGATTTTCAACTACAAAGAACAATTCTATGCTATTGTCGGTGGGCAAAATTTAGACAAACAAGGCTATGTCAAGCTATACAAGGCAGTTGATAATGACTATACCAACTGGGAAGCTATTGGCGATTTGGACTTTGCCAATGACAAGACGGCCTATATGATGGAGTGTCCGAACCTTGTCTTTATCAATGACCAGCCAATCCTGCTCTATTGCCCTCAAGGTTTGTCTAAAGACGTACTGGACTATGGCAATATCTATCCAAATATGTATAAAATAGGTCAATCGTTTGACACAAATCAAGCTACTATGATTGATCCTAGCCCTATCCAAAATCTGGACTACGGCTTTGAGTGCTACGCGACCCAAGCTTTTAACGCACCTGACGGTCGCGCACTGGCTGTCAGCTGGCTAGGCTTGCCTGATGTGGAATACCCATCTGACCGCTTCGACCATCAAGGGACCTTCTCTCTCGTCAAGGAATTAAGTCTGAAAGACGGCAAGCTCTACCAATACCCAGTGCCTGCTATCAAGGATTTACGAGCTGAATCTCAGCCTTTCGTTTCTCTGTCAGAAAGCAAGAACAGCTACGAACTAGAACTGAATCTCGCTGCAGACACCGAGCATGAAATTGTTCTCTTTGCAGACAAGGATGGCAAGGGATTACGCATCAATTTTGATCTTAAAGCAGGTCAAGTGACCGTTGACCGCAGTCAGGCGGGTGAGCCATTCGCTCTGGACTTTGGAACCAGCCGAAGCTGTAATATTGACAAAGAAGCAACGAGCGCTACTATCTTCATCGATAAATCGATTTTTGAAATTTTCATCAATAAAGGAGAGAAAGTATTTTCCGGTCGTGTCTTCCCGAGAGAAGACCAGACAGGCATTGCCATTACCAAGGGCAATCCAACCGGTACTTACTATGAATTAGATTATGGTCGCAAAGCTAACTGATGTAGCAAAACTTGCAGGAGTCAGCCCTACAACTGTTTCCCGCGTCATCAACAGGAAAGGCTACTTATCCGACAAAACGATTTCTAAGGTTGAAGCAGCCATGCGAGAATTGGCCTACAAGCCCAACAATCTGGCGCGCAGCCTCCAAGGAAAATCAGCCAAGCTGATTGGACTCATTTTCCCCAATATCAGCAATGTCTTTTATGCAGAATTGATTGGCAAGCTAGAGCACGAGCTCTTTAAACAGGGCTATAAAACCATCATCTGCAATAGCGAGCACGACTCAGATAAGGAGCGTGAGTACCTTGAGATGCTAGAGGCTAATCAGGTGGACGGTATCATCTCCGGCAGTCACAATCTAGGCATCGAAGACTACAATCGCGTAACTGCTCCTATCATTTCCTTTGACCGTAACCTTTCACCAGATATTCCTGTTGTCTCCTCAGACAACTATGGCGGTGGAGTGCTGGCTGCTCAGACCTTGGTCAAAGCTGGCGCTAAAAACATTATCATGATTACTGGTAATGATAATTCCAACTCACCGACCGGCCTACGCCATGCTGGCTTTGCTTCAGTCCTGCCAGACGCTCCAATCATCAATGTATCCAGCGATTATTCTCCCGTCCGAAAGGAAATGGAAATCAAGCATATTTTAACCCATGAGAAGCCAGATGCTATCTTTGCTTCAGATGATTTGACAGCCATTTTAGTGATGAAAGTCGCTCAGGAGCTGAACATCCAGATTCCTAAAAATTTAAAAATCATCGGCTACGACGGAACTTATTTTGTCGAAAATTATTATCCTCAACTAGCGACTATTAAACAGCCACTGAAGGATATCGCCAAACTTCTGGTGGATTTATTGCTACAAAAAATTGACAAGCAAGAAGTCACAACGACCGGCTACTTCCTGCCTGTGAACCTCTTGCCTGGCAAAAGCGTATAACTTTTTTGATCTCACTAAATTCCTTCATCTTGACGAATCCCCCAAAGGTTTGGCAGAAACCAACTTTTGGGGGACTTTTAATATCATTAATCCCTAGCAATTACTTCAATGTTAGCTCCGTCTAGGAAGATTTTCTTTTATAACTAAGTTTGAAGTAGCTAGCCGAGACCTAGGCTGCCATGATTTTATAGGAAAAGTAACTAACCGAGGCCTAAGTTGCACAGTTCAATCCCTGATTACTTTTTGGTCTCATAGTCACTACCGTTTTCCTTAGGCTATCACCTGCATTCAATATCATTGTTCGTTCTTTTAGAAAGATTAGGTTTTCCCAAATTCTAAAGGAAATCAAACTAATCTACATAGAAAAATCTTCTATAAATTCGCGCAATCGTTAAAATTATGATTAAAAGTATAGCTATTATAGACAATACTATTTTCCCAAAACTTATTTCCGAACGGATTATAAAAATGTGAAAGAGAGGTGCCAATCCTACACCTATAGCAATTAGATAACTAGCAAAGTTTATGGCACCAAGACCTGCAAAAAAATGTTTCATTTCAATACCCAACTTTTTACCTTTCATTTCATGGTGACTCTCTCTAAATCAGTTTCATTGTTTACTTCTTACCTTTTCAAAGAAATTTGATAGTAAATGTACTCCACTGAGGGCTATTACTATGTCAATTGGTAAGAAATAGTAATCCCATATAAAATGAGACAAAATCAATGATAGAAATAAAATACAATCAATATAACTATTCTTAAAATGTTCTGCGATTTTATGATATAGAAATGCAATAATAACTGAAATCAAAACAATCGTCATGCTTATCCTCCTGTAATCTGCAAATAATCCATGTATTCACCTGCTCCAAGCTCTTCCCCTTCTTGGAATTTTTCAAGTACCTTAAAACTTTTAACAATACAATCTATTAGATACTCCCTTGGGGCGATCTCATATCCAAACATAATAAATGCAACACTGACCGTTATTAGCATTATCTTTAAGATAGTCATTAAGCACCGCTCTATTGCAATTCCAACTTCTAATTTAATCTATTCTTTTTTCAAACCGAAACATTCCGTCTGGAAATTGCTCATCAAATTCCTTAACATCCGCTTCTGGCTCATTTGGGTCAGGATGAAATTTATTAAAAAATTCAACAATATGAAACCCACATCTATTTACATAAAAATGTATATTACGCTGCTCAAAGTATGGTGTCATAGTCTCCCAAATTTTGACTTCTGGATGTAACTTTTCAATTTGACACCAAGCAGCATATCCAACTCCCTTACCGTGAGCATCTGGGGAAACGAATAGCAGGTCTAAACTTCCTTTTTCTCCATCAACTTTAATTACAGCACCGCCAACTTTTTTCTCTTCAAGAATAATACGATAAGCCTTTCCGTGGTCAATGGACTGTTCGATGGTCTCTCGTGAAATGATTTGACCATCTTCTTCAAAGTGGTTATCTCTACACCCAAACTCCTCCAAAGCCCCGTAGTTAAAAGCTTCCTGATTATCCAAAATAAACAGCTCTCGGTCATCTTTTTCCATCAAACATAACTGTATATCTTTTTCCATTTCAACACACCTACAATCTCTAATTTGTCTACACCGCTTTAATCTTCTCATTTATCAATTCAATAAAAGCGATCACAGTCGCTCCTCTCATCGGAAGACCATCAGGACTAAATATGTATTCTACCTATTATACCATTCTTATTACTTTATTTTATTATTTCTTACAAGCTTTTAGATAATTGTAGATATATTCCATAATTCTGTGTAAACGCTCAAGTAGAGTTACGAAGTGTTAATCAAATAAGCTTTCAAGGGTGTCAGAACATTTCCAAGTGTCATCGCGACGTCCATAAGCGGGGATCAAAGCTGAACTAAAGTTCCCATTACGATCTCTTGGAATGGTTAACTGAACAGTCCCATATTTGGTTTCAAATTTCCGTGAATAGGTTCCGTTACGACTATTTCCAGTATGATAGCCTACTTTATCGTAAGGCTCATCCCCTAAAAAGGCTGATAACTCCGCTTGAAGAAGATCATTCATGGCTGTTTCAAGAGAAGAACGGCAACATTCATCAATATCTTGCTGTTGGGCTAGGAAGTTAAGTGGTTCTGTGGTAAACTGAGTCATAGAAATAAATCTCTTTCTAGTAATGTTTCGCAACTCTACTATAACGGATTTATTCCTTTTTTGTGTTTACACAACTTATTTTACACTACCACTATACAAAAACAGACAGGAATTTTTTCAACATTATCAAGTTTACTATCAGTTTAAATTTCCCCGTATAGCCCTATTCAAATAGTTATTAAATCCAAAGATTCCCCTCAAAAACTCTCTTTTAAAGAGGCTGCTTTTAAGGCGTTTTTCTCTTATCTCTTTCTTTTCTTACTTAGACTGACTAGACCATTCCTCATCTCTAAAAAACCTAGTAAAAATCCTAAGAAACGAAAGCGATTTATCCTATAAATAAAGATGAAAAGCACATTCGAAGTCTAGATTACCACGATTCTATAGGAAAAATGAACAGCCGAGGCCTAGATTGCCATGATTCTATAGGAAAAGTAAGCAGACGAGACCTAGATTGCCATGATTCTATAGGAAAAGTGAACAGCCGAGACCTAGGTTGCTATAATGGAAACTTTTTAAGAATTATCAGCAACTGCAACTATCAAAAACCAAAAAAGCTGAGACAGTCGTCTCAGTCTTTTTCTTCTGTTATAAATTGGCTTAAAATACCATTGATAAACTTACTTGATTTTTCATCAGAAAATTGCTTGGAAAGTTCAATGGCTTCATTGACCGCTACTCGCTCGGGAGTATCGAACTCTGTCATTTCAAAGATGCCTAATCGCAGGATATTCTTTTCCACCAAGGTCAGACGCTCAACTGTCCAGCCTGCTTTCAAGTGCTGGGCGATTTTCTTATCTAACTCTTCCTTGGACTGGAGCACTCCTGTGACCAAATTGAGTAGAAATGCTGGAATATTGACCTCAGCATCCGTCTCTTCTTCGTCCTTATCATAGGTATAGGCAAAGCGGCAAGCCTCAATGGCATCACCCTCATACTCCAGACTCATCAAAGCCTGAAAAGCCCGCTGACGTAGCTCTCTTCTAGATTCTAACAAAACATCAGTCATTGAGGAAATCCTCATCAAATAGATCTTTCAAATCTGGTTTTGGTGATTTTTCTGGAACAATGCCTGCCACATGGATATTGACAGCAGACAGCTCCACTTCAGCCATATCGCTTACAGCACTCTTGACTGCTTTTTGAATTGCAACTGCAACTGTTGGTACACTGATACCGTACTCCAGATATAGGTAGATATCAACTGATATGTCGCCACTTTCATCCGTATGCAGCGCAACACCGCGTCCAAGCGTACGCATAGAAAGGCTATCTGACATGCTTTTATTTGCAAAAGAATGAACGCCCTCTACCTTAGCCGTAGCAATGGCAATAATTTTTTCCAAGACTCGTGGCGCAATAACGATTTCGCCTAATTGTTCGTTTGCCATAAGAATTCCTTTCTATATGAAAGATTGAAATTACGCACGAGAAACGTAAGTTCCTTCTGCTGTATTGATGACCAATTTTTGTCCAACTTCGATGAAGTCTGGTACGTTAACAACAAGACCTGTTTCAAGAGTTGCTGGTTTACCAGAACCTGTTACAGTAGCACCCTTGATAGATGGTTGTGTTTCTGTTACCACCAATTCAACAGTTGTAGGTACTGTCACACCGATCACTTCTGATCCGTAGAATTGGATTTTCACGTCTGAGTTTTCAAGGATGAATTTCAACTCGTCCTCTACATTAACGACTGGAATTTCGTATTGATCGTAAGTCTCAGTATTCATGAAATACGCAGTACCATCCATTTGGTACAAGTATTGTGCTGGTACTGTTTCAATGATAGCTTGTTCAAATTTTTCTTCTGGACGGTAGCTAGTCTCAAATGTAGAACCAGTACGAACATCACGCAATTTCATACGCATGATAGTATTTCCCTTACCTGGTTTGTGGTGGCTTGCTTCCAAGACGCGGATCAATTTACCATCTGCAGTTTCAAAAGTCATTCCAGCTTTCAGCTTGCTTGCTTCAATCATTTGTTTTTTACCTCTTTAATAAATAATTTACTCTTTATTCTACCATAAAGCTTGATAATTCTCAAATCACAATCAATTCTTTTGGAGCAAGGGTCAAGACCTCACAACCAGTTTCTGTGATGAGGAGATCGTCTTCGATGCGGACGCCGTATTTGCCATCCAGATAAATACCCGGCTCATCGGTCAGAACCATGCCAGCCTTGATCGGCTCTTCTGACTTGCCAAAGTAAGGAATCTCATGGATATCCAGCCCAATTCCGTGGCCAATACCATGGCTGAAGTAAGGTCCGAAGCCTGCATCGTTGATAATTTGACGAGGAATCCGGTCGAAATCAATACAGCTGAGTCCAGCTTTAGCCGCTTCTATCAGGGCTTGATTGCTGCGCAGGACAATATCATAAATTTCCCGCTCTTCATCCGTCACCTGCCCCACATGAACAGTCCGCGTCATATCGCTGACATAGTGATTGTAGTAGCAACCAAAGTCCATGGTCAGGGTTTCACCATTTTGGATGACCTTGTCACTAGCCACACCGTGCGGCATAGCAGAACGGTAGCCCGAAGCAATGATGAAGTCAAAGGAGGCACCTGAAGCACCTAGCTGGCGCATGCGAGCATCTAAAAAGTTCATAACAGCCAGCTCTGTCGTCTGACCAGGCTTGATAAAGTCCAGCACGTCTAGGAAGGCTTGATCCGAAATCTGACAGGCCTTGCGAATGGTCGCGATTTCTTGCTCATCCTTGATCATGCGCAGATTTTCGATAAAGGCTGTCATCGGCACCAGCTCATGACCAGCAAACACACTTTCCAACATCTTGAAGTAAGCATAGGAAATCTCATCATCAAAACCGATTTTTGCCAACTGATCGTCCGCAATGATTTTAGCAATTTCACCAACCGCATCCCGCGTTTCAACAATATCAAAGCCCTCAACCACGCCCTTGGCAATCAAGGTATAACGAGAATCTGTCAGGAAAATTCGTCGTGACTTACTGATGAAAACTGTCGCTTCTGTCCCGCTGAAACCAGTCAGGTAGTAAATATTCTTCAGATTAGTTACTAGGACAGCATCGCATTCTGTCTGAGCCAAGGCTGCTTCAAATTTTTCAACTCTTGATAACATGAGAAAACCTCCGTAAAATAATTCGATTGAGTATCGTAAAATAAAATTCTGCCGACAAAGAGTCACTACTCTTCGTTTTTTGTTTCTTTTTGCGCCTTTTCCACATTGCGCTGATAGGCCTGAATCTGTCGCTCCAACTCCCGTTCGATTGCTGGTTCTGGCGCATATTTCTCTTCCCAGTCATCTGGTTTGAGGATTTTATGGGTCACTGGATCAAAATGCGCTTTTCCATCTGGGAAAATTTTCCCCATATTGGCCTGATGAACAATATCGAAAATCCGCTCAGGATCAACTCCCATCAAGACAAAGCTACCGTAAGTAAAGTAGAGCGTATCGATCAGAGCATCCACTTGACCAACTAAAGAAATTTCTGCCTTGCTCTTGCTACGAACCTTGGCAGCAGCCTTATCTAAAGCCTCATGCATTCTGGCCATCGACTGATCAAATTCTTCCTCTGAAGAGCTGGCAGCTCTGAGAAATTCAACCAACTCTTCCAACTTGAAGTCAGCACGATGCCGAGCTTCCTCTGGTGTCCAAGCGATGGGTTCTTCCTGCGTAGACTCATCCATAACACTATGGAAGGTCTTGACCTTATTGAAGTGGTGATCGCGAGACACAAAGACTTTCTCACTGGCCAAAATACCGAAATGTTCTAGTGCCCGATGAATCCCATCCTGACTATTGCTGCTAGTCGTATGCTTGGCTACTTCTTTGACAGAGCTGGTGCCATTTCCCATAGCAATAGACAAGCCAACTCCCGACAGCATTTCCAGGTCATTGTCAGAGTCGCCGAAGGCCATGACCTGATGGATATCAAAGCCATACTCTTGACCGACTAGACGAATGCCCTCCAGCTTGGACATCCCTTGATTGATGATGTCCGCTGCATAAGGACTCGAACGAGTAAATTTTAAATGGGGGAAATCTGCTTCAATCTTTGCACTCTCAGCCGGATCCGCCAAAATCAGGACTTGATAGATAGGTTCTTGAATCAATTTCAGCAGGTCATCTTCATGCTGAGGCAGGGCCTTACTTACAATCTTGTTAAAACCATGGCTCACCGTCCGAGTCATCTTCCTAGGAATAAACTGGGTAGCCCACTGTGAAAAAGAACTCATACCAAAGGTCATAATTTTTGAACCTTGCATGGCCTGTTCTGTTCCCAAGGAAATCTCTTTCCGATGCTCCTTGGCATAGGCAATCAGATCACGCAGGCTCCGCTTATCAATCGGTGTGGCAGAAATGACCCTGTCCTTTGAAAAAATATACTGACCATTGTAGGTGACAGCAAAGTCTAGATCCAACTTGTCCATAAAAGGCTTGACAAAGAAGGGGCCCCGACCTGTCGCTAAACCGACCAAAATCCCCTGTTCCTGCAAACTCTTAATGGCAGCTTCTGTCGATTTCAAGACGGTTCGACTGTCATTAATCAAGGTTCCATCTATATCAAAAAAGACGGCTTTTATTTCCATTGATTTTCTCATTCTTTCCTTTTATGATACAATAAATTATAACACAATTCGCGGAGAAGCACATCTATGAATAAGCAGATTTTAGTTTTACATACTGGTGGAACCATTTCCATGCAGGCTGATGGAAGTGGCGCTGTCAATAGCAGCCAAGACAATCCCATGAACCATGTGGCTGTTCCCTTAGAGGGTATTGAAGTGACAGTGGTTGATTTTTTCAATGTTCCCAGTCCTCACATCACGCCCCAACACATGCTCGACCTCTACCAAAAAATCAAAGCTGACGCTGACCAATACGACGGTGTGGTCATTACCCACGGAACCGATACTCTAGAGGAAACGGCCTACTTCCTTGATACCATGGACCTGCCTGATATCCCTGTCGTTTTGACCGGAGCTATGAGAAGCTCAAATGAACTCGGTAGTGACGGAGTTTATAACTACCTGACTGCTTTGCGGGTAGCCAGTGACGAGAAGAGTCGAGGCAAGGGCGTCCTAGTCGTCATGAATGATGAAGTCCATGCTGCCAAGTATGTCACCAAAACCCACACCACCAATGTCAGCACCTTTCAAACTCCGACGCACGGCCCTTTAGGCCTGGTCATGAAACAGGAAATTCTCTATTTCAAAACAGCAGAACCTCGCGTCCGATTTGATCTGACTAGCATTTCGGGACTGGTACCCATCATTCTAGCCTATGCCGGTATGAAAACAGAACTGCTTGATATGCTGGATTGGCAAAAGCTAGACGGCCTCATCATCGAAGCCTTTGGCGCAGGCAATCTGCCAAAAGAAACTGCGGAAACATTAACAGCAATGGCAGAAGCTGGTCTCCCCATCGCTCTCGTTTCACGCTGTTTCAACGGCATTGCTGAGCCTGTCTACGCCTATGAAGGCGGTGGTGTCAAACTGCACCAAGCCGGAATCATGTTTGTCAAAGAGCTCAATGCACCGAAAGCCCGCATCAAGCTACTGATTGCCCTCAATGTCGGCCTAAGTGGTCAAGCATTAAGAGACTATATAGAAGGATAAAAAACCAAGCTTGTCTACTCGCTTGCTAGGCATTATTTCTTGATTTTCCTTTATAAATGCTGTATCCCTCGATATAAAATTCATAAATATTCTTAGCCTTAAGCTAAGTTATAAATTCAAAAAAAGAGTCTGGGACAAAAGTCCTAGACTCTTCAATTGTCTTTGGATTGTAGAGCAAGACGCAGTGGTTGAGTGGGCTCTACTACGCTGATTTCATCAGCTTTTACAGCCCTACTCAACTGTGCGGAGGTGGGACGACGAAATCGAATTCTAACGAATTACCGATTTCTGTCCCACTCTCTCTTTTTCTTGTTTTTATGAATTTGGGTCATCCAAACTGCGGCCATGAAGACCTTTCTCGCGCTGAACTTGGCGCAATTTTTCAGGCGTCACATCATTGCCGTCCTCATCAACGATCTTGATGCCTTCAATGTGATGGCGAACAGAACGGCGGTAGCCTTCGATGTACTCTTCACGAAGCTTGGCTTGTTCCACTTTTTCCTCAGCAGTTAGGCCTTCGGTTTTTTTCTTTTTAGCCAGTTCGTTGATGCGTTCAATTTTTTTAGGATCCATGATTCTACCCCTCTTACCTTTTATTTGGTATTAATCTGATTAAACTGAGCCATTTGTCCCGCTTTGGCTGTCAAAGAAGCTAGAAGAGCTAGACGGTTGTTACGTACAGCCTCATCTTCTGCCATGACCATGGTATGGTCAAAGAAAGCATCGATAACTGGACTGAGAGCAAAGAGTTGGTCCAGATTGGCAGCTAAGTCAGGTGTTAGCTCCACTTTTTCAATGGCCGCAGCCAAGTCTTTTTCCTCTTGATTTTCAAAGAGCGCTGGATGGACAGCTGTCTGCCCTTGAGCTTTCTCAGCTAGATTAAAGACCCGAGACAGGCTTTCGACTGCTGACTTGAAGTTGTCTTCCTGAGCTTTTTCTGCTAGGAGCGCAGCTGTTTCTACTAAATCGCGTACGACAAAGTTATTGCTTTGAAGAACAGCCGTCACGATATCTTTCGGAATGCTGCGATCCATCATCTTCTCAACGCGGGCACGGAAGAAGTCTAGCACAGCCTCTTGATTTTCATAACTTAGGCTATCAAACTTGAGTTCGTAAAGTCGAGCAAGAAGCTGAGCCAAGTCTATGTTCCAGCCAAACTTGTCCAAGATACGCACAACACCCTGAGTCGCACGGCGCAGCGCATAAGGGTCATTGGAACCGCTCGGAATCAAGCCAACTGAGAAGAAGGACAGAATGGTATCCAGCTTATCAGCCAGTGCCAAGACCGCACCGACCTTGGTGTCAGGCAATTCGCCATCAGCTGATGTCGGCATATAGTGCTCCCGAATGGCAGCCGCCACCGCAGCATTCTCACCAGCCAGAAGAGCATACCTCTCACCCATGATACCTTGCAGCTCATCAAATTCCCCAACCATGCCGGTCAGCAGGTCAAACTTATAAATAGCCGCTGCACGAGCCAAGTCAGCTGTCTCATCAGCATCCAATCCTGCTTCTTGCGCCAAGAGAGCAGCAATCTTGCCAGTCCGCTCCATGTGCTCTGCCAGAGAGCCAATCTTTTCGTGGAAGGTCACATTGCCAAGTTTTTCAACCAAGTCAGCAATCGCCAGCTTTTGGTCTTCCCGCCAGAAAAATTCCCCATCTTCCAGACGAGCCACCAAGACTTTCTCATTCCCCTTGATGACATTTTCTAAATGCTCTGCATTTCCGTTGCGGACAGAGATAAAGTGTGGCAAAAGCTTGCCTTCAGCATCGCGCACAACAAAGTAACGCTGATGCTCTTTCATGGAAGTGACCAGCACTTCCTCAGGCACCTCTAAATATTTGGCATCAAAATTACCCAAGAAAGCAGTTGGATATTCTACCAGATTCAACACTTCATTGAGCAAGTCTTCGTCAATCTCGATAGAAACACCGTGCTCCTGCTCTAACGCCCGAATCTGTTCGATAATCATATTTTCCCGCTCAAGAGGACTGGTAATGACAAACTGAGCCCGCAAGTCATCTTCATAGGAATTTGCTGAAGAAATCTCCGTTTCTTGACCCAAGAAACGATGTCCTCGGCTAGTACGGCCGCTCTTGATGTCCAAGAAATCCAAATCAAAGGCCTGCTCATCTAAGAGTACAGTCAAGGTGTGGACTGGGCGGATATATTCAAAAGTGTTATTAGCCCAGTGCATGCTGACAGGGAAGGTCAGAGCTTGCAGAACTTCCGTCACTGCTGGGATGATTTCCTCTACCGGACGGCCGACCTCTTCCTTGGTCACATAGACATATTCTTCCCCCTTAATTTCGCGGAAAGTAATATCCTCAACGGTCAAGCCCTTGCCACGGACAAAGCCTTCTGCAGCCTTGGTAAAGTTCCCATCTGCATCCAGAGCAATTTTCTTAGAAGGGCCTTTGAAATCTTCGGTCAAATCAGACTGCTTGTCCGCCAAGCCAACCACGCGCACCGCCAGACGACGAGGTGTGGAGAACATTTCAATTTTCTCAAAGGTCAGACGATGGTCTGTCAGGAAGGCTCCCATCTTGTCGCGCAGCTGCTTCATGCTCGGTGTCACGACATAGGCTGGCATTTCCTCCAAGCCTAATTCAACTAATAAATTTTTCACCATGATTATTCTCCCTCCTCTGCCAAGAGTTTCTCACGAGTCTCTGCATCCAAAAGTGGGTAGCCTAGACGCTTGCGCTCAGCCACAAAGGTCTTGGCCACGACACGAGCCAGATTGCGAATACGAGCAATATAACCAGCCCGCTCTGTCACAGATACGGCTCCACGCGCATCCAAGAGGTTAAAGGTATGCGAGCATTTGAGAACATAGTCATAGGCTGGGTGCACCAGATGCTCGTCCAGACAGCGCTTGGCTTCCGCTTCAAACTTCTCAAAATTCCCCAAGAGCAAGTCTTGGTCGCTGACCTCAAAGCTGTACTTGGAATGTTCATACTCAGGATGAGTGAAAATTTCACCGTACTTAACGCCATCTGCCCACTCAATGTCGTAGACTGAGTCCACTTCTTGGATATAAGAAGCCAGACGCTCCAGACCATAAGTCACCTCAGCTGTCACCGGTTGAGTTGGTAGACCTCCGACCTGCTGGAAGTAAGTGAATTGAGTGATTTCCATACCATCCAGCCAGACTTCCCAGCCCAGACCAGCCGAGCCAGTTGACGGATTTTCCCAGTTATCCTCAACAAAGCGGATGTCGTGCTCCAGCGGATTGATACCCAAGAGCTCCAAAGACTGCAAGTAAAGTTCTTGGATATTGCTTGGAGACGGCTTCATAACCACTTGAAATTGATGGTGCTGGTACAGACGATTCGGATTTTCCCCATAACGACCATCTGCTGGCCGGCGAGACGGCTCTACATAGGCAGCATTCCACGGCTCTGGCCCAATAGCTCGCAGGAAGGTATAGGGACTCATCGTTCCCGCCCCTTTCTCATTATCATAAGCTTGCATGAGCATACAGCCTTGGTCATTCCAGAACTGCTGTAAAGTCAAGATAATTTCTTGAAAGGTAAGTTTCTTAGACATTAGTTACTCCTTTATTTTTATTTCTAGCGCTAGGCTCATCCTCTGTTCTGTTTGAACAAGCAAAAGAACCACATCCGACAGTCCTAGGCTATGCGACCTAGGGGCGTCAAGACGCGGTTCCACCCTAATTTATTACTTCATTACCTTTAAAAATGTTAACCGAAAGCGCCATCTGCACTGCTTCCCTATCTGGCTCCCACCAATCCAGACTCGCTAAAAAGTAGACAATGAGAATTCTCTCTATAAAAGATTATAGCAGAAAATAGATAATTTGTAAAATACTTCTTGGACTTCAGCTATAAATTCTTCCTATAAAAATTTACTTTCTATCAATTTATCAGATAAGCATTTTCATAGAAATTTTCATTTACTTTCATATATTAACCTAGTTATATTGGCAATCTAATCTTCATCTAATTATTTAGTGAGAAGAAAAGATTAAAAAAGACTGATATAACAGCGTTTTTCACTAGAAATAGAATTTGAAAATAATTGTCGCCTCGATTCAGGTACTTGCATTTTTCATGAAAACGTTTTATAATAATAGTTAGCCTTAAAGTTTTCTTAAACTTAAGTCAAACATTTTATAAGGAGGAAAAACAATAATGAGTATTGGAATCATTATTGCCAGCCACGGTGAATTTGCTGCCGGCATTCATCAGTCAGGTTCTATGATTTTTGGTGAGCAGGAAAAAGTACAAGTTGTAACTTTCATGCCAAACGAAGGTCCTGATGATCTGTATGCAAAATTCAATGACGCTGTGGCTTCGTTTGATGCGAACGATGAGGTATTGGTCTTGGCTGACCTTTGGAGTGGGTCTCCATTTAACCAAGCTAGCCGTGTCATGGGTGAAAATCCAGACCGCAAGTTCGCGATTATTACAGGTTTGAACCTGCCTATGCTAATTCAAGCCTACACAGAGCGCATGATGGATGCAAACGCTGGCGTAGATGCTGTCGTTGCAAACATTATCAAGGAAGCTAAGGAAGGCGTAAAAGCACTTCCAGAAGAGCTAAATCCAGTCCTAGAAAGCGCTGCTCCTGCTGCTGCACCAGTTGCTCAAGCGGCTATCCCAGAAGGAACTGTTATCGGAGACGGCAAGCTCAAAATCAACCTTGCTCGTATCGATACTCGTTTGTTGCACGGACAAGTTGCAACAGCTTGGACGCCAGATTCAAAAGCAGACCGTATCATCGTTGCTTCTGACTCTGTAGCTAAGGATGAACTTCGTAAAGAGCTCATCAAACAAGCTGCACCTGGTAATGTTAAAGCAAACGTTGTTCCAATTGATAAATTGATTGCTGTTTCAAAAGATCCACGCTTTGGTAATACGCACGCTCTTATCTTATTTGAAACTCCACAAGATGCCCTACGCGCTATCGAAGGCGGTGTGCCAATCAAGACCCTCAACGTCGGCTCAATGGCTCACTCAACTGGTAAGACAATGGTCAACAACGTTCTATCAATGGACAAGGACGATGTGGCAACTTACGAAAAATTGCGTGACCTCGGAGTTGAATTCGACGTACGTAAAGTACCAAATGATTCTAAGAAAGATTTGTTTGACTTAATTAACAAAGCCAACGTTCAATAATCTGAACCGTTTCGCTCTCATATTATTATGAAAGGATTTAAAACATGTCTATTATTTCTATGGTTTTAGTAGTCTTTGTTGCCTTCCTAGCTGGTCTTGAAGGTATCTTGGACCAATTCCAATTCCACCAACCATTGGTTGCATGTACCTTGATCGGTCTTGTAACTGGTAACTTAACTGCTGGTGTTATCCTTGGCGGATCTCTTCAAATGATCGCTCTTGGTTGGGCAAATATCGGTGCTGCTGTTGCACCTGATGCTGCCCTTGCTTCTGTTGCTGCTGCTATCATCATGGTTCAAGGTGGAGATTTCACTGACAAAGGTATCACAGTTGCAACTACAATCGCGATTCCTCTTGCCGTAGCTGGTCTCTTCCTTACTATGATCGTGCGTACTATCTCTGTTGCCTTGGTTCACGCTGCAGACTCTGCTGCTAAAAAAGGCGACTTTGCTAGCGTTGAACGCGCGCACTTTGTAGCTCTCCTTCTTCAAGGACTTCGTATCGCGATCCCTGCAGCCCTTCTTCTTGCTATCCCCGCAGAAGCAGTGCAAAAATTGCTTGCTATGATGCCTGATTGGTTGGCAGGCGGTATGGCTGTCGGCGGGGGAATGGTTGTTGCCGTTGGTTACGCTATGGTTATCAACATGATGGCAACTCGCGAAGTATGGCCATTCTTTGCTATCGGTTTTGCTCTTGCTGCTGTTAGCCAATTGACTTTGATTGCCCTCGGTGCTATCGGTGTAGCAATCGCCCTTATCTACCTCAACCTTTCTAAGAAAGGCGGAAACGGTGGTGGCGGTTCTGCTACATCTAACGACCCAATCGGCGATATCCTAGAAGACTACTAAGAAAGGAGCTGCTATATCATGACTGAAAAAATTCAATTATCTAAATCAGACCGTCAAAAAGTTTGGTGGCGTTCTACTTTCTTGCAAGGTTCTTGGAACTATGAACGTATGCAAAACTTGGGTTGGGCTTATTCTTTAATTCCAGCTCTCAAGAAACTTTACACTAAAAAAGAAGATCAAGCTGCTGCTCTTGAGCGTCACTTGGAATTCTTCAATACTCACCCATACGTTGCTGCTCCAATCATCGGTGTAACACTCGCCCTTGAAGAAGAAAAAGCAAATGGTGCAGAAATTGACGATGCAGCTATCCAAGGGGTTAAAATCGGTATGATGGGACCTTTGGCTGGTATCGGTGACCCAGTCTTCTGGTTCACAGTTCGTCCGATCCTTGGAGCACTCGGTGCCTCTCTTGCTTCAACAGGGAACATCATAGGACCAATCCTCTTCTTCGTTCTTTGGAATGCGATCCGTATGGCCTTCTTGTGGTACACTCAAGAATTGGGTTACAAGGCTGGTTCTGAAATCACTAAAGACATGTCTGGTGGTATCCTCCAAGACATCACTAAAGGTGCTTCAATCCTTGGTATGTTTATCTTAGCTGTATTGGTTGCACGCTGGGTAAACGTTAGCTTTGCGCTTCAATTGCCATCTACAAAACTCTCTGAGGGAGCTTACATCAACTTCCCTAAAGGTGCTGTAACTGGCGAGCAACTTCAAAAAATCTTGGGTGATGTTGCAGGCGGATTGAGCTTGACTCCTGAAAAAGCAAATACCCTTCAAGGACAAATTAACTCTTTGATTCCAGGTTTGATGGGACTTCTCCTTACCTTCCTCTGCATGTGGTTGCTTAAGAAGAAAGTTTCTCCAATCACAATCATCATCGGACTTTTCGTTGTTGGTATCGTTGCCCGCCTTATTGGTTTGATGTAATCAAAAAGAAGGTTTCGGCCTTCTTTTTATTATGGTATAATAGCTATAGTATTTAAAAGGGAGATGTTCTATGGCGCAATCGCAAAATAAATCGATTGAATTTCAAACGACAGGGGTTTCCTATCTGGGTTTAGGTGGCAAGGTTGGGAAGTTTTTGATCGGTGATGTTGCACTGGAATTCTACGCCGACGCTAATGTAGAAGACTATATCCAGCTGCCTTGGTCTAGCATCCAGCAGATCGGTGCCAATGTCTCTGGAAAAAATGTCAGTCGCCATTTTGAAGTGTTTACTGATAAGGGCAAGTTTCTCTTTGCCTCCAAGGACACTGGAAAAATTCTCAAAATTGCACGACAACATATCGGGAATGAGAAAGTTGTCAAATTACCTACTTTGATCCAAACAATTGGGCAATTCTTTAAAAATCTATTTGCAAAAAAATAGAAAATCCTGTATAATCTAGGAAACGGATAAGTAAGGCTATCGCTTCTTTCAGAAAGTCTGCGGGTGCTGCGAGCAGATAGGAGTCTAGTGTGAAATTCTACCGTTGCAATACAACTACATACATAATCAAGTGCACACCTGTGAAGTTGGATGGAACCGCGGCCTAGCCGCTCCAACAGTTTCCTCGGTGTGCTTTTATTTTTGGAGGTCTTATGTTAGATTTAAAACGTATTCGGACAGACTTTGATGCTGTCGCAGAGAAATTAGCTACCCGTGGCGTAGCAGCTGATGTGCTCAATCAAATGAAGGAAATTGATGAGCAGCGACGTGATTTGTTGGTGAAAGTAGAAAATCTCAAAGCAGAACGCAATACCGTTTCTGCAGAGATTGCCCAAGCCAAACGTAATAAAGAAAATGCAGATGACAAGATTGCTGCTATGCAAAAACTATCTGCTGAAATCAAGGACTTGGATGCTACTTTGGCTGAATTAGATGCTAAGTTGACCGAGTTCACCACAACCCTGCCAAACATTCCGCACGATAGCGTGCCAGTCGGAGCAGACGAGGATGATAATGTAGAAGTCCGCCGTTGGGGTACACCGCGCCAATTTGACTTTGAAGCTAAGGCTCACTGGGATTTGGGTGAAGATTTGGACATCTTAGACTGGGAGCGCGGAGCAAAAGTTACGGGAGCCCGCTTCCTCTTCTACAAGGGATTAGGAGCTCGATTAGAGCGTGCTATCTACAACTTCATGCTGGATGAGCATGGCAAAGAAGGCTATACAGAAGTCATCACTCCCTATATGGTCAACCATGACTCTATGTTTGGTACTGGCCAATATCCTAAGTTCAAAGAAGATACCTTTGAGCTAAGCGATACTAACTTCGTTCTGATTCCGACTGCTGAAGTTCCACTGACCAACTACTATCGAGATGAAATTTTAGATGGCAAAGAATTGCCAATCTACTTCACAGCTATGAGTCCGTCTTTCCGCTCTGAAGCTGGTTCTGCTGGTCGTGACACGCGCGGTCTGATCCGCCTGCACCAATTCCACAAAGTCGAAATGGTAAAATTTGCCAAGCCAGAAGAATCTTATGAAGAGCTGGAAAAGATGACTGCCAATGCAGAAAACATCCTGCAAAAGCTCAATCTACCTTACCGTGTCGTTGCTCTTTCTACTGGTGACATGGGCTTCTCTGCTGCTAAAACCTACGACTTGGAAGTTTGGATTCCTGCTCAGAACACTTACCGTGAAATCTCTAGTTGCTCTAACACAGAAGATTTCCAGGCTCGTCGAGCACAAATTCGCTACCGTGACGAAGCAGATGGCAAGGTCAAACTCCTCCACACTCTCAATGGATCTGGACTTGCTGTCGGACGCACAGTGGCTGCTATCTTAGAAAATTACCAAAACGAAGATGGCTCTGTAACCATTCCTGAAGTCCTACGTCCTTACATGGGTGGCTTGGAAGTCATCGCACCAAAATAAACAATGAAAGGTCCGAAACAATCGGACCTTTTCTTATACTCCTTAAGGAGAAACTCAACAGTTCAAAAAAATAAACGAAATATAGGATTTTCTACTTTAAAAAGAGGCTGGGACAGAAATCGGTCATTCGTTAGAATTCGATTGCGTCGTCCCACCTCCGCACAGTTGAGTAGGGCTGTAAAAGCTGATGAAATCAGCGTAGTAGAGCCCACTCAGCCACTACGTCTTGCTCTACAATCCAAAGAAAAGAGGCTAGAACTTTTGTCCCAGCCTCTTTTCTCTTATTTAACGTGACTTGCTAACTCTTCTTGAGCTTTTTTATTTGATTCTTCTTTTTCTTTTTCCCATTTTTTCAAAGCTTTTTGATAATCAGCTACTGTCAGAACCTTATCTTGAAGCTCCATTCCCTTAAATACATAGGTATCGCCCTTGATACCTACATAAGAGTAGGCTTTGGTAAATGGTACGACCTTTTGAACCGTTGGTGAAGCACCTGCAGAAATAGATGGGATGACAATAGAACTATCTGTTAACCAAGCCTGCGCTGCTGCATACTTGGTATAGCGAGCATTGGTATCTTGCTTTTCTGCATCTGCCTGATCCAAAAGCGCTTTGTAGTCCGTTAAACCAACCTTGGAAGCAAGGTCTTGGTTTTGGCCTTTTGTCAGACCAATATTGTCCAAGATATCCCCTGTCTCTGGGTTAAAGATATTCAAATAAGTCACTGGATCTTGATAGTCCGCTGACCAACCAGACATATTGAGGTCATAGTCCTTTTGGGCAGCTGTTTCTGCGAAGTAAGTAGAGTTATCAAAATCGTCTGATGACATTTGGTGCACGTCAATCACAACGTTTTCTTGGCCTAGAGCTGCCTCAACAGATTGTTTGAAAGAGTTGGTCCGTTGTACCATGATTTTATCAGTTTGGTCAACTGGTACATCTAGATGAATTGGGAATTCAACTCCCTGCGCTTGTAAAGCTTCTTTTGCTTTAGCAAATTCTGCCTTGGCCTTATCTGGGTTGTAAATGCTGCCTTGGGCATCAGCTAATTTGACACCTTGCCATTCATCCCCATAAGAAGCCAACTGTGATTCAACGACATCTGAGAAGTCCTTGCCATCTACTTGCACAAAACTAGGAGGGACAAGCAAGCTTCTGATGATCTTCGTTGCTCCTTCATTACCATTCATCTGGGCACCAAAGGATTTACGGTCAAAAGCAAAGTTGATTGCTTGGCGGAAGTCTTTATTTTGAATCGCTTCTTTGCTGGCAGCTTTTTGGGCATCTGTCTTAGAAGTGTGGCTATAAGCCTGACGATTCAAGTTAAAGGCATAGAAATAGCTAGTTGAGTTTTGTGGAGTAAAGATGATGTTGTCTTTGTATTTCTTTTCTACTGATGCGTAGTTTGAGCTAGTCGGATAGAGACGAGCTTGCGTGTAAGCACCATCAGTAAAGTTACGGATCAATGACTCTTGGTCAGAACCATCGTAGTAAGTCAACTTGACATCTTCGATCTTCACATTGTCCTTGTCCCAATAGTTTTGGTTTTTAGAATATTCGATAACAGACTTAGAAGTAAATGACTTTAATACATATGGACCATTGTAGAGGATACCGGAAGGTTTCACGGTACCAAAGTCTTTGCCTTCTTTCTTCAGAAATTCTTCGTTAATCGGGAAGAGAATGCCCATGGTTGTCTTAGAATTCCAGTAGCTTTCTGGCTGATTCAGAGTGTATTGAACTGTATTGTCGTCGATTGCCTTGACACCTACAGTAGAGAAATCATTGCTTTCTCCTTTGATATAAGCATCCAAGCCCTTGATAGAGTTTTGCACGATTGGTAATGCTTCTGATTTTTCATCTGCAGCGTGCTTAAGCCCTGTGACAAAGTCTTGTGCCTTGACAGCAGCATATTCTTCACCTTCTGCTGTGTACCATTTAGCATCCTTACGCAACTTATAAGTGTAAGTTAGGCCATCTTTAGACACAGTCCAGTCTTCAGCCAATGAAGGGATAAGATTCCCATATTGATCATTTTCTAAAAGACCGTCGACCAAATTGGCAATAACGTCAGAAGTAGAGGAGCGATTGGAGTTTACATAATCCAATGTATCTGGATCTGTATTATAGACATAAGAATATGTCTTTGCCGAGCTGGTGCTTGACTTGCCACAAGCAGCTAAGAATAGCGCTGATGCTGCAACCAAACCAGTAATAGCCAACCATTTAGATTTTTTCATGAGCAAATCTCCTTCTTTAGATTATGTATTATTATACATCATTTCTAGACAAATACAAGTCTTATTTAAGAAAATTTTAAAATTCTATGCATTTTTCTTATTTTTATTGAAACAAAGTATAGGAAAATTTCTATGCATTTTCATATATTTTCATAAACATGCAAAAAATCTTATAAATAAAAATTTGTTCAATATTTTACAAGGATTCTTGAATAGGTTTAGCAAAAATATCGGCTTTTTTATGTTACAATAGATTTATTACTAATCTAGGGGAAAGAAATGAAAAAACTTTTTGTATTCTTACTGCTATTCTTTGGCCTGATTGCCAAGCCTGTTCTGGCAGATGACTATGAAATTGCCGCTAAAAGCGCCATTGCTGTCGATGCAAACTCAGGAAAAATCCTCTATGAAAAGGAGGCTACAAGCCCACTAGAAGTCGGTGCTATTACTAACATTTTGACTGCTTATCTGGTTTACGAAGCCATCGCTGATGGCAAACTGAGTCTAGAAACTGAGGTTGATATTTCTGATTATGCTTACCAGCTGACAGTAAATCCAGCTATCGCGAACCTGCCTCTGGAAGCGCGACGCTACAAGGTAAAGGACTTACTGAATGCCTCTCTTTTGGTCAGTGCCAACAGCGCCACTATCGCTCTGACAGAAAAAGTTGCTGGAAGTGAAGAAAATTTCGTCAAGATGATGAAAGCTAAACTCAAAGAATGGAATATTTCTGATGCAACCATTGTAAATGCTACTGGTACAGATATTCGTTTACTAGATGGTTCGCTAGAAACTACTAATACCGAAGAGGAGGCCGCAGAAAATTCTAAAAGCAAGAAAAAACAAGAGACTGTCAATAAATTCAGTGCTTATGATATAGCTGTGATTGCTTCACATCTGATCGATGACTACCCAGAGGTCCTTGGCATCACTTCCAAATCTCATGTGAATTTTGCAGGAATCCAACTAGAAAATCCCAACTTAATGTTGGAAGGCTCTCCTAGTTTTCGGACAGGAGTGAAGGGTTTGAAGACAGGAGGATCTGAGCAGAGTGGTGTTTCATTTGTCGGTGTGACAAGTGAAAAAGGGATGCGATTGATCACAGTTGTTTTAGGAGTCGCACAGGAAGATAACGACCCTAATACCCGTTTTGGCGTTACATCTAGCCTAATGACCTACGTTACGCAAAATTTTTCTCCGACAGTCCTTGTCAAAAAAGGGGAAAGATACAACAACTCCCAAGTAGCTGTTAGAGACAGCCGAGAGGATAAGGTCGCTGCAGTTGCTAGTGAGGACCTGGTAATCCTAGAACGGATAGCCAATCAGACTGAACATAAAGTCACCTTTACTCCAAGTCCACAGGAGCTGCAGGCACCCTTGAAAAAGGGTAGTGTAGTAGGTACCCTCACTTATACAGATTCTGAGCCAATCGGCCAGGGCTACATCGAAAATAAGAAAACTTCTATTTCTATGATTACAGAAAAAAAGGTTGAAAAAGCTATCATTTTCAAAGTCTGGTGGAACGATTTTATCCGCTTTGTCAATGAGAAGTTATAAAAGAAATACCGCGAATCAATTGATTCGCGGTTATTTGTATAGTCGTAAACGTTTAACGTAATCAAAAAAAGTTCTTTGAGGGGTAATTAGCAATATAGTATTCTGCTACTGTTTAACAGGCCCTCTGAATCTTTTAAACACTTTGCTTAAGCAAAGATTTATTCACAATTAAAAAGAGGCCAACGCCTCTTTTTATCCAACAGACCCTTCCATTTCATAGCTGATGAGACGGTTCAACTCAACAGCGTATTCCATTGGCAGTTCCTTGGTGAATGGCTCAACAAAGCCCATGACAATCATCTCGGTAGCTTCGGATTCGGACAAGCCACGGCTCATGAGATAGTAGAGCTGCTCTTCTGAAATCTTAGAAACTTTAGCTTCATGCTCCAAAGCCACTTGCGAGTTGTGTATTTCATTAAATGGAATAGTGTCTGATGCAGACAAATCGTCCATGATAATAGTATCACACTCGATATGGCTGACAGATTTCTTAGAATTGCGAGCAAAGGTTACTTGTCCACGGTAGTCAACCTTTCCTCCACCTTTAGCGATGGATTTAGACACGATAGACGAGCTGGTGTGTGGCGCATTGTGAATCATCTTAGCCCCTGTATCCTGATGCTGACCAGCATTGGCAAAGGCGATAGAAAGCATAGTACCACGCGCTCCTTCTCCGTCCAAATAAACTGATGGATATTTCATAGTTGTTTTGGCACCCAAGTTTCCATCAATCCACTCAACTGTCGCATCCTTCATAGCCCGCGCTCGTTTGGTTACAAGGTTGTAGACATTATCTGACCAGTTTTGAATGGTCGTATAGCGCATATAGGCACCGTCAAGGGCAAAGATTTCAACAATGGCCGCATGCAAGCTGTTGCTTGAATAAGTAGGAGCTGTACATCCTTCTACGTAGTGAACACTTGCTCCCTCATCAACGATAATCAAGGTCCGTTCAAACTGACCGGAATTTTCATTGTTGATACGGAAGTAGGTTTGAAGCGGGATGTCTACCTTGACACCTTTTGGAACATAGATAAAGGTACCACCAGACCAAACTGCAGAGTTAAGGGCAGCCAACTTGTTGTCTGTCGGCGGAACCAACTTAGCAAAATACTGTTTGAAAAGCTCTGGGTATTCCTTAAGAGCTGAGTCAGTATCTGTAAAGACGATTCCTAGCTTTTGGAACTCTTCCTTCATATTGTGGTAGACCACCTCGGACTCATACTGGGCAGCTGCACCAGCAAGGTAAGCTCGCTCTGCTTCTGGGATCCCAATCCGCTCAAAGGTTTCCTTGATCTTCTCAGGCACTTCATCCCAGCTTCTAGCAGGCTTATCAGAGGCCTTTTGGTAATAAATCAAGTCATCAAAATTAATTTCTGACAAATCTGGCCCCCAAGTCTGCATCGGCATCTTTTTGAAAACCTCGTAGGACTTAAGGCGGAAATCCAACATCCACTCTGGTTCACCCTTGGCTGCAGAAAGCTCACGAATGACCGCTTCATTCAGCCCTTTCCCTGTCGAGAGAACAGGTTCAACATCGTCATGGAAACCAAACTTGTACTCACCGAGATCAATTGGTTTTGGTTCTACTCTTTCTTCTGACATAATTTCCTTTCACATTCTTACTTTTTATCTTCTTCAATTGCTCGCTTGAGGGCATTCCAACCCAAGGTCGCACACTTAATCCGCTGCGGGAATTTGGCAACGCCAGCTAAAAAGGCTCCATCTCCCAATTCTTTCTGGCGACTGTCTACTTGGCCCTGAACCATCTGCGAGAAGACTTCTGCTAATTCCAGCGCCTGCTCTTTTGTCTTGCCCAGAACCGCATCCGTCATCATGCTGGCCGAAGCCGTTGAGATAGTACATCCTGAATTCACAAAGGCAATATCCTCAATCTGATTTTCAGCATTAAACTTCACAGACAGGCTGATGACATCGCCACAGGTTGGGTTATTGAGAACTACCTGCTCCACATCTTCCAGTTTCCCATGATGATGGGGGTGAGCCGAGTGGTCGGTCACAACCGCCTTGTAAAGACTGTCTAACTTAGAAAGTGCCATTGAAAAACTCCTTTGTCTTTTCTAAAGCTTCTACCAGCTTGTCACAATCCGCATAGGTATTGTAGATATAGAAGCTGGCCCGTACAGTCGCTGGTACCTGCAGATAGGTTAGCAAGGGCTGAGCACAATGGTGACCCGCCCGAACAGCTACTCCTTCGTAGTCCAGAGCCGTCGCGACATCATGCGGATGAAGACCATCCAGATTAAAGGCAATCACACCTGAGCGCTGAGCTAAATCTTGAGAGCCATATATGGTCAAGCCTTCCACTGCCTGAAGTTTAGGAAATACATAGGCAATCAGATCCTGCTCATGCTGGGCAATGGCATCCATCCCCAAGTCTTCCAAATAATCAATGGCCGCCGCAAGACCGATTGCTCCAGCCATATTCGGAGTACCGGCCTCAAACTTCCACGGGAGCTCCTTCCAGGTCGCTTCCTGCTCATAGACAAAATCAATCATTTCGCCGCCAAACTCGACTGGCGACATCTGCTCTAGCAGCTCTTCCTTGCCATAGAGAACCCCGATACCAGTCGGACCTGCCATCTTATGTCCCGAAAAGGCGAAGAAGTCTACATCCAAATCCTGCACATCAATCTTCATGTGCGGAATGGATTGAGCCCCATCTACCACCAAAATTGCTCCTTGCTGATGAACCAGCCGGGCAATCTCCTTGATGGGATTGATAATACCGAGGACATTAGAAGCATGAGCCAGAGAGACAAACTTGGTCCGCTCATTGAGCTTGGCACGGAAATCCTCCATATCCAGAGCACCATCTTTGAGATAGGCATAGACTAACTTTGCTCCGGTCTTCCTACAGGCTTCCTGCCAAGGAATGACATTGGAATGGTGCTCCATGATAGAGATCATCACTTCATCACCAGGCTGCAGCCTTTCAGCCGCAAACTGAGCCACCCAATTGAGACTCGTCGTGGTCCCTCGTGTAAAGAGGATTTCTCTGCTAGAAGCTGCATTGATAAAAGAACGAACTCTCTCTCTTGCTGCTTCATAGGCCGCTGTCGCTCGCTCGGCTAGCGTATGCACACCGCGGTGGACATTGGCATTGTCTCTAAGATAGTAGTTTTCAATAGCCGCTAGCACCTGCTTGGGTTTCTGGGTTGTCGCCGCATTGTCCAAATAAACCAAAGGCTCATCATTGACAATTTGGTCCAAAATGGGAAAATCTTTCTTGATTGCTTCTGCATTAAATCCAGACATGAAGACTCCTATCTACTTACACGGGACAAGGCCCAGCTTTTTATCTTTTTGCGAGAATAATATCGATATTTTCAATCATTTCATCGCGGACTTCTTTAACTGGGATTTCTACAATCACTGAACCTAGGAAGCCACGCACAACCAAGCGTTCAGCCGTCGCCTTGTCCAGACCCCGACTCATGAGGTAGTACATATCCTCTGGATCTACCTGACCGATAGAAGCCGCGTGACCAGCCGTTACATCGTTCTCATCTATCAAGAGGATTGGGTTAGCATCTGAGCGCGCCTGGTCAGACAGCATGAGAACCCGACTTTCCTGCTGGGCGTCTGCTCCCTTAGCCCCCTTGATAATATGGCCGATACCATTGAAGGTCAAGGTTCCTTTTTCCAGGATAACCCCGTGCTGCAGGATATTTCCGATAGAGTTGCAGCCGTAGTTAGTTACGCGGGTGTCAATTCCCTGAACCTGCTTGCCACTTGAGAGCGCCACTACTTTCATATCCGCATGGCTTCCATTACCGTAAAGGTCACTATCAAAGTCAGCTACGACATTACCTTCATTCATAACACCGATAGCCCAGTCAATCATAGCATCGTTGTCCAGCTTACCGCGACGGCTGATATAAGCCGTTACATTTTCGCCCAAACGGTCAATAGCTGAAAACTTAATCTGAGCTCCAGCCTGGGCAATGACTTCAACGGTGATATTGGCAGTTGCTGGAACAGTTCCCTCACCGTAAGTTTCCAAGCGTTCCAAGTAGTTAACCTTGGAATGCTTGCCTGCGATAATCAAAATATGCTTGTTAAAAGGAACATCGCTTTCGCTGTCCTGATAAAAAATTCCTTCAATCGGCTGGTCAATCTCAACATTGTCCGGCACATAAAGAACCGCACCGCTGTTGAAATAAGCAGTATGATAAGCCGCCAATTTGTCCTCGTCATACTTGACTGCAGACATAAAATGCTTCTCTACCAACTCTGGAATTTCTTCCAAAGCAGAGTGGAAATCAGTGAAGACCACACCTTGCTCTGCCAAATCAGCTGGCAATTGCTCAAGGACCGTTTGGGTTCCCATTTGGATGAACTTGAGATTGTCTCCAAGAGCCGTGAAATCTGGCACACTGGTCAAAGGCTCACTCTCTGAAATACGGCCGTCTCCCAGATTCCAGCGGTGAAATTTAACCCGCTCAATAACTGGCAAATCCAGTTGGTCCATCTTGTCAAAAGCCTGCTGACGGAGATCAGCCAACCATACTGGTTCTGCGTGAACTTGTGAAAATTCGTGAATCAATTCTTTTGTCATGTCATTCTCCTATCTTTTATCAAAGTCAAAAGAATGTTTGACTAGACTTCTTCAGTATAGTTGAAGCCCAACTCTTCAGCCAATTTGGCATAGCCTTCTTTTTCCAAGCGAACTGCCAATTCTGGACCGCCAGAAAGAACAACTTTCCCCTCCATCATGACATGAACTACGTCTGGAGTGATATAGTTGAGCAGGCGTTGGTAGTGGGTGATGATCATAGCGCCAAAGCCCTCTCCACGCATAGCATTGACCCCTTTAGACACGACCTTAAGAGCGTCGATATCCAGACCTGAGTCAATCTCATCCAAAAGCGCAAAAGTTGGCTCTAGCATGAGCAACTGCAGGATTTCATTGCGTTTTTTCTCACCACCTGAGAAACCTTCATTGAGGTAGCGCTCAGCCATCTCTTCTTTCATGTTGAGCAGTTCCATCTTTTCATCTAGTTTAGTAATGAAGTCACGGACAGAGATCTTTTCATCGTCTTCCTTGCCAGCATTCATGGCCGCACGGAGAAACTCTGCATTAGTAATGCCAGGAATTTCACTAGGATACTGCATTGCAAGGAAGAGTCCCATGCGAGCCCGTTCATCCACTTCTAGCTCCAAGATATTAACCCCATCAAAAAGCACCTCTCCTTGAGTCACTTCGTAGTTAGGATTTCCCATAATGGCTGCAGACAAGGTAGATTTCCCTGTTCCATTTGGACCCATGATCGCTGCAACCTCTCCCGTTTTCAGAGTAAGATTTACCCCTTTGAGAATTTTTTTCCCTTCAATTTCAACATGAAGATCTTTGATTTCTAAGACAGACATTTCTTTTTCCTTTCTTTGCTTAGCTGATTTACATACTTTAGTATACCAAAAAAAAGCCCAAAAGGCTTTTATTTTGTTTAGAACTATTCTTGTTTATGTTTCTTTTGGTATCTCTTCTCTCGAACTTCTTCTCGATAAGAGGAGTTGCCAATAAAGCGCAGGATATTGAGCAGAGGCGTCCTCTGTGGACCCAGAACACCTATTAGTTCTACCAAGAGTTCGACACCTAGCAGAAGACCAATTACGAGGAGGAGTCCACCGATGCGAGTCGATACATTTAGCAGGAGGGAAATCATAGAGAAAATCATCGAAATCCCATAGATAACCAGAACTGTTCCCCGATGTGTCAGCCCCAAGGACAAGAGCCTATGATGAAGGTGGTGACGGTCAGGCTGGTAAAATTTCTGACCTGACAAAGTCCGACGAACGATTGCTAAAAAGGTATCTGTAATTGGTACACCCAAGATAATCATAGGCGTGACAATCGCTACCGCCGTCGCATTTTTCAAACCTTGCAGAGACAGGACCGAAATCATAAAACCGATGAAAAGAGCCCCCGTATCCCCGCCATATATAATAGCTGGATGATAATTGTAAGGAAAGAAACCAGCAATAGAGGCCACTAAAACCAAGATTGTCAAAGTCAGGAATAAATTATGGCCCGGCAAGAAAAAGTAGGAAACAATCCCCATGGTTAGCAAGGAAATAATGGAGACCCCGCTGACAAGGCCATCTAAACCATCCATGAGATTGACCGCATTGGTAATAGAGACAATCCAGAGAATGGTCAAAATAAAAGATAGCCAAGGTGGGAAAAAGAGATGGGGACCACCAAACGGAATCTTAAAGTCATCCAAGCGGAAATCCGTCAGCCACCAAATCAGACAGGCAGCTAGCACAATCCCCCCTAACTTCATCAGAGGACTTAATTCTTTAATATCGTCGATAAGCCCCGTCAGGGCAACAATCAAGCCCCCCAACACAACCGGCCAAATATAGTCAAAATAAGTCTGTTCAAAAAAAGTGACGCCAACAATCTGCGGCATGAAGACCAAAGTTGCCAAGGTAAAAGCCGCTACAACCGCCAGACCGCCTGCACTCGGCATGGGCTTTTTATTGATTCGTCGAGCATTAGGATAGTCGACGGCATCCATTTTAAAAGCCAAGAGCCGAACGAGGGGAGTCAGCACAACTCCGACAAAAAATGTCGCTAGTAGCACCAAAATGAACTTCAATGGAAAAGCAATCATACGCATTCAACTTTCTGCAACTGTTGGATGGCTTCTGTCACCAAAAGCAGACGCCCGTGTTCTTGTAGGACAGAACGAGTAATATCTGTATCCTCAGCAAATTCACGCATTTTAGCCAGTAACCAAGCTGGATAAAGCTCTGGTTTCTCTTCCAGATCTACCAAAATAGTCAGGTAGTAGGCAGAGTCATATTTATAAAGTTCTGATAGGTCTATTGGATAGTCAACCGTTTTGGCGAAAGAAACTGCACTCTGCAAATCAGTAAATGACAAAATATAGTAGACATAACGGTCTAGATTTTCTTCTCTATCTTCTGAAGAATCTACAGAGGCCTCCTGATCAGCCTCTGCTGCTTCTAAAGATTTGACCGCCTCAAGGTCATCCTTACTCTTTTCAAAGATATTTTTCTCTAAAGTCTTTAAGAACTCATCTGGCGACATCTGGCTGAGCTCATCCATATCAGGTAGATTTCCCAAATCCTCAAAATTCAAATTCTTATCAATCTTGGATCTCGTCACAAAGACATCCAGCTTGTCTGGCTTAGGCGTCACTCGAAAGCTGAGCATGCCACTGTCTAAAAAGCTTTCTGGCATTTCCAACTCATCCAAAATAGTATAGAAAAATTCTTCTGTTTTTTCTTGGGGAACTAGGAAATCCGCGATTTCCATTCCGTGTTCTTCCAAATCTTCCAACTGGATGGTAATTTTAATCGTCGAATCATTAATCTGTTTCACTTCCATCTCATCAACCTCATACTTTCATAGTCTTTCTATTATACTAAAATTCTAAACTTATTTCAAAAAAATAACTGGTCAAATAAGAAAAGGCTGGGAAAATTTCCCAAGCCTTGATTAGCCAATAATGACCTTAATCAGACCGTAAACCAACAGCAAAACTCCGAGGCCGATCCGATATTTACCAAAGATTGTAAAGTCATGATTCTTGACATAGTCTGTCAGGAAGCGAATCACATAAAGACTGACACCGAAGGCCACTCCCATCGCTACCAATAAAAGGAATAATTGATCGAAACCTAAAGAGTTACCCTTGATGATAAATTTCAGGATTTTCAGCCCACTTGCACCAAACATGATTGGAATACCCAAGTAGAAAGTAAACTCTGTTACAACAGATCGGCTGACACCATTCAAGAGACCACCGACAATGGTCGCACCTGAACGGCTGGTTCCTGGAAAGAGGGACAAGACTTGGAAAAGACCGATATAAAGAGCTGTTTGATAAGGAAGTCTACTCAATTCTGTAACAGTCGGTTCCACCTGCTCTCGTTTTTCCAGATAGATAAAGGCAACCCCGTAGATAATCAGCATGATCGCAACGGATACCAGATTATAAAAATGTGCTTCAAACCAATCGTCTAGGAAAAGACCGATGATTGCAGCTGGCAAAGCAGCAACGACTACCTTGGCCCAGAGTTGCCATGTCAGCTGAATCTGACGAGCTGTTTTCCCTGGTTTAAAAGGATTGAGCTTATCAAAATAAATCACCACAACCGCCAAGATTGCTCCCAGCTGAATGACTACATTGAACATTTCCATGAAGGCTGGATTTCCATTTTTATACTTGATAAAGTCTTGAATCAGAATCAAGTGGCCGGTACTCGAAATGGGTAGCCACTCTGTAATTCCTTCAACAATTCCATAAATAATGGACTTTAAAATTTCAATAATAAACATACATAACTCCTAAAACAACTTTAACATTTATTATACCACATATTGGAGGAGAGGAAAAGCTTTCTCAAGGGCTTTGGCAAGCTTTTTATCAAAAGGCTCCACCCCCGCCGCCTCCACCGCCACCAGAGAAGCCACCTCCTGCTCCGCCTCCCGATGAAACAGAAAAATGACTCGCCGTTGAAGCAATGTGGCCATAATTTGAAAAACTATGGGAACTTGCGTAGAAAATAGGATGAAGATTGTATTGTAGATAAGTATTCATAGACGCGTTTTCCAAGGAAATCTGACGCAGCTTCATGACCCGACTAACACGATCCGCATAGCCAAATAGGGTCGCATAGACCAAAAGTCGGTTCCACAGAACAATGCCCTCTACCTCTGTATCGTATAGGCGAGCGATGTAGCGTAGCATATTCGCAAAGCTATTCCAGAGATAGAAATCATGGGCTCCCTCATCGCTCAGGACACCATCCCGCTGATATAACTGTAAGGCTCTGCCCAGCAGAACGGTCAAGACTGAAGCAATAGCTGCAAGCGGAAGATAGAACCAAATAAAGCCATCTAGCTTGATCAGATAGACAAAAAATGTCAAGAGAGACAAGCCAAAAGCAAGGAAACTTGCCATTAGAGCCAACCACAAGAGAAGCTTTTCTCCTCGTTTTAAAGGACGATAGTGATCCAGCAAGTTTAGCTCCCGAATCTCCTTTAATACTTGTTCAGACAAAAGGTTTAAATCAGTTGAAAAGCGATTTTTTATTCGATTTCCAATTTGGCGGATTCGTGCTTCATCTGTTGATTTTTTATTTTTATACAGGTCTTCTGAAATCTGATAAGATTCAAACAAGTCTGCTACAGCCGCCTGTTTATGGTCACCAAATGCCATCTGTAGGAATTGACCTTCAAACTCTGACAAACCTTTTTTAGAAGTTGGTTTCAAGATTGGCTTGTCTGCAGTTCCTAAAAGCTCGATATAGCCCCGATCCATCAAATCCAGCAAGGTTGCCTGCACTAGATTTTCAAATTTTAAATGCGCCCGTCCGCCACTGGTCGGATCAACTTCTCTCATATCCACAGCAAAGATATTGGCCGCTACAATGAGCGGAGCCAGATCTTGCGGAGCTTCATAGAGGCGAGCATCTTTTGGAAAAGCTTGGCTAGGACGAATCTTAACTCGAAAGATCAGATAAAATATTCCCGAAAGCATCAGCAAGAACAAGGCCAAAAGAGGCAGATAAACTTCCCCCAAGCGATGATAAAACTGGCTCTTGGCTACAATCTCTTTCTCAACTGCTTGAAAAGTCTGTAGATAGTTGGTTGCTTTTGGATCCTCTACTGCCTGATGTAAGGCTTGGCGATGCCAATATCCATGCAGTTCAACCTTCTTCCTGCTAGGCAAATGAGATAGCTGTATCCGATAATCACCTCGGTCCCTATTTATAGTAGCCGATTGGCCAAAATAACCTGTATGAACATACATGTCTGTTAGAGACCAAGTTCCCAAGCCCCAAACCTTAATCGTCACATTTTGCAACTCCTCTTCCCAATCACTGATTGGTGTCCATTTGAGCTCTGCAATATCTTTATGGAGAAACAGAAGATTGGTCAGGTTCCATGTGACTGTTACTTTGACCGTGTCGCCTTCTTTACCAGCATTGTAAATCTTAACCTCGTAGCCATCTCCTAAATCCGTGACTCGTGGCTCAAAGTCATATTTTACGACTCCGTTGGTTTTCACGGAAACTTTTGGATCTGAATCAATAGCAAAGCCTTCTGGCATCTTTCCCGCCGATCCTAAGGAGACCATCTGGCCATTGTAATCATCATCAAAATGATAAGTCACCTCTTCTGTATAGGTGGCTGTATTATCGGCATGGATCTCCAAATCTCCTTGATATGACTGGATTTGATAGTCTAAAGCTGACACCGTTCCAGCAAAAAATAAACTCAAAAAAAGAATAAAAATCCCTAACAAGTACCTTTTCATAAACCAAAGTCCTTTTCTAAATCTTTATCCTATTATAGCATTTTTCTCAAGTAAGGGCTTACCAGGATTGAAAAGTCGAATATTTTTCGGTAGAATAGAAAGAACTATTTTAGAAGGACTAGGAGAGAATATGAAAAAATTCATTTTAACCTTATTGACAGCCCTCCTCGTCTGTCTGGGAACCCTTACCGTAGCTCAGGCGGATGATTATCTTAGAATTGGGATGGAAGCGGCCTATGCCCCTTTCAACTGGACCCAAGATGATGATTCAAATGGTGCTGTTAAAATCGAAGGAACAAATCAGTATGCCAATGGCTACGATGTCCAAGTTGCCAAGAAGATTGCTCAGGAAATGGGCAAGGAACCTCTAGTTGTAAAAACTTCTTGGAACGGACTGATTCCAGCCTTGACCTCTGGTAAAATCGATATGATTATCGCTGGTATGAGCCCAACTGCCGAACGGAAAAAAGAAATCGCCTTTTCTGACAGCTACTATACTAGTGAGCCTGTTATGCTGGTTCGAAAAGACGGCAACTACGCTAATGCTAAGACCCTCAAAGACTTCAAAGATGCTAAAATCACCTCTCAGCAAGGTGTCTATCTTTACAATCTTATTTATCAACTGCCAGGTGCTAAGCAAGAGACCGCCATGGGAGATTTCGCCCAAATGCGTCAAGCTCTAGAATCTGGTGTTATTGACGGTTACATTTCTGAACGTCCCGAAGCTCTGACAGCTGAAGCTGCCAACTCTAAGTTCAAAATGATCCAATTTAAAGAGGGCTTTGAGGTTGGCGAAGAGGATGCTTCCATCGCCGTCGGCATGCGTAAAGACGACAGTCGAATCGAGCAAGCCAATGCAGCTATCGCTAAACTCTCAACGGATGACCAAGTCCAGCTGATGGACCAGATGATTAAGAATCAGCCTGTAGATACTGATACCGACGATGCTGAAGATACATTCTTCAATAAAGTTTTTAAGATTTGGAAGGAAAATTGGCCACAATTCTTACGCGGAGCTGGTTTGACCTTGCTCATTTCCATTACAGGGACGATCGCTGGTCTCCTCATCGGTTTGCTGATTGGGGTTTATCGAACAGCACCCATTTCAAAAAACAAGGCTTTAGCCTTCCTACAAAAACTATTCGGTTGGTTCCTCAATGTTTACATTGAAATTTTCCGTGGTACTCCTATGATTGTACAATCCATGGTTATCTACTATGGAACAGCTCAGGCTTTTGGCATTTCGATTGACCGGACAGCTGCAGCTATCTTTATCGTTTCTATCAATACTGGTGCCTATATGAGTGAAATTGTCCGCGGTGGTATCTTTGCCGTTGACAAGGGACAATTCGAAGCAGCTACTGCGCTCGGAATGACCCACGGCCAAACCATGCGCAAGGTCGTCCTGCCACAGGTGGTCCGCAACATTCTACCTGCGACGGGGAATGAATTTGTCATCAATATCAAGGATACATCTGTCCTGAATGTTATCTCCGTGGTGGAGCTCTACTTCTCAGGAAATACCATTGCAACTCAGACTTATCAGTATTTCCAAACCTTTACCATTATCGCAGTCATTTACTTCGTCTTGACCTTTACCGTCACTCGAATCCTACGTTTCATCGAGCAGAAATTTGACACAGATCATTACACAACAGGTGCCAACCAAATGCAGACGGGAGAATTGAAACAATGACCGAAACAATTTTAGAAATTAAAAATCTCAAAAAATCTTATGGGGAGAATCAAGTCTTAAAAGACATTTCTCTGACTGTCCACAAGGGCGAAGTTATCTCCATTATCGGAAGTTCAGGTAGCGGAAAATCAACCTTTCTCCGCTCCATCAACCTTCTAGAAACACCTACTGCTGGCGAAATTCTCTACCGTGGCAAAAATGTCTTGGACGAAAACTACGACCTGACTCACTACCGCGAAAAATTAGGCATGGTGTTCCAAAGTTTCAATCTTTTTGAAAATCTCAATGTCCTAGAAAACACTATAGTAGCTCAGACAACCGTGCTCAAAAGAGAGCGTGCTGAAGCAGAAAAGATTGCCAAAGAAAATCTAGAAAAGGTCGGTATGGGTGAGCTCTACTGGCAAGCCAAGCCTAAACAACTCTCAGGTGGACAAAAGCAGCGGGTTGCCATTGCACGTGCGCTTTCCATGAATCCTGATGCCATCCTTTTCGATGAGCCAACTTCAGCTCTTGACCCAGAAATGGTCGGCGAAGTCCTGAAAATCATGAAGGAATTGGCTAAAGAAGGCCTGACTATGATTGTCGTGACCCACGAAATGGAATTTGCCCGCGATGTTTCCAGCCGTGTTATCTTTATGGATAAGGGCGTCATCGCAGAAGAAGGCACTCCACAAGAATTCTTTACCAATCCTAAAGAAGAACGAACCAAGGAATTCCTACATCGCTTCTTAAAATAAACAACCAATCAAACAAACAAGACGGAAAAAGATACATCCGCCTTGTTTTTTTATTCGCAAAATAAAAAAGCGGGTTTCCCCACTTTCCGAAGATTAGTCTTCAAACTTTTCATGATTCTTATCGTAGAAATCAATCAAGCCAAGAGCTGTTTCAAAAGAAATATTCTTTACTTTTGCACGTCCTTGAGCAAGAGCAATAATTGACATTTCACGCGCGTTTGTTTCTTTACTAATACGGTAACCTGTAATTTTTTTGTCACGAACCCATCCAACGACTGACTCTACTTTTTCAAAATTTGATTTAGCCATTTCTTACTCCTCTCTAACTTATTTCGAATACTAATATAATGGTTTTTATACAGTTTGTCAACTTAGAAAAACCAAAACAAACAAATTAAATAATTCTGAATATTCTATATTTATTTAGCTTTGAGGGCTGAAAGGATCTGGGTACGAATACTCTCCACTCCATCAGGATTTGCTGGAAGGAAGATCGTGTTATTTCCTTGCTTATCTGCAAAATTATTCAAGGTATCTAAATACTGGTTAGTCAAGAGGATGGACATAATCTGTTCTTCTGTCAACTCAACATTGGCGCCTTTAAGCTCCTTAATTGAATCTGCTAAGCCGTCTACGATTGCCTTCCGCTGCTCTGCAATACCAACCCCATGAAGACGGTCTTTCTCAGCTTCGGCCTCTGCAGCAGTTACAATTTTAATCTTATCTGCTTCTGCCAATTCCTGAGCTGCCACGCGCTTGCGTTGAGCGGCATTGATTTCGTTCATAGACTGTTTAACTTCTGCATCTGGCTCAACCTTGGTGATCAAGGTCTTGACAATGATGTAGCCATAAGTCGACATTTCTTCAGCTACCTGCTTTTGAACTTCTAGGGCGATCTCATCTTTCTTTTCAAAGAGCTCGTCCAAGGTCAGTTTTGGAACAGAGGAACGCAGGGCATCTTCGATATAAGACTTGATCTGCGCTTCTGGTCGCATGAGTTTATAGTAAGCGTCCGTGACATTGTGTTCATTTACCCGATACTGGGTCGCAACATTCATGGTCACAAAGACATTATCCTGAGTCTTGGTCTCAACAATAATGTCGCTTTGTAGCAAACGCAACTGAACACGAGCAGCGATTTTGTCAATTCCCAAAGGCAAACGGACATTCATCCCACTTGTACTAGTCTTGTGGTAACGACCAAAACGCTCAATGATGGCAACAGATTGCTGACGCACGACATAAAGCGAGCTAAATGCCAATAGACCACAAAGAAGGACAAAAATGAGAAAGAAGAAAAAGAAATTCAGTAACATAAGCGCATCTCCTTAATTTAATATAGTATATTCTAGCACAGTCCTCACTCACTTGCAATTAAAAAGTGGGATTTTGCTAAAATATTTTTAGGATCAGACTAACATGTTGTAAAGCGTTTCATTTCCGTTTAGATTGATGAAGGAAGGATCAAAATGCTCGATTCGATTGATCAACCCCGCATAGTCATGCTTATTGGCCAGAGCAATCCCAATCAGGACCGGTCCGGTTCCTTTGCTGGCCCGCTTGATGTATTCAAATCGAGTGATGTCATCATTTGGCCCTAAAATATCATTTACAAATTCACGTAAGGCGCCAGGCCGCTGCGGGAAATTCACCACAAAATAATGCTTGATGCCATCATAGATGAGGGCACGCTCTTCCATTTCAGGCATACGGTTAATGTCATTATTTCCGCCTGAAATGATACAGCAAACAGTTTTTCCTTTGATATATTCTCGCAACACTTCTAAGGCCGCCACGCTAGCTGCACCAGCAGGCTCTGCGATGATTCCTTGTTTAGAATAGAGGTCAATCAAGGTTTCTGAAATCAAGCCTTCATCAACCCCGATAAGCGTTTCTACATTCTTTTTCGTTGCTTCATAAGTAGATGCCCCTACCTTTTGGACTGCGATACCGTCCGCAAATTTGTCAATTTCATTGAGTTTGACAGGACCGCCTGCTTCAAAAGCTGCTTTCATACTGCGGGCTCCATTCGCCTCTACCCCAATCACTTCAATTTGTGGCTGGCTTTCCTTGATGTAAGTGGATACTCCTGCGATGAGACCGCCGCCTCCTACTGGTACCAAGACCAAGTCTAAATCGATGGACTCCCGAGCTGTATCTTCTAGGATTTCATAAGCAACTGTTCCCTGACCTGCTTGAACATGAGCATCGTCAAAAGGATCGATGAAAGTTCGATTTTCCATCCGTGTGAATTCCATTGCCGCCCGAGCAGAAGCATCAAAAGTATCTCCTACTAGCTTAATCGTAACAAAATCGCCACCAAAGAAACGAACCTGTCCAATTTTTTGTTGAGGAGTTGTGATAGGCATAAAAATAGTCGCTGGGATTTTCATTTCATTACAAGTGTATGCGACACCTTGAGCGTGATTGCCCGCAGAAGCACAGACAACCCCACGTTCTCGCTCTTCCTTGCTCAACTGAGAAATGGCATAATAGGCACCACGTATTTTGAAAGAACGGACACGTTGGGAATTTTCCTTTTTAAGATAAATCTTTGCCCCGTACTTCTCTGACAAGTAATGATCATAATCAAGCGGTGTATTGACAACAACATCTTTTAATACCTTATGAGCACGGACGATATCTTTTGCTGTTAACATTCCTTTTCCTTTCCAAATGAGGTAAACAAACTCAGCTGGGATACCAGCTGAGTTTTCCACACAATCTTAGTTGTAGATCTTGAAAGCGTCGTCGTCATTTTTACCAACGAATGGCATTGCTTTACGCAATTCCGCACCGACTTTTTCAATCTCCAGATTAGCCGCTTGCTCACGGTAAGCAGTCAATTTCGGACGACCAGCCTTGTAGTCATTTACAAAGTCATTTGCAAATTTACCATTTTGGATGTCTGCAAGAACTGCTTTCATGTTTTCTTTAACTTGCTCAGTAATCACGCGCGGACCAGATACATAGTCGCCATATTCAGCTGTATTTGAGATAGATTGGCGCATCTTCTTGAAGCCACCTTCATAGATCAAGTCCACAATCAGTTTCATTTCGTGCAGCACTTCGAAGTAAGCCAATTCTGGGGCGTAGCCTGCTTCTGTCAAAACTTCAAAACCTGCTTCGATAAGGGCAGTCAAACCACCACAAAGTACAGCCTGTTCACCAAACAAATCTTCTTCAGTTTCTTCTTTGTAAGTTGTTTCAAGTAAACCAACACGAGCTGCACCAACACCTTTACACCAGTCCATAGCGATGTCTTTGGCATTCCCAGTCGCATCTTGGTAAACCGCGTAAAGAGCTGGAACACCAAAGCCTTCTTCAAAAGTACGACGAACCAAGTGACCCGGACCTTTTGGTGCACACATGAAGACATCTACATCTGCAGGAACTTTGATAAATTCAAAGTGGATATTGAAACCATGAGCAAAGCCAACTGCGTTACCAGCTTCCAAGTTAGGAGCGATTTCTGTTTCGTAAAGTTCTTGTTGGATTTCATCTGGAGCCAAGATCATGATAACATCAGCTAATTTAGCAGCTTCTGCTACTGTGTATGTAGCAAAACCATCTTCTTTAGCCTTGTCAAATGACTTACCAGGACGAACACCGATAATCACATCATGACCTGTATCACGCAAGTTTTGTGCATGAGCATGACCTTGTGAACCATAACCGATAACGGCGATCTTTTTACCGTCAAGTGCTGCTACTTTTACATCTTTTTCGTATTCCATTGTTACTGCCATAATGTTTACTCTCTTTTCTATTTTTATTGCCTCTTAGGCGGTTTTAACAAATTTAAGTAGGGTTTTATACTCACTGAAAATCAAAAATCAAACTAGGAAGCTAGCTGTAGGTTACTCGAAGCACTGCTTTGAGGTTATCAATAAGACTGACAGAGTCAGTAACCTATACCTACGGCAAGGCGAAGCTGACGTGGTTTGAAGAGATTTTCGAAGAGTATTAATCACGGGTAAAGCCAGTTGCCCCAGTCCGTGCGATATTGCGAATACCGTAAGGACGGATGACTCGTAAGAGCGCTTCGCTCTTTTCTGCATCGCCCGTCATCTGGATAGTGATCGAGCTTGATGCCACATCGACTACCGTTGCCCGGAAAGGCTGGATAATGGCCAAGATTTCTGCACGCTTAGCAACCGGTGCTGATACCTTGATCAAAATAACTTCTCGCTCTAGGTGAGGATGATCTGTAATATCTCGCACCCGAATCACATCAATTTGGCGATTAAGTTGCTTGATAATCTGCTCCACTTCATTGAGGGAATTTACATCAATGATAATGGTGATCCGAGAGACATTTTCATCCTCGGTCGCACCGACAGAGATACTCTCGATATTGACCTGACGTCTGGAAAGCACACCAGTGAAGCGGTTCAGAACACCCGAACGATTTTGGAGTTTAGCTGTCAACATTCTACGCATGGAACTTCACCCCCAACATCTCATGATTGCTCTTGCCAGCTGGCACCATTGGAAGCACGTGCTCCTTGCGGGAAATATCTACCTCGATAAACATCGGTATGTCGTCTTTCAGGACTTCCAAATCTTGAGCAATGGTCTCGGGATTATCAAATTTATAGGATTTGACACCATAAGCCTGAGCCATCAGCTGAAAATCCGGCAAACTGTCAAAGACTGACTCGGAGGTACGCCCATCATAGAAGGCTTCCTGCCACTGGCGAACCATACCTAGCGAATGATTATTGAGCATGATGACCTTAATCGGAACCTTATAGATATTTAAAATAGCCATTTCCTGATTAGTCATCTGGTAGCCGCCGTCTCCAACGAAGAGAACTACTTCCTTATCTGGATTGGCAATCTTAGCCCCAATCGCTGCTGGAACACCAAAGCCCATGGTTCCAAGACCTCCAGACGTAACTAACTGACGTTCGTTTCGATAAGGATAATACTGGGCTGTCCACATCTGGTGCTGGCCAACGTCCGTTACCACAATAGCGTCTCCCTTGGTCAACTCACCCACGCGCTCAATAACAGCCTGAGGTTGGACAACTCGTTCCTTCTTATCATAGGAGCGCACCCGCTCCTTGTCTCGTGTCACCTTTTCTATCCACTTGCTGGTATTGTTGTGCACTTGCTCTTCTTCAAGCAACATTTGCAAAGCTTTCTTGGCATCTCCTACAATAGGAATATCCACGCTGATGATCTTGCCAATTTCTGCTGGATCGATATCAATGTGGGCCACCTTAGCACTTTTAGCAAAGGTCTTAGGATTACCAGTCAGGCGGTCATCAAAACGACATCCAATGCTAATCATGAAGTCTGCTTCCGTCATCGCAATATTAGCCGCGAAAGAACCATGCATGCCCCCCATACCCAAGAACAAAGGATGATCTGTCGCAATCGTTCCCTGCCCCAACAATGAGGTCACTACTGGAATCTGATACCGCTCTGCAAAAGCAACCATCTCCGCTGCTGCCCCTGCATAGCTAATACCACCACCAGAAAGAAGAACAGGTTTTTTAGCCTTGGAAAGCTGTTTAAGAATCTTCTTAATCTGTAATTCATTAGGCTCAATTGTTGGTTGATAGCTTGGTAGATGCAACTGAGTGTCATAGATAAAGTCCGTATCCAGAGCTGAGACATCCTTTGGCAAATCAATAACGACTGGCCCCGGACGACCTGTGGTCGCAATATGAATGGCCTCCGTAATGATTCTTGGTATGTCTGCCGTCTCCCGTACCTGATAATTGTACTTAGTGATGGGAGTAGTAATACCGACAATGTCGGCTTCTTGAAAGGCATCCTTACCAATACCTGGCGTCGCTACCTGCCCAGTAAACACCAAAAGGGGAACACTGTCACTCATAGCGTCGGCGATCCCAGTAATGGCATTGGTTGCCCCCGGACCACTGGTTACAACGGCCACACCAATTTTCCCAGTAGACTTGGCGTAGCCTTCTGCTTCATGAACACACCCCTGCTCATGGCGACCAAGAATATGGCGGATACCTTTAAAGCTATAAATAGCATCATAGAGGGGCAAGACTGCACCACCAGGATAGCCAAAAATAGTATCAACACCAAGATTCTTCAAGGTTTCCAAGACCAGCTGCGAGCCGGACTTAGGAGTTTCTAATTGGATTCTTTCCATATTTCCCCTTTCATTTATTTACAATTTTCTAAAAATTCAAAAAGCTTTCTACTATGATAACATTTTTGAAAAAAATTGCAAGTATCGCGGATGTTTTTTTTCATTCTGATTGAAAAAGATAAGAAAATCCCGCTAAATCCGAATGTAGCGAGATAATTATTTTATATCCATCCTTGATCTTGAGCAATTCGGACAGCTTCCGTACGATTGTCTGCTGCTAGCTTAGTCAGGATGGTCGACATATAGTTGCGAATAGTTCCATTTGATAAATAGAGTTTTTCAGCAATTTCTTTATTAGAAAGCCCAGTTGCTGCTGCTTCTAAGACTAGAAGTTCCTGATGGGAGAGGGGATTTTTATGAGTCATCAGCACTTCCATAAGTTCAGGCGAGTATTCTTTTTGCCCAGCCAAGACAGTGTGGATGGTCTTCATCAAGTCAGCAATACTACGCTCCTTAAGTACATAGGCATCAACATCCGCCTTAACCGCTCGCTCAAAATAGCCTGGCCGCTTAAAAGTCGTCACAATGATGACCTTGACAGCTGGCTGATGCTCCTTCACCCATTCTAGAACATCCAGCCCTGTCTGATAGGGCATTTCTACATCCAAGATAGCCACATCGACTGGATTGGTCTTGAGCAGCTCCATAGCTTCACGACCGTCTGCCGCTTGAGAAACACTAACAACATCCGGCTGCAACTGCAAGAGCTGGCTAAGGGCATCCCGCAGCATGCTCTGATCTTCTGCTAATAATATCTTCATCGCTCGTCTCCTCTAATCCTATATGGCAAGCGCACGCGAATAATGGTTGGTTTGTGATTGCTGATGACCTCCACTCTACCGTCAAGTCCCTCCAAGCGCTCACGTACCGAATGCAGATCTCGGTCAGTCACTTGCTTAAAGCCTCGGCCGTCATCTTCAACTTCCAAGATCAAATCTCGATCCTGACTATACAAATCAATTCTGGACTTCTTGGCCTCCGCATGCTTGATAATATTGGTTGCTAATTCCAACAAAATCATACTAATGGTAAACTGCATTTCCGTAGGGATGCTGGCAACATTGAGCTGATTATGAAGCTCCAAGTCAATATCGCTCATTTCCAGCATGGTTCGGATTGTTGCTAATTCTTCATCCAGCGTCCGCGTCTTGAGATTGTCTACAATCCGTCGAACATCTGCCATGGCCTGCTTACTGATCCGCCGCACTTCCTCCATCTCTTTCTCCGCCTGCTCGTAGGCCTTCATTTGCAGGAATTGCTGGGCCAGTTCTGTCTTGACGCTGAGCATGGCAAAGGTATGTCCCAGACTATCGTGTAAATCCCGTCCAATTCGATTGCGCTCATTTTCCGCTAGGAAGAGATTGAGCTGAGCGTTCTGCTTGCTTTTTTCTTCCTTGAGCTGTTCAGCGACTTGGATGCGATGCAGACCTAGGGTCAAGAAATCCGAAAAGAGAAAGGTCGTTGAGAAAAAGACCAGATAGCCAGCGCTCAATTGATGTTGCAGATACAACCCCACCAGAAGAGCAGGCTGGATAGCTAAGAAACTCCAGAAGCGCCAAGAGGTAAAGGAAATTGCCTTATAATGATAAATTAGAAGATTTGATAAATAAAAAATATACCAAACAAACCCCCCATTCAGCCAAATGGAAGTGTAAAAGATGTAAGCAAGCATGCCCCACCAGGACAGTGCCTGGTAGAAAGGCTTTTTCTCTGTGAGGATGGTATAGTAAGCCCCTATAAACAATGCTGTCCAAAACAAAGTCAAAAGCGGGTATTCACCACTGATAACACCCGCTATTGGAAAGATGATAAAGACCAGAGAAATATGAAACATATGATGTATGTTTTTGAACTTTTCCCACATAGAATTATTTAACCTCAATCCGTTTTTTGAGCTGAAGGACTAAAATGCTAAAGAAAATGGTGTAGGCTAGGACGATTAGCATGGCAGAGATATTCCAGTCATGGTGTTCCAAATAGGAAGAGACAACCTGCATGAGCTGATAGCTTGGCGTTAGCTTTCCGATGGGTTGTAGCCAGTCTGGAAACATAGTCAGTGGAAACCAAAGCCCACCCAAGACCGCTAAAGCCATATAAACGATATTGCCTACGACCGACATGAGCTGGGCACTGGGCAGGAGACTGACCAAGACGCCCATGGCGATAAAGACCATACTGCCAACCAAAAGAATTAGGGCAATCACGAACCAGTCCATCATGGGCATATTGACTCCACGAACGAAATGTCCAACAGAGAAGACCACGATGATGGAAAGCAGAAAGGTCAACAAAGTACTGAAAAGCTTGGATATATAATATTCTACCATAGAAACGGGCGAATGCTGAATCATTTTTTGCCAGTTATTGGTCTTATCCGACTGCAAGGTACTGGGAATACTGAAAAAAGCACTGGACATGATACTAAAAACGGTCATAGAAAAGAGATAGGTATGGAGCACAAGCGTCGGCACATCAGAACCTGACATCATTCCTGAAAAGATCAGATAGAACACGCTGGGCAGACCGATAGAGAGCAGGTAGTAAGCCGCCTGCCGCTTCATCAAAATCAACTCCATTTTCATTAAACTAACCATATTTTTCATAATGCTGCTCCTTTACTCTTGTGTCGTCTCAAAAATACTATCCAGCAGGGTGCGATTGCGGACTTCGATTTCTTCAATCGTACAGCCATGCTCCTGCAGAATGTGCCAGACCTGACTGGCGTCCTTGGTCGCAAAGGATAAGGCCTTTTGCTTGATTTCAATCTCTGTCACACCAGCTATCTTTTCCACAACTTCTTTATAGGAAAGAGGCAGTGTGAAGTGTTTTTCCTGCTCTTCCTTGCGCATGGCATAAGGCGTGGTGTCGCGGATGAGCTCTCCCTTATGAAGCACCAAAATCCGATCAGCCGTATGCTCCACTTCTTCAATGTAGTGGGAAGAATAGACAATAGTCACACCTTGCTTCTTGAGCTGATCCACAATTTCCCAGAAATGCTGGCGGGTCGAGGTATCCATAGCCGAAGTCGGTTCATCTAAGAAAAGAATCTTTGGACGGCCAATCAAGGCTAAGATAAAGGAGAAGAGACGTTTTTGACCACCAGAGAGCTTGGAAGCCAGCTGGTTCTTCTGCTTGTCAGAAAAGCCCAACAAGACATCGATTTCCTCTTCAGACAGGCTATTAGGATAGATAGAGCGAAAGAAAGCCAGGAGTTCCTTGACTTTCAAATCCCCCACCACTGTATTTTCCTGTGGCAAAATGGCAACCATCTCTTTCAAACGATTATCCGTTGGCTTTAAGCCTTGAACCAGGGCTTGGCCAGAAGTCAGGAATTTATCGCCTAGGAGACAGTCCATCAGAGTTGTTTTGCCAGCTCCGTTGGGGCCAATTAGAGCCACACAATCCCCTTCTTCAATGTCAAAGGAAATGTGACGCAAGATTTCCTTCCCCCGAATACTTTTAGATAACTTTTTCACTTCAATCAATTTCATGATCTTCCTCCTTAATAAAATCATAGATGAGCGGCCAGATGACAAAGACAGCTAGAATCACTCCCCATACTCCTATATAAAATTGCCGGGGTAGAAATTCCAACAGAAAACCCGGTATCATCTGAAAACACCATACACCCATTGCAACTCCAATGAATAAGATAGATAGCCATTTTTTCATTTCTACTTTCTCCTCTTGCTTAACTTAGCCACTTCCTTTAGGACATAGCTAGCCATTCCCAAGCTAGCAAAAATCTCCCAAGGAAAGCGGTAAAGACTTGCTCCGCTCATTCTCGCCAACTGATAAAACATCATCCCAACGAGACTCAAGACTGCTACCTTTATCAACCATATTTTCATGTAACTACTCCCTATTTCTTCATTTCTTACTTGTATTATAGACCTTCCTGCATCTTCCGACTAGATGATTTTGTCACTAGACCATATGACAAATGTCATGGTTTCTAGACAGCAAAAAAAGACGAGATGACTCGCCTTTATACACTCTTATTCTTCTTTCAAGCCGCCTAATTTCATACCTAAAATAAACATTGAAGGAGAGACGTCTTTTATGTCATTAAGTCCCAAGTCTTTAAAGAAAGATAGGCTTGCTACTTTCGCTATATCCATTTTCTCAAAATCCAGATCAACTATGGCCTGTAATTTCTTATCAGCTGTTACGGAGTATTCAATCGTCACTCCTTCCATATTCTTAGCTTCTACATAGTTTGGTTCTGATTCCATTCCTTCTCGAATAATAGCGGTCATTTCCTCTGGGCTCATAGTTGCTGCAGCACCACTCGCTTCTTCTGGCAAATTACTCAACAGTTCCATTCGAAGTTTCAAGAGTTTGTCTCCTCGATAGGTCACCGTATCACGATGATGGATGCCTTTGAGGTCTCCGACCAAGGTTTTAGAGACAATAGCTGTACTTTCAGAAGAAGCACTCGTAGAGGAGTCACTTGAGCTTGAGCTCGAGCTAGAACTTGTTTTAGCAACTTTTGATTCAGCTGGAACTTTCGGACGATGCTTGCCATATTTTGGAAATACGCAACCTGTCAATAATACAGAAGCAGAAATAACTAGAATAAATAACTTTTTCATAGTACACCTTTTCTTTTTATTTTTTCCAGTATACCATAATGCCACTATCTTGTCTAAATCTTGCATATAAAAAAATCAAAGAGGCTGGGGCAAAAGTCCTAGCCTCTCAATTGTCTTTGGATTGTCGAGCAAAGACGCAGTGGTTGAGTGGGCTCTACTACGCTGATTTCATCAACTTTTACAGCCCTACTCAACTGTGCGGAGGTGGGACGACGAAATCGAATTCTAACGAATTACCGATTTCTGTCCCACTCCCAAATAAATTATTCTACACTAAAAATATATGGATAAACTGGCTGATTTCCTTGGTGGATCTCAACTTCTAGATCTTCATATTCTTCCATCAGATCTTGAGCCAAGCCATTTGCCAATTCCTCGTCACCGTCTTCACCGATATAGATGGAAATAATTTCACTATCCTCATCCAACATCTTCGCAAAGGTTGCCTTCAGAGTTGTCAACATATCTGGATTTGACACAAGGATTTTGCCATCAACCATACCCAAGTTATCATTTTCATGGATTTCGAGGCCATCAATAGTCGTATCACGAACTGCAGTCGTAATGCTACCACTGACCACGTCGCTCAAGGCAGCTGTCATTCGATCATGGTTCTCTTCGATAGTTTTTCCACTATCAAAGGCCAAAAGACTTGTCAAACCTTGAGGAAGCGTACGCGTTTCAATCACTGTCGTTGGTTGCTCAAGCACTTCTGCTGCAGATTGAGCCGCCATGAAGATATTCTTATTGTTTGGCAAGAAAATGATATTGCGCGCATTCACCTGGTCAACAGCCTTGATAAAGTCCTCTGTAGAAGGGTTCATAGTCTGACCGCCAGAAATGATATAATCCACGCCCTGAGCCTTGAAGATTTCAGCAAGACCTTCACCAGCTACTACTGCAATAATAGCGTACTCTTTTTCTTCAGCTGGTTTAGCAGATTTTTCTTCCTTTTCAAGCTGGGCTTCGTGCTGGTTGCGCATATTGTCCACTTTTACCTTGACAAGGCTACCATACTTCAGCCCTTCTTGCATAACAAGACCTGGATCTTCTGTATGGACGTGCACTTTCACGATTTCATCATCATTAACTACCAGCAATGAATCGCCAAGCTCATTCAAATAATTACGGAATTCATCATAGTCAAAGTCCTTGACATAGGTTGGTCCTTGCTTCAAAGCCACCATGATTTCTGTACAATAACCAAAAGTGATGTCTTCTGTCGCCACATGGCCTGCTACAGATTTGTGGTGTTCAGCATTGATCATCTGGCTCATCGTAGCCGGAGTCGCTTGAAAATCTTCTGATGCGATATATTCGCCAGTCAGGGCAGAAAGGAAACCTTCATAGATAAAGACCAAACCTTGACCACCAGAGTCCACAACACCAACTTCTTTGAGAACTGGCAACATATCTGGCGTTTTAGCAAGGGCAGTCTTTGCTCCTTCAAGAGCCGCTTTCATAACTTCGACAGCATCATTTGTCGCTTCAGCTTTCTTTTTAGCACCGATGGCCGCACCACGAGAAACGGTCAGAATTGTTCCCTCAACTGGCTTCATAACAGCCTTATAGGCTACTTCTACACCAGATTGGAAGGCAAGAGCCAAAGCTTGTCCATCAAGCTCATCTTTGCCTTTTACGCTTTGCGAAAAACCACGGAAGAGTTGAGACGTGATAACACCAGAGTTCCCACGCGCACCCATCAAGAGTCCCTTGGCAAAGATAGCGGCCACTTCACCAACTATTGAAGCTGACTTATCAGCTACTTCTTTGGCACCATTTTCAATGGTCATGCCCATATTGGTTCCTGTGTCACCATCTGGAACTGGGAAAACATTTAACGAATTGACATATTCAGCCTGTTTATTTAAACGAGTTGATGCCGCCTGCACCATTTCTTGAAATAAACTAGTAGTAATATTTGACACGATTATTCTCCTACAACTTTAATATTTTGGATATAGACATTCACTGTGTGGGCAGTGATCCCAAGTTGATTTTCCAAACTAAACTTAACGCGTTCTTGGATATTCTTGGAAACTTCACTGATTTTAATGCCGTAACTCAAAACGGTATAAACATCAACTGCAATACCACCATCCTCAGACGTTTTTACTACCACACCCTTGGCATAGTTTTCTTTACCCAAAAGAGCTTGAAAGTTATCTTTAATTGCATTTTTGCTGGCCATTCCAACCACACCAAAAATTTCGGTTGCTGCGCCGCCAACGATGGTTGCAATCACGTCATCAGTCAGCTCAATTTGACCATCTTTTGTATTGATTTTTACAGTCATCACTTGTACCTCAAAAGTATTTTATAGTTTATTTTACCATATTTTAGACAGGGTGTAAAAGAGGAAGGACAGAAATAAACTGTCTAGTCTGAAAATTCAACAACAAAAAAGGGAAGGAATAAATCTTTCCAATCCCTTTCATGTATTAAACGCGTTCAACTTTACCTGACTTAAGCGCGCGAGCTGAAGCCCAAACTTTTTTAGGTTTTCCGTCGATCAAAACAGTAACTTTTTGAAGATTTGGTTTAACAGCGCGTTTTGTTTGGTTCATCGCGTGAGAGCGGTTGTTTCCAGATACAGTCTTACGACCTGTAAAGTAACATACTTTAGCCATTAGTGTGTTTCCTCCTATTAGATCTAATATTACGGATGTGCTAGCACCACATACCGTACTATATTATCAAAAAACTTAGCTTTTGGCAAGTAAATTTTCCCAAACTTTGCAATTTCTGACCAATAATCCGTTTTCTTAAATGTAAACAATCTTCAAAGATCCAAAGGCGACGTTACCGCGCACATATAAAGTCTTGTCTTTCTCATTGACATTATGCGGATTGACAACCGTACCGAAAGCATTGTCCACATTTAGCTCTACTCGCCAGTTACTTGGGATGTAAAGCACCGCACTACCGAAGGATACTTCCACATCAAAACTAGCAGAATCACCTAAAATTCTGGCATTATCAAAATAGACGGCCGCACTGCCAAAAGCGCACTCTACTTTATCATGGATAAAATTATCCGAGTTGATATAGCGAGTCCCGCTGCCAAAGGAAATCTCTCCTTCTGTTGTAGACAAGCCCTTGCTAGACAAATAACGAACACCCCAGATCCTTCTCGGTTTAAAAATCATGTTAAGCCCAATGCAGGCCAAAACACCACCCATTACCAAGGTGCCTGTAGAGATTGCTAAGAAGTGATAGACAGAATTAGCAATTATCAGAGCAATAATCGTCATGATCAGAGCAGCACCAAAATCTCGCTCCAAGAAATTCTCCAAAGCAAAATACGCAAACATGCCGACCAAAAGCAGAGGCCAGATATTAAAATTGAACATAGGAATACCAAAGTTTCCCTGAAGCAAAATCCAGCCGGCTAAAACCAAAAAACCGACGCCTAGAATTGTTTTTTTCATGATGATTACCTCACTTCACTTAACTTTTCTTTTAGTAGTTGATAATAATGCCTTGAAACATGCACTTTCTTATGTGTCTCAGAAAACTGGACGGAACTGGTACCCGAGAAAGACTTTTCTAAAGAATAAATCGCCCTAGCATTAGCAATGGTTGATTTGGAAATTCTGCAAAAATAACGGGGCAGCAACTCCTCCAGCTCGTAGAGCTTCAACTTGACCTCATAGGCATCATTGCGCGCGTGGGCAAAGATTTTGGCTCCATCGGTCTCAAAAAAGAGAATCTCCGCCAAGTCCACAAAATACTCACTATTTTCCTTATAAAAGAGAATAGCTGGAGCAGTCGCTTCATTCAAAGCATCTTGAATCTTCTGAATCCTCTCATCAATCCGCGATACTCGAATCACCAATTCTGTATCAGCCAAACGATCGTCTAGCTCAATCCGAATCTTCATAAGCACTCCTCCCCTCTTTCTATCTTCATTATAACAATTTCTTGAAAAGAAACAAGGGACTTTCAGTAAGTGGTCAATTTGGAGCAGTAAGTGGTTGCTTTAAAAGATTGAAATGAAATAAGAAATCCTGAATTTTCCAAACATAAGGCTTCAAAGAAATTGATCATTACCTATTTTTATCAACACGACAATACTGATTTACTACTATTTCTACGATCATGAGCTCTCTATTCAGCCTAACAATGGACAAATCGGGTATGAACAATTCTAACGCTCCTTCTCAAACCACACTTGGCTCTTTCTCTTAGTTTTAGATAAAAACTAAAACTTATTCTCCATACTGGCTTATGTCTCATTTGACAATTTTTTCCGTTTTGATATAATGGACGCTCAGGAGGTATCGTATGTCAAAACAAAAAATTAATCGTTTTGTCGGATCTATTGGAGCTTTTATTGGAATTCTTGTATTCGTCGCTTATATTCCACAAATTATCGCAAACTTACAAGGATCCAAAGCTCAACCTTTCCAACCACTATTCGCAGCAGTTTCTTGCCTGATTTGGGTTATCTACGGTTGGACAAAAGAACCTAAAAAAGACTGGATCCTCATTATTCCCAATGCTGCGGGCGTGATATTAGGTGGCCTAACTTTTCTTACTTCTTTATAAGAATTATATAAACAAAACCAGCAACCCCATAAAAAAGGTGCTGGTTTTCTTTCTGCCGATTGCAGGGTTCGAACCTGTGACCTACGCGTTACGAGTGCGTTGCTCTACCAACTGAGCTAAATCGGCCTCTACCTGTCTCCTATTCTAGCACTCTGAATGATTTTGTCAAGTTCTATTGCAATTTTGAAACTCGGATGAAGTGAAATATTCTACTTAGGAATATACAGCTTCCATATTTCAAACAAGTTCTAGAAAACTTTATTTTTTCTATATAAAGCTATTGATGTAGGTGCTGAATTGTTTTATAATAGCTTGAATTCAAAAAAAGTGAGGAATCTTATGAAATTCTATTCATATGACTATGTACTGAGTCAGATTAGCCAGCAGAATTGGGTGATGGTGATTATATCAGCCTGCTTGGTTTTAGTGACGGGATTTTTCGCCTTTAAGGCCTATAAAGATAAACGAGGAAGTAAGTTCCGTGAGTTATCCATTATTTCTATCTTGTCCCTAGTAGCCACTGTTTTGATTAGCATTACTAACTTCCAAAACAATCAGTCAAATGACAATCAATTCCGTAGCTCCTTGCATTTTATTGAGGTTGTCTCAAAAGAATTAGGCGTTGAGAAAGAAGAAGTCTACGTCAACACTTCAGCTACAACAGATGGAGCTATCATTAAGGTTGGCAAACAATTCTACCGTGCTATTAGCGGAACCGATCAGGATAGCTATTTATTGGAAAAAATGGAACTGTACAAATCAGACGTTGAACTCGTGGAGGTTGAAAAATAATGAGCTTTTTTATTACAATTGCAATTAAGTTAGCTTTGGGACTCGTTTCTCTCGTTTTTGTCATCAATATGACAGGTAAGGGAAATTTAGCACCAAGCTCTGCAACAGACCAAGTACAAAACTATGTTCTCGGTGGCATTATCGGCGGGGTCATCTACAATAGCTCCATTACTATCCTTCAATATGCAATCATCCTAATCATCTGGACTATTCTGATTTTGCTCTTAAAATGGCTGAACACCAATGTTTCCTACATCAAGCATCTGATTGATGGGAAACCAACTATTATCATCAAAAACGGAAAACTAGATCCTGAAGCCTGCCGTTCAAAAGGTCTATCCGCATCAGATGTCGCTTTGAAATTACGCTCCCAAGGAGTCTTCCAACTGAAAGAAGTCAAAAGAGCTGTCATCGAGCAAAATGGCCAATTGATTATCGTAAGAATTGGCGACGAAAATCCGAAGTATCCAATCATTACGGATGGAGTTGTCCAGCTTGAAATTTTAGAATCTATTGGTAAGTCAGAAGAATGGTTGATGACCGAACTCCAAAAAGAAGGCTTTGAAAATGTCTCCGATATCTTCATTGCAGAATATGACAAAGGCGAAATTAATGTCGTGACTTATTAAAAATGTTTTGTCATTTCGTAGCAGTTATTTGCTTTTTCTTAGTAAAGAGTCTATACTTGTATGTATTATCTCGCTTGAATGAGTATCAAACCGCATCCAACTTAGATAATACATTTAATAAAGGGAGGAAATTTCCATGTCAATCGAAGAAAAATTCAACCAAGCTAAAGGTTCTCTCAAAGAAGGATTGGGAAAACTTACTGGCGATACAAAAACTCAAGCAGAAGGCACTGCTGAAAAACTAGCTTCAAAAGCGAAAGAAGTTGCTGAAGACGCAAAAGGCGCTGTTGAAGGTGCTATCGCAGGCGTTAAAAACATTATCAAAAAAGACGAAGAATAATCATCATCTGTCGTTCTTATAAAAAACACTCTTATCCTATGCTTTTAGCAGAACTAGGGATAAGGGTGTTTTTCTATATTGCTAAGGCATTGATTTTTCAGGAGAGAACAGAAGCATCCCATGAATGTCAAACTAAGATACACAGGAGCCAGGTTAACAAAACAAGCTGGAGTTTCACTACAGCCTGTTTCTGGAGCCTTAACTCATAGTGATAAACAGGTAACAAAAGCATATGTAATTACAGCTGATTCGCTAATCAAACAGTTGATGAAAATTCTTGAATGTCTGCAAAGGTTGATAACTCCATCTATCCTGTCAGTAAACCGGGAATGATGATGTTATCGATTCGTTATCTCAAATACTGCTGTATGAACCCACTCATTATGAATGTGTAAGTCATTTTCTATCATTCTACTAAAGATGAAACCATTTTTTAAAAGCACTCTCTGGGAGGCCAGATTATCCGTTGCTGTTCCTGCAATGATTCTATTGAAACCATAAGTAATAAAGGCTTTTTCTAAAACGAGCTTAACCGCTTCGCTTGCATAGCCTAAATTGGTAACATTTTCCCCAATCCTATATCCAAGTTCTGCTGTTTTTCGATCACCCTCTAAGACACTTAAATTGATTCTTCCGACCATCCTGCCTTGCGAATCTCTAATAAGATGCATGTAGACATCATGATTTTCTTGTTCTGTTAACAATTCCCTTGTAATTTCTTTAAAACCTTCTGAATCAAAATAGTTAGCTGGTCTGGGAGGTAAATTCCGCTCAAAATACTCCCGATTTTCTCTTTCAAAAGCATATACATCTATACTATTTTCTTCAGACAGCAGCTCTAAACTTATCATTGCAAATCCTCTCCCACCATTATCTACATTCAAATTTTCTTATCTTTTCTTTACGCAAAGTGACATTTATAGAATTTAAAGAGATCCTTTTATTTTTTCATATCGTTTTTACATTATAACACAAAATAATATTCAAGATTAAGGTAAAACTAAGGTGGGTTTTGAGGTGAACTTTTCAAAAAACACGAAAAAAGCACCCATGAGGTAAACTCTTGAGTGCTTTGAAAACTTGATATAATCGTGTTGATTAACGTTTTGAGAATTGTGAAGCTTTACGGGCTTTCTTAAGACCTGGTTGGAAACACTTTTATTTGAATAAGTTTCAATATCCGCTTAAAATCAATGTTTTCCCACATTTACAGAAAACAGAATTTCATCTAATTTGAATAAATTTCAGTTGAATGGTGTGAACTTTATCCTAAAAATACACGAATTGAGCTGATAAATATTAAAAGTTCACACCATTAGTTAAATTATTTTTTGTTATATACATTTTTTTAGATGATAAATCTCCTAATTTATTTCTTATAGCATTTGAGCAAACCTCCGTTATCAGAAAACAACCAGAAAGAAAAACCGCAAAATTAATATTTTCTTTCTGGTTGTTTTTTTATAAATTGAATTTGCAGTAAAATACTTTACTCATTTACACTATCCCTTTCTTCTATGTACTTTCTTTCATCTAAAGAAAAACCTCGTATTCATCAATTTTATTTTGTTATAGGTAAGAAAGAAGAACAAACAAGAAAAACACGGCATAAAAACCTATTCAGTTCCTCGTCCTCAATCCTTGTCTGCTTCATTTTCTTTTACGAGATCTTTTTGCGAATCCTTTTCAGAGAGTTTTTGATCGATATACTTGTCAATGGTTTCATAAAATTCCTTGGTCGCTTCACTATCTAATTTTGTCGAATTATGGACTTGATTGACTTTCAATTGAACAGATTGAATACCGTAAGAGGCTTGTTTTTGGCGAATTGTTTCTAATTCTTCTTCTGAAATCTGATCTCCAACGACCGTCAAGACCAATTCATTATTCCTTGACTTGTAGACTTGATTTATGACCGTATGATTGGCGAACTCTTTTCCTACAAACTGTTTGATCCCTTCTTTTCGCGCTTGATCCATCGTCAGAGTAACTGCTGAATAGCTGGCTGGAAGAACCAATAATACAATCAAGGAGATCAACCCAATTCTCATTTTAATATTTAGCTCTTTAAATGAACTTAAGGGAGATTTTCTCATCATAATTCTTGTTCCAACAATGTTGATTAGCATGATAAAGACACAGTTGATCAAGAAAAGATAAAGAGCCCCAAATAAAAATCGTACATTTCCATTAGCTAAACCATATCCTGCAGTGCAGATAGGTGGCATCAAAGCTGTTGCGATGGCTACTCCTGGTACGATATTGTTTGCTTCTTTTTTCCTTGAACCAATAAAACCTGCTATCCCACCAGCAATAGCAATGAGAACATCCCAAATGGTTGGAGAGGTTCGTGCAATCAACTCGCTACTTGCATAAGATAAGGGAGAAATCCAGAAATACAGAGTCGAGACAAGCAAACTGACCAATACTTGAGTAAATAAAACCTCTAGAGATTGCTTGACTAAACGAGTGTCAAAAATAGCTAAACCGAACCCCAATCCAACAATCGGTGTCATGAGAGGTGAAATCAACATGGCTCCTATAATGACAGCTGTTGAATTCATATTTAAACCTATAGAGGCAATAAAAATCGCACACATCAAAATCACTGTATCTCTTAATCGAACATGAAGGTCATCATATAGTTTCTCGCGGAATTCACGTGTTGAATAGTTTCCGGACATTGGTTACTCCTTTTATTTCATATAATTTTTTCTGCCTGAATGATGGTAGAGAGACTTCTGTCCAATCTTACATATTTTTAATGCTCACCTGTCATTCTTTTGAAAATTATCCTTTAAATATCCATCAATCCATCCTTAACATTATATCAAAAATTTTACAGTCTTTCTCTGAAGAAATCAATTAATCTAAAAGATAGAGAAAGGAAGTAATTTTTGTTTCCTTATCCGAAGATGAAGAAACGTTATCTCCTCTGAAAGAAGATGCCGTTTTAATCTTTAAACATGATGAGTGTGTTTGACAATCCATTGCTCCATTTTTATGTTCAACCAGAAGCCATAGATTCCAAACATGATGATGGTTAGAAGAAACTACTTGATCCAGTTACCGAACAGTTGTGCTCCATTCCCGTCAAAGTATAGACGTTGCCCATCCACTACTGTGTGTTTGGTTTTCCAATTTTGCATCATGCAAACCGCCCAAGGTGTTGCGATCCCCAAGGTAAGCCCGCAAATTATGGCTACTAAGACAGAGTATCCAATATAATCTAGGATTCCTCCGTCAAAATAACTTTCAGATTTCATATTATCTCCTTTATTTTTATATGTTTATATTCTAGGCGCTCTATTGCATTATTATTTTTTACATTTGAACAATCTTACGATAACTTCTTGAAGTAATCATAAAGATTAAAACATAGATGAGTGCAAAGATTCCACAGATTGATAAGGTTATCGTCAACATCATGGTCGCATCGACTACTCCAATGACCTTTAGAATCAAGCTCAACATATGATAAGCAAAGGCCAGATGGAGGAAGGCAAAGATTGCAGGAAGAAAGAAAACGGTCAAGATTTGCTTGTTAATAGTTTGCTTGATCTGCTTTTGATCCAAACCAACCTTTTGCAAAATTACAAAGCGTTCGCGATCTTCATATCTTTCAGAGATTTGTTTGTAGTAGATGACTAATACAGTACCGACCATAAAGATAATGGATAGGAAGATACCGATAAAGAAGAAGGCACCAAACATTGCATTGCCTTCTTGGCTATTATTTGCTTTACTAGATCCGTAAACAAGGCTTTCCTGATTTTCAAAATGAAGCGATTGTTTATAAGGAGAGAACAAATCTTGTCCTCTCCAGAGTATGACTTTTTGGTAACCCACTACAGTTGACAAAAATACCAGATGAGGTGTTTTTTAGCATGCCCTTTATGGATCAAAAAGTGTTAAAAATAAGACAGTAACCTCAGAATAGCTACTGTCTTAACTCTTTTTTTACTTAAAGCCTTGATAGACTTGACAAATGGTAGAAAAGAGCCTGAATTTGGTGTGAAAAGTGGCGTGAATTTTGTTAAAAAACGTCAAAAAACACCCCATGGTGTGAACCATGAAGTGTTGTAAATGCTGTATTGTAGCCATTTCTTAATGTTTTGAGAACTGTGATGCTTTACGAGCCTTTTCAAGCCTGGTTTGGAAAGTATGGGTTTCAGTTGGACTAAAAACAGCGTAATATCAAGGATTTTCTGAACAATATCTACTTTTTAATTTCATAAAATCTGAATCAATATTTTTAAAATAGGGAATAGTTTAGGTCTCTAAGCATTAAAATAATACACCTAACTTTGGTCACCGTTTTTTAGTTATTCACTCTTTTTTCGGATAGTGTTTTTAAAGTTATGATGTAAAATGCCGCAATTAAAACACTATACATCATAATCGGAGGATAGAGAATTAAGGACAGAATCAATCCCACTCCTTTAATTATTAGGTCAGGTATCAATAACTTCCTATATTGTGCGGTAGCTTCAAGTAATTCTTTCTGATCTATATTGGGTTTATCAATTACTTTATGTAAAAACCAGTTTGCTACCGTTGAAACAATAACGATCAGTCCATAAAAGAGCTGTGCCGTATGATTCATGAAATGACTACTAACTATTCCAGTAGCATAGGGCATAAATGAAACAAAAAATAAAAGAAACAAATTCCACCAAACAATTTGTTGAGAAATTTTCTCAACCTTTTCCCATAATGTGTTTAGTGCCATCCATAACGATCCCAACCAGAAAAAAGAAAGAAAATAAGCAAAGAAATTTTGCCGTAAATCCCAAAAAGCTTGAAGACTTGGTGTCGTTGGTTTTTCTAATTCTAAGATTAGGATAGTCATTATAATTGCTAGAACCGCATCTGTCAATGCAATTAATCTATCTTTCTTCATCAGATTACATCGCCTTTCATTTTGTAGCATTCTATCTCATCGTATAATATTTATTAATCTTAAATATTGGATAGTCACTTCATATTTTGAGTACAAACAAGATACACTAAAAAGCATGTATCTGTCATATTTTATTTAACTTTAGAAATATTCATCCATCTAATCAATAAATATATCATATTTCACAATAAATGACTACTATCAAAGATACATTTTCTTTCAGATTTCTTCCTTTTCAACTTGGCTAACTTGACCTGCATTACCTAGGTCGCTTTGCTTTAAATTATACTTTTTTCTTAAACATTTGATACGAGTAGGTATTTCTTGTGAGTAATTTTCATCAAAAAATTTCATATATAATCTCCCTATAATCATGGTAAAGTAGTAAAAATAGTTGTTATCCTAGTTGATTAAAAAAGTCTTTGATTTCCTCATCCTTTATAAAATAATATATAATTTTCCCCTCTCTTCTAGTGTCCAAGATGTTTTGATTGGCTAGTTTACGAAGATGGTGGGAGGCAGATGCCATACTGAGATTTAATAAACAGGCTATATCGCAGACACAGAGTTCTTCGACGGCAAGGAGATAAAAGATGATATTTATCTGTTTATTATCGGTAAATTTTGATAAAATGCGAAGTGATTTTTGGACTTTTTCCTTTTCAAGGTAGTTCGTTGCGGTTGTAACATTTTGTTGATTTATAACATCCACTTGACAGATACTATCTTTTTTCATAATTTTTTCTCCTAGCCTAACACAGCCCATAGCATGTCAAAGCTGTTGTTTTCAATCAGGATATACATCCCCAATCCTAAATAGACAACGGCAATAAACCATCTGCTATATTTTTCCAAAGTTTCTCCAACAGAAGGGACTTGTGCTAATTTTTGGGCAGAAAAAACCAAGAGATAAATCATGACTAGAAAAGTAAGTAAAGTCACTATCAAATTCGCTAAATTTAAGGTGGTAAAATATGGGACAAAGACACCAATATTGTCAGCGCCACAACTTGCAAAAGTAATCATAGCGACTAGAAAAATCAGGTTTTTATTGTCTTTTCGCAAACCATCTTTTGCAATAGCTTCTCCATCAGAATCTCCTAAAAGCAAAACTTTGAGGCCTAGGAAAATTGGAATCAAACCGAGTAAACCTAAAATCTCTTTACTAGGAATATAATTTAAGACAAATGCAAAAAGCAAACTTAGGAATATTAGACTAACAGAGCCTAGAAATTGTCCTAAATAGATGTTAATGATGTCCTTTCTGCTTTTTCTTTTGGCAAAAAATAACATTAGGATAATAAGTAAGTCTACGGCTGTCCCAGAATACAGGATTATTGAAGTAACAATATTTTGAATCATAAAACACCTCATTCAAATATATTTTTGAATGTATTCTAACATTAACCTTTGTAGATGTCAACTTAAAATCCACCAATTAATAATTGCATGTCAATATTTGTATTGTGAAACTAGTTTCAGAAATATATAGTCTTAAAGTATGTCCACTGCCAATGGTTTTTTCAATATTTAAAAGGAGAGAACCAATTTGGTCCTCTCCAGGGTATAATTTTCCACCAACCCACTACAGTTGACAAAGAACCGTTATTCTCAAATGAGACAACTCCTTTTAGTTTTTATAACCTCAGCTTCTCGGTCTCTTACCTACTTTTAATAGAAAGACTACGAAGGACGATTCTTAAAGTAGTCAGATTGTGCAATATCGAAAGATTAGATGGGCTTAACCAATTTAACAACCCAAATCCAATTAAACTTCCATTTATTACAACTGTTTCTTGAATATTTCTTTGAATTAATTTCTGCAACGATTCAGATAAAGAATTCAATTCCTCGAAGAAATCTAAACGATTATCTAATAATAAAATATCACTCATCTGCTTAGAAATATCAGCACTTTCATTCATCACAACCCCAATATCTGCAAGCGTCAAGGCAGCAGAGTCGTTTAACCCGTCTCCAACCATCAAAATAGTTCGGCCAGCTTTCTGTAATTCCTGAACCAACTGAAACTTACCATCTGGTTTTAAATCAGTATAAACGTTGTCAAATGGCAGATCTTTAACCAACTCTTCTGTTCTAGCCAACGTATCACCAGTTGCCAGAATCAGTTTTTTCCCTTGGCGCTTTAGCTTTTTCAATGCAACTTTCGCCTCGCTTCTCAAGGGAGTGTGGATACAAAACATCCCAATTAATTCTTTCTTATAAGCCAAAAACAATAAATTGTAATGAGTCTTATATTGCTCAATCAAGGCCAGCTGCTCAGAACTAATTCTTACCTGTTCGTCTTGCATTAGTACATAATTTCCAATGACAACCGATTGACCATCAATTTGCGATTTAATCCCTTTGCTTGCAACATACTGAAGCTTGCCATGCATTTCTTCGTGTTCAATGCCTTCAATTTCAGCTTGTTTAACAATTGCATTGGCAATAGGATGATAGATATGTTCCTCCAAACATGCACTTATTCTTAAAATATCTTTCTCAGTATAATCTCCGAAAGGAAGAACCTTTTCAACCAAAGGATAACTCGTCGTGATGGTACCCGTTTTATCAAACAAGAAAGTATCCACTTCCAGATATTTTTCTAATACATCACCATCTTTAATAACCATTTCTCGATTTAGACCTTCCTTTATGGCCGTAAGGTAGGCTACAGGTGTGGATATTTTTAGAGCACATGAAAAATCCACCAATAAAAAGGAAATGGCTTTTGAAAACGAACCTGTTAACAGATAAGTCAAACCAGCACCTAAGAAGTTATATTTTACAACCTTGTCTGCCATCCTAATAAAATGACGTTGTTTTGTCTTCTTACTCTCTTCAGATTTTTTCATCAGATTGATGAGTTGCAAAATACGACTGTTTATCTGATTATCAGTCACACGAATTCTTAACTCTCCTGTTTCCAAAACAGTATTCGCACATACAGAATCTCCCTCTTTCTTTTCAACAGGGAAGCTCTCTCCAGTCAAGGAACTCTCATTGACCATGCCTAATCCTGAAACCACTTGGCCGTCAAACAAGATTTCATTACCTTGGGAGACAACTAATACATCACCTACTTGAACATCAGAACTCTTGATGCTGATGACCATGTCTCCCCGCACTAAGAAAACATCACTTTCTTTAGCAAGAAGGCTTTGTTCCAAATCTGTTGCTGTTTTTTTTAAAGACCACTGATCCAGATGATTACCCAAATCAAGCATAAACATGATGTTGCTAGCTGTCTTGGATTGGTTCATAAACAAGGACAACAAAATGGCCGAACAGTCCAAGACCTCCATGGTTAGTTCCTTGCGCGCTAAAGTTTGATAGGCTTCTTTGACATAACCCAAAGCCTGATAACAAGTCCAAATATAACGAATAGGGTAGGGTACAAAACTTCGAAACAGCAAACGCTTAATCGCTGCACCCGATACAATTGAATAAGCACTCTCTTCTCTACGAATGGGAAGAGTCATCAAGTCCGAAACTTTCCCCTTGTCAATTTTTTTTAAAAAGGCCTCTGCATTTTCTAATACAGAGAAGCCTTCTTTCATACGTAGAGTAAAGTGCTGCTGATCCATATAAAACTGAATAGAGTCGATCCCTTTTTCATCTTTAGCCAAGGAACGAAGATAATCTTGAATATCCAAGGTCAGTGAAAACGAGGACGATAATCGGATATGTTGATATCCTCTGTGTAGCACTTTAAAAGACATATTATTCACCTGTCAGGCTATCTAATTGTTCTTCTTTCTTTTCCTGTTCGTATAAATATTTAGCGTCTTGTAAAACATCATCACCGTGTTGTTTTACAACAGAAACAGATGCATCCAGTCCATCTTTCAATTTGTAAGCTTTAGCCAAGGCCTTAGAATAGCCTTTCTTAGCTTCTTTACTTGCTAAGACTTTCAAGCCAAGCGTCCCAAATGCTACCCCTCCTAAGAAGAGAGATGATTTTTTCGCAACTTTTACGACGTTTAATACTTCTTTTAACATGTTTATTTCCTCCTTGTAACTATTGTAGCGAAAAATGACAGCAAAAGCAATTGCTGATATCTGATATATAGATAAAATTCTCTATACTGATATTTAATTATATTATGATGAAAACAATATACTTTATTTTTTGATACTGTCAATAATTATGTGTAAACACTTAAGTAGAGTTACGGAGTGTTAATTAAATAAGCTTTCAAGTGTATCAGAACATTGACCAAACCCTTTATGGATTCGTTGACTTTGCTTGAAATTATAATCTTCAAACAACGTAACTAAGTAACGTTCCAGAGCCTCCTCATTAGGAAAAAGAACCTTCTTTTTCGTTTGATGTTTGATTTCTTTGTTAAGAGACTCAATGAGGTTTGTCGAATACATGCTGTGCCAAATCTGGTAGGGAAACTGATAAAAAGTTAAAAGATTATCCGTCTTCTCCAGACTTTCCATGACTTTCCTATACTTTGGTTTCCATTCGGCGAGAAAGTCCTCTAAAGCTTGTCCTGCCATTTCTAAATTTTCAGCACGATAAATCATTATAAATTGCCCCAGAATAACCGCTCTATCTGCTCGTTTCACTTTACTAGCTAGATTTCGACTAATATGAATTAAGCAACATTGTTGTTTAGCTAATGGGTGAGCCTGACTGATAATCTGCTCAAGCCCCTTAAAGCCATCTGTAACTACAAGAGAAATCTGTTGGATTCCTTGGTTTTGAAGCTTGTCTAACAGGGTGGACCAAGAAGCATTGTTTTCTTGAGGCAACTGTGCATAGCATATCTCTATGCGACTAAAGTCGCTAGAGCTATCCTAATTGCGCACCGCCAGTTCTCATAGAAAAAAACACCTTGCAAGATGCAAAGTGTTTTCGTTTGTATTCTGCTGTCCAGTAACGAATTAACGTTTACTAAATTGTGATGCTTTACGGGCCTTTTTCAAGCCTGGTTTGGAAAGTATGAATTTCAGTTGGACTAAAAACAGCGTAATATCAAGACTTTTCTCCGCTTTTATAAAAGCTTTTTTCCAATCAAATTCAACTAATTTTATCCGAATGGTGTGGATTTTACCCCCAAAATTACAGAGAATGGAGCTGATAAACACTAAACGTTCACACCATTAGTTAAATGATTTTTTGTTCATCATTTTTCTTAGATGATAGAACTTCTAATTTATTTCTTATTCAAGCAAAAACAACCTGCTATAAGTAAGAAAGAGGAAGATACAAGAAAAACACGGCGTAAAAACCGATTCAGTTCATTGTCCTCAATCCTTGTCTGCTTCATTTTCTTTTACGAGATCGTTTTGTGAATCTTTTTCAGAGAGTTTTTGATCAATATACTTGTCAATGTTTTCATAAAATTCCTTGGTCGCTTCACTATCTAATGTTGGCGAGTTCTGAACTTGATTCACTTTCAATTGAACAGATTGAATACCGTAAGAGGCTTGTTTTTGGTGGAGTGTTTCTAATTCTTCTTCTGAAATCGGATCTCCAACAACCGTCAAGACCAATTCATTGTTACTTGACTTGTAGACTTGATTAATAACCGTATAATTGGCGAACTCTTTTCCTACAAACTGTTTGATCCCTTCTTTGCGCGCTTGTTCTATTGTCAGAGTAACTGCCGAATAGCTAGCTGGAAGAATCAACAATACAATCAAAGATATCAAGCCAATTCTCATTTTAATGCTCAGCTCTTTAAATGAAGTTAAAGGAGATTTTCTCATCAAAATTCTTGTTCCAACAATGTTGGCTAGCATGATAAAGACACAGTTGATCAAGAAAAGATAGAGAGCCCCCAATAAAAATCGTACATTCCCATTAGCTAAACCATAGCCAGCAGTACAGATAGGCGGCATCAGAGCTGTAGCAATGGCTACTCCTGGCACGATATTGTTTGCTTCTTTTTTCCTTGAACCGATCACACCAGCAATCCCACCAGCAATAGCAATGAGGACATCCCAAATGGTTGGAGAGGTTCGTGCAATCAACTCGCTACTTGCATAAGACAAGGGAGAAATCCAGAAATACAGAGTCGAGACAAGCAAACTGACCAACACTTGAGTCAATAAAACCTCTAGAGATTGCTTGATTAAACGCGTATCAAAAATAGCTAAACCGAATCCCAGTCCAACAATCGGTGTCATGAGAGGTGAAATCAACATGGCTCCTATAATGACAGCTGTTGAATTCATATTTAGTCCGATAGAGGCAATAAAAATTGCACACATCAAAATCGCTGTATCTCTCAATCGAACATGAAGGTCATCGTATAATTTCTCACGGTATTCCCGTGTTGAATAATTGGCAGTCATTTGTCCTCTCCTCTTTCCTTATTTAAATTGGTATAATAATTAAAAATAACAGCTGATAAACAGCCAAAAAATATGAGCCCATAAATCGTCAAGAAGACACTGGTAATCCTTCCAATCAAGGTCACAGCTAGGAGATCCCCGTAGCCGACAGTCGTCGAAGTCACAAAAGCATACCAAAGACCGTCTCCGTAATTTGTGATAGCAGGTTCAACTAGGAAAAGCACGCCTCCTGACCCAAAAACAAAGGTCACAAAACTCAGAGCAAACCGAGTAAAACCCGTAACCTGCATAATATGCCATAACATTTTTAAACGTTTCATTTGTTCTCCTTATTCATACTAGCTCCTGACCGAGCCGTTTTTTTCCAATAATCAAAGTGAAGATAGGACATGATCTCCATCAGAGAAAGATAGACAAACTGATAGATCTGATTTAAGCTGATTATCAACTGATATTGTTTGAAAAATGACTGGAAGAAAGACCAGATATGACTGTCTTGAATCAGTCCCTTCTTAATATCAGACAGGATATTAGCTAAAGCTCCCAAGGACTGAAACGGTAAATCCTTGACATTTATATAGATCCGGTCCACCACATCATTCAGACTGGTATCTTGGATGGCATGAAATTCTCCAAAGAGAACTCCTGCCGCTCCAAGAGTAGAAACAAATTCCACCAAATAATTTCTGAGGAAATTTTCTCAACCTTTTCCCATAATGTGTTTAGTGCCATCCATAACGATCCCAACCAGAAAAAGGAAAGAAAACAAGCAAAGAAATTTTGCCGTAAATCCCAAAAAGCTTCAAGACTTGGTGTTGTTGGTTTTTCTAACTCTAAAACCAAGATGGTCATAATAATTGCTAGAACAGCATCTGTCAATACAATTAATCTGTCTTTCTTCATCGGATTGCATCCCCTTTCTTTTTTGTAACATTCTATCTTATCGCATAATATTGGATATTCTTTCATAATCCGACTACAAACAAAAATAAACCAAAAAGTATGTCCCTATTATACTATATTTAACTCTAGAAGTATTCATCCATCTAATTAATAAATATATCATATTTCACAATAAGTGAATACTATCAAAGATTCATCCCCTTTCACTTCATCATGTAGTGTTGCTTAGATTTATCAAAAACAACCAAATTTGTATTAATTTCAAGTATCACCTAGTTACAAAAATTTGGGGTGAACAGAAAAAGCATCCCGTATTTTTGATACGAAATGCTTTCAATAAGTTTAAATAAGTTTTAACGTTTACTAAATTGTGATGCTTTACGAGCTTTTTTCAAGCCTGGTTTCTTACGTTCTACCATACGGGCATCACGAGTAAGAAGGCCTGCGCGTTTCAATGAATCGCGGAAGTCTGGGTCTACTTGAAGAAGGGCACGAGCGATACCGTGACGGATAGCGCCTGATTGACCAGCGTAGCCACCACCATCAACGTTTACGAAAACGTCGTATTGACCAACAGTTGAAGTAACTGCGAATGGTTGGTTGATAACCAAACGAAGGTCAGCGTGTGGGATGTACTCTTCAACATCTTTTTTGTTTACAGTGATTTTACCAGTTCCTGGAACAAGGCGAACGCGTGCAACAGCGTTTTTACGACGTCCAGTACCTGCATATTGTGCTTGTGACATACTTTATTGTTCCTTTCCTTAGATAAGTCCTGAAATATCAAGAACTTCTGGTTGTTGTGCAGCGTGAGTGTGCTCAGCGCCTACAAATACTTTCAACTTCATACCTTGAGCACGGCCAAGAGTATTGTGTGGAAGCATACCTTTAACTGATTTTTCGATCAAACGAACAGCGTTCTTAGAGCGAAGTTCACCAGCAGTGATAGACTTCAAACCACCTGGGTACATTGAGTGAGTGTAGTAAACTTTATCAGTTGCTTTTTTACCAGTCAATTTAACTTTTTCAGCGTTGATAACGATTACGAAGTCACCTGTATCAGTGTGTGGTGTGAATGTTGGTTTGTTTTTTCCACGAAGTACGCTTGATACAACTGCAGAAAGGCGTCCAAGAGGTACATCAGTAGCGTCTACTACATACCATTTGCGTTCAACTTCACCTGGCTTAGCCATGTATGTTGTTTTGTTCATGATTTCTCCTATATGAATATCGTTTTTGTTTACAGGGCGGATGTTCCGGTCCGCGAGTTATTTGAAAGGTTCCGGGGCCTTACAAATGGGGTAAACAATACCGCCTACTATCATACCAAATTTTCTAACCAAAAGTCAATATATTTGATGCAATTATTTATAAAATAACGATTTCATTTCTATTTAGTCTGAAAGTTTACTGCCAATGCTAAAGAGTCCTAGAGTACCTGGCCCAGTATGCGTCGAAATAACCGGACCAAGAGGCAGAATCAGAACTTCTGTGACCTGTCCAGAAGCTAACAGCTGCTCCTTGACATTTTCAGCGACTTCTTTTTCACCTGCATAGGCGACCACCACCCGTGGATCAGAAATCGTCTCTAAAGTCATCCGAACCACCTCAGCCTGCGCCTTCTTCTTGCCTCGCACCTTAGCGACCGAATCCAGACTGCCGTCAGCTGTCACTGCGATGATGGGCTTGATATTGACCAAGCTTCCCATAAGAGCCGCTGCCTTGGAAATGCGGCCACCCCGCATGAGGTGATTGAGGTCATCTACTAAGAAATAGGTCTGGACTCTAGGCACTAGACTTTGGAGCAAGTCTGCCGTCTGCTCCAGACTTTGACCTGCCGCTCTCGCTTCTGCAGCCTTCATAACCAAGAGGCCTTCACCCATCGAAGCTGCCTTGGTATCAAGGATGGTGATGATCGCCTCAGGGTAATCCTCTAAGACCATCTCCCGCGCCATGACTGCACTTTGGTAGGTCCCAGACAAGGCTGAAGCAAAAGCCACATAGAGAACTGCTGTGCCCTCCTGAGCATACTGGCGAAAAACATCTTCAAATTGGCCGACATTGATCTGGCTGGTAGTCGGCTTGCTGCCGGACTCCATCTTGGCTAAAAGCTGCTCACTGGTCAGCTTATCTGGTCCGACGGTCTCGTAGGTTTGCCCGTCCAGCTGAATGGTCAAGCCCAGAACCTGCACATCATGTTCTTGGGTCCAGCTTTCTGGCAGGTCTGCCGTCGAATCCGTTAAAATTTTAAAGGTCATCTTTTTTCTCCATCATTTTTAGTTGCCACAGAGAAGGCTGCTCCATGGACATAAGAGGGTTAATAGTGGTGCTTTGACTGCCACCATATCGAGACTAGCTATTGGAAATTGCTTGCTTCTTAGGAAACCTAGTTTCGCTCGGTTAGTCTAAAACAGGACTAACACCTTGAAAGCCTTTCAAATCAAAAATATATTGGAAATATTCATCTTGTGAATTTTTTAAAATAAGGTTTGCTTTGTCATTAAGCAATTCAATACAGGTCCATTCCCCATCCACACTCTCAACATCATATTTTTTATCTTCTAAAAATAAATTTGTTAATTGTCCTTCTGGATATTTATTTTGAAAAGAAACCATCCCAGAGTTATCACTTCGGTAAGCAAGCACAGGAACTTCCACTTTTTGATTTCCCATATAAAAGGAACTCATACACCTCTTTTCAGCAAGGTACTCATATTTTCCTTTTACATAATTCACAATCTCTTTATTTAAAATTGTAGAAAAATTGAGAATGCTGATGAAATCCGCCTTATCAGTGGATAAGGTTTCTACCTCAACCAGATATTTCCAAGCGCCATTTACCTGACTTCCTTGACCGTATAAATCCGTGCAATTCAAGGAATATTGGGTCAATAGGTCCTCTAAGGGGTACTGATCTGCTTCCTCAGTGATTTCAAAGCAAAAGCAATAATTATCTTCTCCTTTATTATGATAGATATCATAAATAATCGGCTCAAACTTTTCTGTTTGGTATTTTTCTAACTCATAACTTCCAAGTACTTGCATTAGCCCACCCGATTTCTAAAGACTTCATACATGAGAATGGCCGCTGCGACGCTGGCATTGAGGCTTTGGACATGGCCATTCATGGGAATGGTCAACATCTCGTCCACCTGCTTCTTGATGTTACTGGAAATGCCCTTGCCTTCGTTGCCAATGATGAGGGCCAGCTTGCCTGCCGTATTCCACTTATGAACAGGCGTTCCCTGCATATCCGTCCCAAAAATCCAGAAGCCAGCTTCCTTGAGCTTGTCCAGAGTTTGGCTGAGATTGGTCACACGGGCAATGGGAATGTGCTCGATAGCCCCCGTAGAGGTCTTGGCTACAACTGGTGTCACACCGACTGCTCGGTGCTTGGGAATGATCACTCCCGTGACATTGGTAGCGTCAGCCGTCCGCAAGATGGAGCCCAGATTATGCGGGTCTGTCAAGCCATCCAAAATCAACAGCAGAGGATTCTCTTCCTGCTCTGCTTTTTTCAAAACATCCGTCAAATCTGCATAGGCAAACTCCGATACCCGCAAAACAAAACCTTGGTGAACGGCTCCGTCCGTCATCTCCTGCAAGGTTTTCTTGGGGGTCCAAGAGATAGAGACCTTCTTTTCTGCCGCCAAATCTTTCAGCTTGCTCACGTTTTTGCCACGCAAATCATCCTGAATGTAAAGTTTATTTCCCGTATTGGCCATCAAGGCCTCGGTCACAGCATGCACGCCGTAAACAATATCATTTTTTTCCATACTAACAGTATATCACAAGCTCCCCCAAAAAATCTGTCTAAAAGCTAAATATCTCTCTATGACCGCCGAGCATTTCTCAGCAATCAGCTAAAAACTGCTTTTCATTATCCTATTTGCTCTTGAAACAATTCCTTATCTGAGACCTAGAAAGAAATCTCCCTCTCGTCAAATACTTACTTTTAGCCAACAGTTATCCAAAGTATCATTTACCTTAAAATCTAAAGGAAAGTGACCGACCGAGGCCTAAGTTGCAATGAATCTATAGGAAAAGTGGCTAGCCGAGGCCTAGATTACCAAGAATCTATAGGAAAAGTGGCCAGCCGAGGTCTAGATTGCTAAGAATCTATAGGAAAAGTGGCCAGCCGAGGTCTAGATTGTTAAGAATCTATAGGAAAAGTGGCCGGCCGAGGCCTAGATTACCATGAATCTATAGGAAAAGCGACTGACCGAGGCCTAGATTGCCCACATGTCTCTTGAACAGTTTTTATTTTGAAACAAGCTCTCCAACATCAAAAAAGAGAGAACTAATCGTTCTCTCTTGTGCTTGCATTTGTCCTCCACTAGGGCTGACTAGAAGCTATTATTTTACTTTAGCAGTGCTTGTGATGACTTCAACTGCTTTCTTAACAGCGATATCATGTTTAAGCATTTCTTCTGAAAGCAATTGGCGAACGCGGTCTGCTTCCATGTTGTAGTCTGTTGCCAATGAAGTGATTTCTGCTTCAACTTCTTCAGCGCTAGCTTCAAAGCCTTCTGCTTTCGCAACAGCTTCTACAACAAGGTTCGTCTTAGTGCGTGCTGCAGCATCTGCTTCATATTGTTTGTGAAGGTCTTCTTGAGTTGTACCAGTGATTTGGAAGTACATATCAGGAGAGATACCTTGACGTTGCATGTTGCCGAGGAATTCGTTCACAGCGCGATGAACTTCTTCGTGAATCATTTCTTCTGGAAGGTCAACGATTTCTGCATTTTCTACTGCAAGGTCAATCGCTGCTGCTTCAACTGCATCGTTGTAAGCTGCTTCTTTCGCTTCTGCTAATTCTTTACGGTATTTTTCTTTCAATTCAGCAAGAGTTTCAACTTCTTCGTCGATGTCTTTTGCAAGTTCATCATCAAGAGCTGGAACTTCTTTTTCTTTTACTTCATGGATTGTTGTAACGAATTTTGCTTCTTTACCAGCAAGGTCAGCTGCTTGGTAGTCTTCTGGGAAGGTTACAACAACGTCTACTGTTTCACCAGCTGAGTGACCAACCAATTGGTCTTCGAAGCCTGGGATGAATTGACCTGAACCAAGTCCAAGTGAGAAGTTATCGCCTTTTCCGCCGTCAAATTCAACACCGTCAACAGAGCCAACAAAGTCGATGACAACTGTATCACCTTCAGCTGCTGCTCCATCTTTCAGAACCAATTCAGCCAAGTTGTTGCGTTCACGCTCAATGCGCTCATCAACTTCAGCGTCAGTAACTTCCTTAGAAACTTCTACAGATACTTCAAGGTCTTTGTAAGCACCCAATTTCACTTCAGGTTTTGTCACAACTTCAGCAGTGATCACCCATTCTTGACCTTTTTCCATTGAAGTCACATCAATTTTTGGTTGTGCAACCACTTCAAGACCAGCTTCTTTTACAGCTGCTTCATAAGCTGCTGGAAGCAATGCATTCAAGACATCTTGATAAAGTGACTCTTCACCAAAACGTTGGTTGAAGACTGGACGAGGAATATGACCTTTACGGAAACCTGGTACAGCGATATTTTTCTTAACTGCATTAAAAGCACGATCCAAAGCAGGTTTGATTTGGTCTTGACCGATAGTAAAAGTCAATACACCACGATTTGTTTCTTTGTTTTCAAATGATACAGACATTCTGTCAGTTCTCCTTCAAATTTTTTGCATACAATCCATTATAACATAAGTAGCAGTTTTTTCAAGCGACACCTTTTATTTTTCGCCTTTTTCCCCTTTCATACGCTGAAATCTTAGTCACTTTTTGCTCTTTTTTGACCATTTGCCCAGCTCTCAGCAGACAATATTCTCCTATCACTGTGGATTTACCTTTCTCTCTAGTGCGAGAATCGACTAGCAAAATCTGCCATTTTGGAAAAGAGAGTGGGACAGAAATCGGTAATTCGTTAGAATTCGATTTCGTCGTCCCACCTCCGCACAGTTGAGTAGGGCTGTAAAAGCTGATGAAATCAGCGTAGTAGAGCCCACTCAACCACTGCGTCTTGCTCGACAATCCAAAGACAATTGAGAGGCTAGGACTTTTGTCCCAGCCTCTTCTCCTCTTCTACTAGGATTTCCGAATCCTATCTTCAATATAAGACGCTCTAGCTCCGCCAATTAACTTGGGACGACTGGCAAGGGCGGTAACGTGAGCCTGGCCCAAACTGCGCAGTTGAGGGCGAATCGGAACCTGAACATGCTTGACATGCATGCCAATCGCTGTATCTCCCACATCCAAGCCTGCATGGGCTGTGATGAACTCAACCTCTACAGGATCCTGCATATAATCAAAAGCTGCTAGCTGGCCACTCCCGCCTGCATGGAGGCTGGGCAAAACATTGACAATCTCTAGATCTTTCTTTTCTGCCAATTCTCGCTCCACAACCAAGGCACGGTTGAGGTGCTCACAGCCTTGAACGGCCAAGTAAATCCCCCGAGCTTGCAGAATATCTAACAAGGTCTTGACAATGACCTGACCGACTTCCCTGCTGGAATGCTGGCCAATGTGTCCCCCCATGACTTCACTAGAAGATAGACCTAGGACAAAAATATTCCCCTTGACCAAACCCGCCTTGTCCAAGACATCTGTGGCAATCTGTCTGGTTTCCTTTTCAAGCTTCTCTAAATCCATCTTTGACCTCACTTACTCTGGCTGAAGGGCTCTTTTCAAGACAAGGGGAAAGGCTCTGTAAAGGGCATAGCCGACCACCAAGCCAAAAATATTTTGCATGACATTGCCCCAAATCGCTGCAATAGCTGCACCCAGTCCACTCAAAATGCTACCAAAGAGAGCATAGCCGCCGACCATGGCAAGGCCAGCCAAGAGCAAGCCGATATAACGTTGCTTGCCAGTGAAGCCGGCAAAGTAGCCTTGAAGACCATGACAGATGAGGCTAAAGACCATCCACTGAGGATAGCCCGCCACCAAGTCAATCAAGAGACCGGACAAGCCACCAACCAAGGCCCCTTCCTTACGACCAAAATAAAATGCGGTAAAGTAAATCCCTGCATCTAACAAGGTTAGAAAACCAGTTGGCGTAGGGATTTTGAAAAAATTCCCCAAAACAATGGATAGGGCTGTAATGACAGCCAGCAAAGCGATTTTTCTTGTCTGATTATTTTTCATATTGAATAACTCCATACTGATCTGAGCGCTGGATAGCGCGGTAAACAAAATCTTTTGAATAGTTGACGGCTTCAAGAGGGGATTGGCCTGCCAAAAGCTGACTAGCTATGCTAGAAGCAAAGGTACAGCCGGCTCCTGTATTATTATTTGGTAAAACAGGGCTTTCTAACAACTCAAAGTCTTTGCCATCGTAAAATAAATCAAGGGCCCGATCTTGGCTGAAACGATTTCCTCCCTTGATGACGACATTTTGAGCTCCTAGTTCATGGAGGGTCACAGCCGCAGCCTTGAGGTCATCCAGACTCTTGATCTCCGACTGGGTCAGGATCTCTGCTTCTGGTAGATTGGGCGTGATAATGGTCGTATAAGGGAAAAATTTGATCAATTCATCTCGGAGGGCCGAAACTTCCACATCGTGGGTCTCCTTACAGACTAGGACAGGGTCTAGCACGACTGGTATGCCCGTTTGCTTTTTGATGAAGTCCAGAGCCTGATCTGCGATAGCGACATTTGGTAACAAGCCCAACTTGATAGCCGAAAACGGCACATCTTTGAGTGAAGAGAGTTGCTGCGCAAAGACCTGCTCATCCGTCGGAAGGACTTCAAATCCCTTGTCCGTCATAGCGGTTAAGCAAGTCACCGCTACAAATCCATGCAGGCCATGGACCGTATAAGTAGCTAGATCCGCGTGAAGACCACCACCACTAAAAATATCATTGCCAGAGAGGGCTAAAATCAGCTTATTCTTCATAGATAATCTCCTTTAAATAAAGACCGTTAGGTGCTGCAGTTGGCCCAGCTAGCTGCCGATCCTTTTCTTCTAAAATCCGTTCGATTTGGTTGACTGGCATCCGCTTATTTCCAATCTTGAGCAGGGTTCCCACCATGTTGCGGATTTGCTTATAGAGAAAGCCATTGCCAGAAAAAGTAAAGACTAGAAAATTGCGTTGCGCATCAAAGGTCAGACTGGCCTTTGTAATCGTACGAACCTTATTTTCCACACTGGTACCCGAGGCTGTAAAGCCCGTAAAATCGTGCGTTCCCTCCAAGGCTTTAATGGCCTCCTCCATCAGAGAAATATCCAAAGGATAGGGGTAGTGGGTCGCATAATGGCGCATCATCGGATTTTTTGGTCGACCAATATCCACCAGAAACTCATAGGTCTTGCTGTGTGGCTTGTAACGGGCATGGAAATCCTCCGTCACTTCCTCCACAGAAATGACATCAATATCTTCTGGCGTCTGGGTATCCAAGGCAAAACGTAGCTTTTCTTCATCCCTAGCTGACGAGAGGTCAAAGTGAATGGCCTGCCCAAGCGCATGAACGCCGCTGTCGGTCCGACCAGCTCCGTGGATGACAATGGGCTGGCCTTTGTTAATACGAGTTAAGGTTTTTTCAATTTCCTCCTGAACGCTCCGAGCATGAGGCTGGCGCTGAAAGCCAGCAAAGTCATGCCCATCGTAGGAAATAAGGGCTTTATAACGAGTCATGTCATTATTTTAACAGGAAAAAAAGCCTGTCGCAAGAGAGAAAGAATAGAACTGTCTGGGTACAGAAATTATTGACAGGAAGCTCTAAATCAAGTAAACTAAAAAACGCAAGGAGGATACTATGGCAAAGGATATTTCTTATACCCAAGGGCAGGAGCGCTTTCGCTATCGGGCCGCTGCACTCATCATCGAGGAGGAAGCCCTCTGTGTCATGGCTTCTTCTAGCGAGGACTATTTCTATTCAGTGGGAGGGGCGGTCAGATTTGGAGAGACCTCCAAAAAAGCTGTCCAGCGAGAAGTTTTCGAAGAAACAGGACAAAAGTATGAGATTGAAAAGCTGGCTTTTGTTCATGAAAATTTATTTTCCAACTCAACCGGCATCCTCAAAGGACTAGACTGTCATGAGATTTGCTTCTATTATCTAATGAAGCCTCACGGCAAGCAATTTCACTACCAGCATAACCAAGAACGAGTCTATTGGATTCCCCTGACAGACTTGGAAAATTACAAAGTTTTTCCAAAGGAAATCACACACATCCTCAAGCACCTCCAGACAGGCATCCAGCATATCATCAGTAAAAAAGAGAGTGGGACAGTTGAGTAGGGCTGTAAAAGCTGATGGAATCAGCGTAATAGAGCCCACTCACCCACTGCGTCTTGCTCGACAATCCAAAGACAATTGAGAGGCTAGGACTTTTGTCCCAGCCTCTTTTATTCTCCCAGCATCACCTGCTTGATGGTCAGTTGATCTATCTTCCTGCTGGATAAATAGATGAAACCTTCATAGACTAAGGTAAAGATCAACAAAGTTATCAGGCAGACTCCAAAATCAAAATTATAGTCAATTTTCTGAGCTATTGATTTTTCCATCAATCTAAGTAAAAGCTGCGTAATCCCATACTGATAGCCCGTTCCTAAGACAAAGCCCAAAAAGGCAAGAAAGCGGTAGGGAGCAAATAAACTCTTATGACAATCTTTTTTGCTATAACCAAAAACCTTCATAATAGCCAGTGTTTCCTGATTTTCCTGCAGGAGCACTCCCAGCGACAGATAGAGGATTGCTACTGACAGGACAGTACCGATTGACATCATCATCATCTGAATGATTTCATCTGTCAATTCCTTCATGCCAAATGATAGTTGAATCATGGCTGAAAAGCACATAGATCCAAAAATGACGAAGAAAATTAATAATTTTCGAGACCAGAGCAGGCTGGCAGAAAAATCTTTTAAAAAGGGACGGTCTTTCCTTATTTTCTTTGTTGCTTTCCTTTTTGGTGACTTTTGACTAGAGCTGGCCCGCTTGAGCAAGTCTAGAGCAGGCAAACGTAGATAATAACTAGCGTAGAGGACAGCTAAAGCAGCAAAGGCAAGAGTCGGCAAGACAACGAGAAACAAGAAGAGGGGCCAATGTTGCCGGATGGTAATTTCAGGCAAAACTCCGCTTTGATTACGCAACTGATAAAAATGTGGCATCATGACAAACGAAGAGAAGTAGCCAGTGCCTGTTCCCAAACCAATTGGAAGACTAAAAAGCCAAAACTTTCGAGCAATTTCCCAGTTTTTATAGCCCAGAGCTTTTAAAACTCCTAATTCTGGCTTATGCTGGTCAATAAATTGCCGAATGTAAAAGAAGAGAAGGAGTATCGATGTTAGGGATAAAACAGCTCCGCTAATGGATGCAATCAACCAAGAAATCGCAACTTGAGCATCGTAAGCAGCTCGAATCTCAGGCAACCAATTTGTTTGATCTAGTAAACGGATATCCAGATAAAAATTTAAGAAGAGATTGGTCACAAAGACCGCACAAAAGCTGATAATTGATACAACGACTAATCTATACAAATCTTTTATTGAAAACATAGCTTACCATCCAATCTCATAGGCCGTCTTGGGCTGGCTATTTGTCTCTAAGCTTTGAATCTGACCGCTATTGATATGGACAATAGTCTTAGCCATTTGAGCAATATTTGCATTGTGGGTCACCATGACCAGCGTAAAACCTAGCTCCTCTTGAAGACTTGAAATATAGGCTAGAATCTGACGACCTGTTGCTTCGTCCAAGGCTCCAGTCGGCTCATCCAAAAAGAGGACATTCGGTCTTTTAGCTAGGGCTCGTGCAATAGCCACCCGCTGCTGCTCACCGCCTGACAGTTGACTTGGATAATGCTGAAGTTTATCACCTAAACCTAAAGCCTCTAAAATACGGACATAATCTTGGTTGCCTGCTAGGTTGGCGCCCATTTTGACATTTTGCTCCACTGTAAGATTTGGGAGTAAGAAATACTGCTGAAAAATAAAGGCAATCTGCGCTCGACGAAAAGCGGTCAATTGAGCTTCTGTCAGCTGGGATAGATCTTCCTCATCGTAATAAACATGACCACTGTCTGGTTTTTCTAGGCCTGATAAAACATTGAGCAAGGTTGACTTTCCAGATCCAGAAGCTCCCAAAATGACCAAGTAATCTTGGTCAACAATCTCCAAGTCGATTCCTTTTAAAACTTCTCTTCCATTGTAGGACTTACGAATTCCCTTTAATCTAATCATTCTTGCTTTCCTTTCATTTCCTTTAGGAGGGCAGTAAATACTTGCGTTAAGCGTTCTGTCACTTCCTCCTGACTAAAAGAATAAATACCCGCTGCTATCATGCTAGCCAAACCATGAGAATAGATAAATAAATGCTGATAGACAAACTCTGCACTCTCTATGGACATGGGATAATCCTCCACAATCGACTCTAATATCTGCTGATAACTATGGTCTTTCTGAGGTAAAAAGTCCTTGAAAGACTCAATGGGGTGTTTGTGAGGATTTAGATAGAGAATTTTAAAAAGCTGAGGTTCCTGACTGGCAAAAAGGATATAGGCCATGCCAACTGCTCTGAAAGGCTTGGCTCGCTCCAAAGCCGAACGAATATATTGAACCAGAACGAACTCAGCCGCCCGAACAACCGAATGACTTAGATCCTCCATATTTTCAAACTGACCGAAAATAACCTTGGGGCTAGACTGTAATCGTTCCGCCAGAGAACGAGCGGTCAAACCAGCTAAACCGTCTTCCCTGACAATCCCTAGAGCTGCTTGGATAATTTCATCACGAGTAAATTTATTTTTAGGTGGCATCAAAACTCCTTTTAGATACAATTGTTGCGCAACATCTGTTTCTTAGAATATAATATCACACAGAACATTAAAAAACAAGTATAAAAAGAAGCCTTTCGGCTTCGATTTTTTATTATTTTCTAAAATATTGATAAAGCTCTTTCAGAAGTTGAGCCAGGGAAAGTCTCCCCAGCTCGAAACTAGGTTTTGTATTAGATACAGTCAATGAGAGACAAGGGGCGTTCTAAAAAGCCCTTTCACCTCCTCAAAGGCTAAGCATAAGGCTGCAATTCCGGATTAATTGGCGTGTTGGCCAGATTATTGGCATAATTGCAGAGGGTCGCAAGGCTGACACCCAGAACCACATCCAGAGCATTCTCATGTGTATAGCCTGCTTCTAGGAAGTCTGCCAAAGCCTCATCTCCGACCCGTCCCTTGGTATTGATGACAGCAATGGTAAATTTAGCAAGCGTATCTAGCTTCGGATCGGTGTCAATCGGAGTTCGATTGCGCAGGGCCTCCAAAAGATCATCATTCATTTGAATCTGCTTGATTGAAAAAGCTGTATGGCCTGCTACACAGAAAGCACAGCCATTAGTAACTGCAGCCGTAATCTGCACCACTTCTCGCTCAGTCGGTGTCAGGCTGTTTCGACGATTGATAGCTCCAACCGTCCGATAAGTTTCCAAAGCTGTTGGCGCATTGGCCAAAAGACCGATAAGATTGGGAATGTAGCCACCGTTATCTTTTTGAACCGTTTCTAAAACCTCTTTCACCTCAGCTGGTGCGGACTCAATCGTGTGGATAGTAAATTCTGACATATGAAACCTCATTTCTTTTAATTAGAAACTATCTTAACATAGGTCTTACAGCTTGTATAATATATATTTTATATGACCTCCATAAAGAGAATATATTGCTACATGTCAAACCAAAATATATTACCTGCCTTAACTGCCTCCATACCTCTCTCAAGCAAGAAAAAGAAGCCCTAAGGCTTCTGGCTAATATTTTCTAAAACGTTGATAGCGATCTTCCAAAAGTTGCTCGAGAGAAAGTTTGGAAAGTTCCTCTAGTTCAGTACTGATCTCTTGCTTGACTGCAGCTAAAAGCTCATTTTTATTAAAGCCGCGTTCAGGGATGACCTTATCAACGACACCCATCTGCAAAAGCTCATGCGAGGTGATTTTCATCATCTCAGCCGCCTCCATTGCTCGGCTGCCATCCTTCCATAAAATTGAAGCAAAGCCTTCAGGACTGAGAATGGCATACATGGAGTTTTCCAGCATCCAGACCTTGTCAGCCACTGCCAAGGCTAGCGCCCCACCAGAGCCACCCTCGCCGATGATAATGGCAATAATGGGCACTTTCAGATCACTCATTTCCATGAGATTACGGGCAATGGCTTCACCCTGTCCACGCTCCTCAGCACCGACGCCAGGATAGGCACCAGCCGTATTGATAAAGGTCACGACTGGACGGCCGAATTTCTCAGCCTGCTTCATGAGACGTAGGGCCTTGCGATAACCTTCAGGATGGGGCTGACCAAAGTTCCGTCGCAGATTGTCCTGTAAATTGCGACCTTTTTGAATACCGACCACTGTGACTGGCTGACCATTTAATGTTCCGATACCGCCAATGACAGCACCATCATCACGAAAACCACGATCTCCGTGCAGTTCCACAAAATCATCAAAAATGCCTTGAGCAAAATCCAGAGCCGTCAAACGGGACTGATCACGCGCTGCTTTGATAATCTGACTGATTTTTGTCATTGGTCACCTCCATGAAAGCTCAAAAGAGTAGCAATCCGATCCCGCAATTCACCACGCTTGACGATCGCATCAACAAAGCCATGCTCCAGCAAGAACTCTGCCTTTTGAAAGTCATCTGGCAATTTTTCCCGTACAGTCGACTCAATGACCCGACGACCGGCAAAGCCTACCAAGGCCTGCGCTTCTGCCAAGATAATATCACCTTCCATAGCAAAAGAGGCTGTGACACCGCCTGTCGTCGGATCTGTCAAAACGGTCAGGTAAAAAAGACCAGCCTTTGAATGACGTTGCACAGCAGCTGAGGTTTTAGCCATCTGCATCAGGCTCATGATACCTTCCTGCATACGAGCACCGCCAGAAGCCGTAAAGAGGACAACCGGCAGCTTATACTCTGTCGCAAACTCAAAGAGGCGGGTAATCTTTTCACCCACAACCGTTCCCATGGAAGCCATGATAAAGTTAGAATCCATGATCCCAAGGGCTAATTTTTGGCCTTTTATCATAGCGGTTCCAGTCAAAACAGCCTCATCTAGACCAGTCTTTTCCCGCATCTTTGCCAGTTTTTCTTGATAATTTGGAAAATGTAAGGGATCTGTCGTATCAATACCTGTGAACAATTCCTCAAAGCTTCCTTCATCCACCGTCAAACTCAGACGCTCAAAAGCTGAAATCCGAAAAGTGTAGCCACAGCTTGGACAGACACGCTCTGCTCCCAAATCTTTTTGATAAATGATATGCTTACAACCTGGACACTTAGAAAAAAGCTCATCTGGAACTTCTGGTTTTGGCTGAGGCAAGGCACGAGAGGAACGATTAGGATTGATCCGAATATATTTATCCTTTTTTGAAAACAAAGGCATTGCTTACTCCTTCATTAAATTTTAGAGTGATTCTGCTTCTTTCAAACAAAATCACTCCTTGTCATCTATTTTTTCTCTTGATAAGCCGGAAGGAACTTCTCCATGAGAAAGGCTGTATCATAATCACCAGCAATCACATTAGGATCTGAAATCAGATCCAGTTGGAAACTGCTATTGGTCACGACACCGTCGATTTCTAGTTCATAGAGTGCACGTTGCATCTTCATCAGGGCATCAAAGCGATTTTCCCCGTGAACGATGATTTTGGCAATCATACTGTCATAGTAAGGAGGAATGGTGTAGCCAGGATAGACCGCTGAATCCACGCGTAATCCCACTCCGCCACTTGGCAGATAAAGATTGGAAATCTTGCCTGGGCTCGGTGCAAAGTTAAAGGCTGGATTTTCAGCATTGATCCGACATTCAATCGCATGACCGCGAATTTCAACATCTTCTTGACTAAATGATAGCTCTTGACCATCCGCAATCTTAATCTGCTCTTTAACAATATCCACACCAGTAACAAACTCAGTCACTGGATGCTCAACCTGCACCCGAGTGTTCATCTCCATAAAATAGAATTCACCCTTGGCTTCATCCAGCAGAAACTCAATCGTTCCGGCATTTTCATAGCCGACAGACTCAGCAGCCCGAACAGCCGCTTCCCCAATCTGCTGGCGCAGGGTTTTCCCAATCGCCACAGATGGACTTTCTTCCAGTACCTTCTGATTATTCCGCTGCAAAGAGCAATCCCGCTCGCCCAAGTGGACCACATGCCCCTGCTGATCTGCCAAAATCTGCACCTCAATATGGCGCGCTGGATAGATGACTCGCTCCATATACATGGCTCCATTACCAAAGGCCGCTTTGGCTTCACTAGAAGCAGACTCAAAGGCCGCTACTAAATCCTCAGGCTTTTCAACCTTACGAATACCCTTACCGCCGCCACCAGCAGAAGCTTTGAGCATGACTGGATAGCCAATTTTTTCGGCTACTTCCAAGGCTTCTTCAGAGGTATGGACTTCCCCGTCAGAACCTGGGATAACCGGCACTTTGGCCTTAATCATCTGAGCCCGCGCATTGATCTTGTCCCCCATCAAGTCCATAACAGCACCTGAAGGTCCAATAAACTTAATGCCGACTTCTTCGCACATGGTCGCAAATTTAGAGTTTTCACTCAAAAAACCAAAACCAGGGTGAATAGCTTCTGCACCTGTCAGAACAGCAGCAGACAGGACAGCATTCATGTTTAGATAAGAATCCGTAGACTTGGCTGGTCCGATACAAACCGCCTCATCAGCCAGTAGGGTGTGAAGCGCTTCCTTATCAGCCGTTGAATAAACAGCTACCGTATCAATTCCTAGCTCGCGAGCTGCACGAATAATTCTGACCGCAATTTCCCCACGGTTAGCAATTAAAATTTTACGAAACATGGTGAAATCTCCTCTTTCTTATTGACCAATCGCAAAGGTCAAGGTTCCGCTAGCTGCAAGTTTTCCGTCAACTTCGGCCTTGGCCTCTACCACTGCAATAGTGCCACGACGCTTGACAAACTTGGCTGTCATAATCAGCTGGTCACCTGGCACAACTTGCTTCTTGAACTTAACCTTGTCCATGCCAGCATAGAAGACCAGTTTGCCCTTGTTTTCTTCTTTAGACAATTCCAGCACACCAGCCGTTTGAGCCAGTGCTTCCATAATTAAGACACCCGGCATAACTGGATACTGGGGAAAATGTCCGTTAAAGAATGGCTCGTTGATTGTCACATTTTTCAAAGCGACAATCTCATCTTCGCTGACTTCCAATACACGGTCCACCAACAACATAGGATAGCGGTGCGGAAGCGCCTCTTTTATTGCATTGAAATCAATCATTTGATGCGTACCAGCCCTTTCCCAAACTCAACCATTTCTTCATTCTGAACCAGAATTTCTGTAATCAGACCATCTTTCGGTGCTGGCACTTCATTCATGACCTTCATGGCTTCAATAATCATCAGGGTTTGACCTTTTTTAACTTGGTCTCCTACACTGACAAAAGCTGGTTTATCTGGACCTGCGGCCAAGTAAGCCACGCCAACCAAGGGACTTTCCACGACATCACCCTCAGCAGCTGGTGCTGGGGCCTCTGGAGCCACCTCAGGTGCTGCAGTTGGAGCTGCTTGGGAAACTGTCTCAGATACAGGTGCACTTGCTGGCTGCACTGGAGCTACAACAGGGGCTGCACTGGCTGCTGGAGTTGTTGCGACTGCGGCAGAACTTTCATTCTTGCTGAAAGTCAATTCATCACTTTGATTTTTGTAAGAAAATTCACGCAGGCTTGATTGGTCAAACTGAGCCATCAAGTCTTTAATTTCATTGATATTCATCTAGCCCTCCCAACGCTTGAATGCCAGAACAGCATTGTGGCCGCCAAAACCAAATGTATTGGAAATCGCATAAGGAATTTCTTGCTCCAAGCCTTGTCCATAAACGACGTTCGCTTCAATATAGTCTGACAATTCACTTGTTCCAGCTGTTTTTGGTACAAAGTTATGGCGAATTGCCTCTATTGTAGCGATTGCTTCTACCGCTCCTGCAGCTCCAAGCAAGTGTCCTGTGAATGACTTGGTTGAAGATACAGGTACTTCTTTACCAAGAACAGCTACGATAGCTCCACTTTCTCCTTTTTCATTAGCAGGAGTTGAAGTACCGTGGGCATTGACATAAGCTACTTGCTCTGGGGAAATCTCTGCCTCTTCCAAAGCCAATTTAATTGCCTTGATGGCACCTTGACCTTCTGGATGTGGAGAAGTCATGTGGTAAGCATCACAGGTATTACCGTAGCCAACTACTTCAGCCAAGATAGTCGCTCCACGTTTTTCAGCGTGTTCCAGACTTTCAAGCACCAACATACCAGAACCTTCTCCCATGACAAAGCCGTTACGGTCTTTATCAAATGGAATAGAAGCACGAGTTGGATCTTCTGTAGTTGATAGGGCAGTCAAAGCTTGGAAACCAGCAATGGCAAATGGAGTGATAGAAGCTTCTGATCCACCAACTAACATGACATCTTGGAAGCCAAACTTGATAGAGCGGAAAGCATCTCCAATCGCATCATTTGATGAGGCACAAGCTGTATTGATTGATTTACAAATCCCGTTTGCTCCGAAGCGCATAGCAACATTTCCTGAAGCCATATTTGGCAAAGCTTTTGGAAGAGTCATTGGCTTAACGCGTTTTGGACCTTTCTCATGCAATCGGATGACTTGATCTTCGATTTCCTTGATACCACCGATACCAGAAGCAACGATGACACCAAAGCGATCTTTGTCAATTGCTTCTACATCAAGATTCGCATTTGTTACCGCTTCTTGAGCTGCATATAAGGCATACAGAGAATAATTGTCAAAACGATTGGTATCTTTCTTGATAAAGTATTTATCAAATGGAAAGTCTTGGACTTCAGCCGCATTATGAACAGCAAAATCGCTGTGATCAAACTTGGTGATGGGACCAATCCCAATCTTACCTTCTTTTAAACTATTCCAAAATTCTTCTGGTGTATTTCCGATGGGAGAGGTTAAGCCATAACCTGTCACAACAACTCGATTTAGTTTCATAGTGAACTCCTTTATGATAATTGGTAAACTGTCAAATCCAAATGCAGCAATTACTGCATAGTCAATCCGCCATCAATCGCGATGACCTGACCAGTGAGATATTCCTGACCTGCTAAGAATAGGGCAACATCCGCTACTTCTTCGGTATTGCCGAACCGTTTCATTGGAATTTGAGCCAGAGAAGCTTCTTTGATTTTTTCAGAAAGCCCGTCTGTCATATCCGATTCGATAAAGCCTGGGGCAATCACATTGACACGGATATTGCGTCCTGCCACTTCGCGAGCAACCGACTTAGAAAATCCAATCAAGCCAGCTTTAGAGGCTGCATAGTTGGCCTGACCGACATTACCAGTCAAGCCGACAACACTTGATAGGTTGATAATTGCTCCCTGACGGGCCTTGGTCATTGGTTTCAAGACAGCTTGGGTCATATTGAAGGCTCCAGTCAGATTGACCTTCAGCACTTGCTCGAAGTCTTCCTCTGTCATCTTGAGCATAATCTTATCGCGGGTAATTCCAGCATTATTGACCAAGACATCTACAGAGCCCAAAGCCACAATCGCCTCTTCAATCATTCGCTTAGCATCAGCGCCATCAGATACGTCGCCTGAAATAGCCACGACCTTGACCGGATAGCCAGCAAACTCAGCCAAAACTTCGTCTGAAATTTGTCCGCGACCGTTCAAGACAATATTGGCACCTGCACTTGCAAACTTATGGGCAATAGCCAGACCAATCCCACGGCTAGAGCCTGTAATAAAAACATTTTTATTCTTTAATTCCATTGGTATTCCCCATTATTTTTCCAGCAGGGCTGTCAAAGTCTCCACACTTTCAACAGAATAAACAACTGCTGATTTATCAATTTTCTTCATAAAGCCAGACAATACTTTCCCTGGACCAATCTCGATAAACTCAGTCACACCAGCTTCCTGCATTTTAGCGATACTATCGTAGAAACGAACCGGCTCCATGACCTGACGAGTTAACAATTCCTTAATTCTGCCAGCTTCCATGATATCCGCCTCTGTATTGCCCACTAGCGGAAGCTGAAAATCAGCAAATTCTGTTTCAGCCAAAACCCGAGCTAATTGCTCACTGGCTGGTTTCAAGAGTGCTGTATGGAAAGGACCAGAAACATTCAGCGGAATCAAGCGTTTCACACCTGCTTCCTTGAGGAGTTCCACCGCTTTATCCACCGCTGCCACATCTCCTCCAATGACGATTTGACCTGGAGTATTATAGTTAGCAGGAGAGACGACTCCTAGCTGACTAGCTGTCTGACAGGCTTCCTCGATAAGAGTTACGTCTGCATTTAGGACCGCTACCATCTTTCCAGAACCAGCAGGAGCTGCTTCTTCCATGAAAGCTCCGCGTTTAGCGACTAGAGCTACCGCTGTTTTGAAGTCCAGCGCACCAGCAGCTACCAAGGCAGAGTATTCACCCAGAGAAAGACCAGCTACCATATCAGGCTGGATTCCTTTTTCTGCCAACAGGCGATAAATAGCAAGAGAAGTTGTCAAAATTGCTGGCTGAGTATAGCGAGTTTGGTTGAGTTTTTCCTCATCCTGGTCAATCAATGCCCGAACATCATAGCCCAGGACCTGACTAGCCTCCTCAAAGGTCGCCTTGACCACATCATACTGCTCATAGAGGTCACGAGCCATTCCCAGATATTGGGCTCCCTGACCAGCAAATAGAAAGGCTGTCTTAGTCATTTCTAGTTACTCCTGCCCAACGTTTTGCTTCTTGCTGAATCTTCTCAGCAGCGCCATAATAGATATCCTTGAGGATTTCTTCGACTGTTTCTTCCTTGCTGACCAAGCCGGCAATCTGACCGGACATAACGGAACCATTTTCCACATCGCCACGGACAACTGCATTGGCCAAGGCACCAGCACCCAGATTTTCAAAAACAGTCAAGTCTGGATTTTCTTGCTTGAAGGCTTCTTTTTCAGCCTTTTCAAAATCGCGAGTCAGCTTATTCTTGAGCGCACGAACCGCATGACCGAAGTGCTGAGCAGAAATTGTCGTATCAATATCACGAGCTTTCAAAATCATATCTTTATAATTTTGATGGGCATTAGATTCCTTAGCTACAACAAAGCGTGTGCCGACCTGAACCGCTTCTGCTCCTAACATAAAGCCAGCCGCAGCACCAGATCCATCCGCAATACCACCAGCCGCAATAACTGGAATGTTAACTGCTTCTACAACCTGACGAACCAAGGTCATGGTTGTTAACTTACCGATGTGACCACCAGCTTCCATTCCTTCAGCAATGACGGCATCTGCTCCGATTTTTTCCATCCGTTTAGCCAAAGCCACACTTGGTACAACAGGAATCACAGTAATACCTGCCTCATGGAAACGAGCCATGTACTTGCTTGGATTGCCCGCACCAGTCGTTACCACTTTTACACCCTCTTCGATCACCAAATCCACGATGTCATCTACAAAAGGCGATAAAAGCATGATATTGACGCCGAAAGGACGATCCGTCAAAGACTTAATCTTGTCAATATTAGCTTTCACCACTTCCTTAGGAGCATTTCCGCCACCGATGATCCCAAGACCACCAGCCTTTGAAACAGCACCAGCCAAGTCACCATCTGCGACCCAGGCCATACCACCTTGGAAAATAGGATATTTAATATCTAATAATTCTGTAATTCGTGTTTGCATAATACCTTCCTCTAATCATTGCTTAAGTAATAGCTTGAGCCCAAACCGCTAGATAGCAGACTTTTTACTTTGAAATTCAAACTATTACCTAAACAAGAGAGAATATCTTGCGATACTCTCAAATCTTTATTATTTTGTTTTTTCTTCTACGTAGGCAACCAAGTCACCAACTGTTTTCAAGCCTTCTTCAGTTTCGATTTGGATGTCAAATGCATCTTCGATTTCTGAAATTACTTGGAACAAATCCAATGAATCTGCTTCAAGATCATCGAAAGTTGACTCAAGTGTAACTTCTGATGGCTCTTTACCAAGTTCCTCAACGATAATTTCTTGTACTTTTTCAAATACTGCCATGGATAGACTCCTTTAAAAAATATATTTTTTATCTATGTGTTTCCACACGATTAACTAAATTGTAACAATAAGCGTGCCCCATGTCAAACCTCCACCGAAACCTGACAATAAAATAGTCTGATCTCCGTTCAGCTTAATCAAGTCCTGTTGGACACACTCAGATAATAAAATCGGGATGCTAGCTGCACTAGTATTGCCATATTCCATCATATTAGCAGGTAGTTTTTCCCGAGAAACTCCGAGTTTCTTAGCCATTTTATCTAAAATTCGGATATTGGCTTGATGCAAGAGCAGATAATCAAGCTCCTCCACTGAAAATGGACTCTCTTCAATGGTATTTTTGATAGACTGTGCCACATCACGAATAGCGAAATCAAAGATTGCTCGGCCTTCCATTTTCAAATAGCGATCATCAACTTGCTTTTCCGAAAAGGGAGAGGACAAACCAAGTCCACCACAAGTCAGACTCTGACCTCTCAAGCCATCAGTAAACTGACTTTCAGCCCAAAAATGCTGCTTTTCTGCCGCTTCAAGCAAGACTCCTCCAGCCCCATCACCAAACAAGACTGACGTCGCACGATCCGACCAATCAACGACTTTCGAAAGCGTTTCGCTACCGATGACCAAACCTCTTTGATAGCGACCAGAGGAAATGAACTTTTCTCCAGTTGATAAGGCAAAGATGAAGCCACTGCAAGCTGCCGTCAAGTCAAAAGCAAAAGCCTTGGCAGCTCCAATATTGGCCTGCACCCTAGCTGCAGTTGACGGCATCATAGAATCCGGAGTGATCGTCGCAACAATGATAAAATCAAGCTGATCAGCAGACAGTTGGGCCTTTTCTAGCAATTGCTCAGCAACCTTTGTAGCTAAATCACTGGTTGACTCAGTCCGAGATAAATGTCGCTGTTTGATACCTGTTCGACTTGAGATCCATTCATCGCTTGTATCCATCATCTTGGCCAGATCATCATTTGTGACAATCTGCTCTGGAGCATAATGAGCTACTTGAGTGATTCTTGCATAGTTCATTATTTCAACTCCTCTAAAAAATTATACAAGTTCTGCAAACCTTTTTGCATTGCATTTTTTTCTTCTGAGGACATTCCTTCCACTACTTGCATGACCATGCGATTGTGGAATCGTTTATGAAGGCGATACAAGAGTCTCCCCTTCTTAGTCAAACTCAGATGAACTACACGACGGTCAATGGATGAACGGCGACGCTCGATATACCCTTTACGCTCCAAGTTATTCAAGCTGGTTGTGACAGTCCCCAAAGTGACTAACAATTCCTTTGAAATATCGCTTGGAGTCGCATTAGGCATGGTACCAATAACATCAATAGTGTGCATTTCTTTAATGGAGACATCTTTAAATTGACTGCCTCGGAGGCTGGACTCTTCAATAACCAAAACATTATTAAAAATGGATGTTAAATAATCATTGACTAATTGATAATTCAAACCAACACCTCCTTCATAAATACTTTGACATTCAAATTTTATCAGATCTCAAAATAATTTGCAAGTCCTTTTGAAAATTTATTTGATTTTCAAATAATTTTCTTATCCTACAAATCCTTACTTACCTGTAAATTGTGGACGACGCTTCTCAGTATAAGCTTGGACACCTTCTTTGAAGTCCTCAGTGAAAGCAAGAGACTTCTGTAAAGATAACTCCAACTCCGCATATTCATTCCAACCGCTGAACAGGCTCTTCCAGACCATTTCTTTCATAGCTCTGTAAGAATTCAGCGAACCGCGTTTTAGCTTCTTCAGCAACTGTTCCGTTGTTTTTTCTAGCTTCTCTGCTTCACAGACCTTATAGAGTAAACCATAATCCAGAGCCTTCTCTGCAGTCAGAGCCTCTCCAGTCATAACCAAATGGGTTGCCCGAGTCACACCAATTGCCCGAGTCAGAAGATAAAGCCCACCGGCGTCTGGCGCTAAGCCCACTCCCACAAAAGCTTGAATGAAGCGAGATTTTTCCGTCGCAATGCAGAAATCTGCAGCCACGACCATATTGGCAGCTGCACCAGCAACAGGGCCATCCACACTCATGATAACTGGCTTGGGTAGTCGTTTCATGGCAAAAGAAATGTCATTGACCAGCTCTGCAATTTTTACCAAGGATTGAATATCGTCAGCACTGACAGCTCTTTGCATCTCAGCTAGGTCGCCACCGACAGAAAAGACCTTCCCATTGGCATTGATCACTAAAAACTTCACTGCCTCATCATTTGCGGCCAGCTCAATCGCTTCTAAAATCTCCTCACACATCGGAATATTGAAACCATTTGAAACTTCAGGGCGATTGAAGGTAATAGTCGCCACTTCATCAACTACCTTATAAAGAATACCATTAAAAGTCATTCTAACTCCATTCCAGACTGGGTAATTACAGTCATTTCATTTTATAATTAAATAATTTGATAGTCAAATTACATTTATTCTAGCATAAAAGATGTAAGAAAGAAAACAAAAACTGGAAAATTTGATTTCATATTCGTTTTTTGCTTATTTTTGCAATAAATTTATATAAAGCGATGCTTCTGATAGATTTGCAAAATTTTCAGAATTTTGTTATAATTTTTCCTAAATCATCTTTAGGAGTTTCTATGAAAGTTGTAAAATTTGGCGGAAGTTCACTCGCTTCTGCTTCACAATTAGAAAAAGTCTTACATATTGTAAAGTCTGATGCTGAGCGTCGCTTCGTTGTCGTTTCTGCACCAGGAAAAAGAGATGACCAAGATACAAAAGTCACCGATGCCCTGATTAAGTATTATCGCCAGTACATTGCAGGAAATGATGTCTCAAAGGAGCAAAATTGGATTATTAAACGCTACTCCGATATGGTCTCTGAGCTAGGTCTAAAATCTGCAATTATTGAAAAAATTTCTAAGAGCATCATCTCCCTAGCTACTCTGCCAATTGAAAATAATGAATTTCTTTACGATACTTTCCTAGCAGCTGGTGAAAACAACAATGCTAAGCTCATCGCAGCTTACTTTAACCACAATGGCATCCCGGCTCGCTACGTCCATCCCAGAGAAGCTGGACTAGTGGTTTCAAGCGAACCAGGAAACGCTCGAATCCTTCCTTCAAGCTATGATAAATTGGAAGAACTAATCCATTCCGATGAAGTCCTTGTCATCCCTGGCTTCTTTGGTGTCACTCAAGATGGACAAATCTGTACTTTTTCTCGTGGTGGCTCAGATATTACAGGATCAATTATTGCAGCTGGTGTCAAAGCTGATGTCTATGAAAACTTCACTGATGTAGACGGCATCTTTGCTGCCCACCCTGGAATTATTCATAAGCCACGTTCCATCGCTGAGCTTACTTACCGTGAAATGCGGGAATTAGCCTATGCAGGTTTTACTGTCCTTCACGATGAAGCCCTGCTTCCAGCCTATCGCGGAAAAATTCCACTCGTTATCAAAAATACCAACAATCCAGAGCACCCTGGTACGCGTATCGTCCATAAACATAGCGAAGATCATCCTCCTGTTGTAGGAATCGCTGGCGACTCTGGCTTCGTAAGCATTAACATGTCCAAGTATCTCATGAACCGAGAAGTTGGATTTGGCCGAAAGGCGCTTCAGATTTTGGAAGATCTAAATATCGGTTGGGAGCATATGCCAACAGGAATCGATGATCTTTCCATCATTCTTCGTGAACGTGAGTTAACTCCAATCAAAGAAGAAGAGATTCTACGCCAGCTTGTACAAAAGGCAGAAGTAGACTACGCTGAGATTGAGCATGACCTCTCTATCATCATGATTGTCGGCGAAAAAATGAAAAGTCATATCGGGGTGACTGCTACTGCGACTAGAGCTCTTTCTGACAACAAAATCAATATCCAAATGATGTCACAAGGTTCCAGTGAAGTTTCTATCATGTTTGTTGTCAATAAGAACCAAGAAAAAGAGGCCATCCGTGCTCTGTACAAAGCATTCTTTGGCAGCTCAGAAAGCGATGAATAAACCGAATAAGTAAACAACAAGGACCTAGCTCTATGTGGAGCCAGGTCTTTCCTTATTCTTTCTTGCTTATAAGAAACCTTTTTTCTTTTCCAAGATTAGGTCTTTGACAGATATCAATAGGACAGCCAGCAAAATCATGCCCATACCTACAAAATCAAGCAGATAAAAGCGTTCATTCATAATGACAAAGGCAAAGAAGACCGCTGAAATTGGCTCAATCGAGGCTAGGAGGCTAGATTTGACAGGACCGACCAAGCTTGTTCCCTTCAAAAAGACGGTGTAAGCAAAGATTGTTCCAATGACAATGATGCCGACCAAGGCCAGAAGGATATCCGAACGGACTTGCCACTGATGCTGGAAAATACCGCTAAAAGGAAGGAGCAAGATACCTGCAATGGTCATGCCAATCCCGATTACCAGCATGCTTCCCCACTTTTTAATGAGTCCAATCGGCAACAGAATATATAACGCGTATGTAAAGGCTGAAAAAACACCTAAAAATAGGCCCTTCGGCGTCATCGAGAGCTGATTGACCTGACCGTGGGTCGCAATCAGAAAGGTTCCACCGATAGCCAAAATCATAGAGCAAACCTGAGCCACAGTCGGTGTTACTCTGTCTTTGATACAAGTGTATGCCAAGACTCCCACTGGACAGAGATATTGTAAGACCGTTGCTGTTCCTGCATTCGTCTCATGAATGGCCGCTAAATATGCATATTGATTGATGAATAAGCCTAGAACTGCAAAAAGTGAAATGTGTAGAAGAGAGCTCTTGTCTTTCCAAATCTCTTTAAAAGAATCTTTATTTGTCGCATAAGCCAACATCATCAAGACCAAACCCGCTAGCAACAAGCGCACATTGGTCAAGCTCAGTGCCGAAAAACCATGCACCATCAGATATTGACCACTTGTTCCCGATAAGCCCCAAGCAATCCCCGCAGCCAAGGTATAAAGGGTTCCCCTTAAAACTTTTGACATCCCAAACCTCTTTCTGTTAGCTTTGATCATTATAACATAAACCATAAAGAAAAATCAGTCTGTTTTGACTGATTTTTTATGATTTAGCAGAGCTTAAAGATGTTTAATCCTCTATCTCAAGAAGTAGATAAGGCAAACCTAAGATATGCCCAATAATCCCTAGCATAGCTCGCATTCCAGAAGCAGTAACGAGTACTTTCTGACCATCTTTCACTTGAATCTTATGCGATTTCATAAAGCTTTGTCCAACCTGTAGTTCAACACTGTTTCCCTCAAAAGTCAGCGTTTTACTTTCATCATTCGCAAGTTTATCCACAAGTTCACCATTTAGATATACTGCAACATTTTGAGCTACTCCGACCATACCGGTAGAACGCGTAATGGTAAATTTTGGCATCAAAAACTCCTTTATTTCAAGCTAACCTATCAACAAAAATTCTTCAGTTTATTCTTCAATCCTAGCTGAGTAAAAAGGCAGAAGAAACATTAAAACGATATAAAGAATTAAGAGAATTGCACGCACTAGACCACCAAAGAACAGGCCGAGCAACAAAACTCCTAGACAGATAGAAAAATTAGTAAAATTTGTTTCAATCAGCAAGGTTTGCCCTGCTTTAACTGTCACTGGCTTGGTTCTCATAGGAGCTGCTCCTACACGAACAACAGCTTCTTCTCCCTCAATAGCAAAGGACGCTTCGTCGCCATTCTGGATTGTACCAACCTTTTGACCATTGATTAAAATTGGAAAATTCCCAATGATCCCTACAAAGCCTGTTCCGCGTTTTACTTTAATTTCTGACATATGGACTCCTTTATTTTTTATCTATTTTACCATAAATACCATTCAAATAAAAGGTGAAAACCAGCCTCGCGACTGGTTTTCTACTTATTTCTATAGTTTTTCCAACTCTTCATTGAGCAGTTTTTGTGCTACTTGCGGGTTGGCTTGGCCCTTAGTGGCCTTCATGAGCTGACCAATCAAGGACTTGGCCGCATTCTTGTTGCCGCCCTTATAGTCATTGATGGCTTTTTCATTATTTGCAAAGACTTGCTGAATGATTGGCAATAACTGGGCAGGATCTGAGATTTGGATCAATCCTGCTTTCTGTACATACTCTTTTGCAGATCCGCCATTTTTAGCCAGATGGACAAAGACCTTCTTAGCAATCTTAGAAGAAATCGTTCCGTCTGCAATCAGAGCAATCATCTCAGTCAGATTCTCAGGTGTCAGCTCAATCTCAGAAATAGTCTTACCTTCTGCATTGAGGTATTGAGCCACTTCTCCTTGGAGCCAGTTAGAGATAGCCTTAGCGTCTCCACCTGCAGCAACAGCTGCTTCAAAGAAGTCTGACACAGCCTTCGTAGCTGTCAGCTGCTTGGCATCGTAGTCAGACAGACCGTAGTCGCCCACATACTTAGCACGGCGCTCTTTTGGAAAGGCTGGCAGACTGTCGCGCACTTGCTCAATCCAAGCATCCTCAATCTCAAAGATCGGCAGATCAGGCTCTGGGAAGTAACGGTAGTCCGCTGAACCTTCCTTAACCCGCATGAGCAATGTTTCGCCAGTTGCTTCATCATAACGACGGGTTTCCTGACGGATTTGACCACCGCTGCGTAGGATTTCAGCTTGGCGTTTTTCCTCAAAGGCCAGACCCTTGCGGACAAAGTTGAAGGAATTAAGGTTTTTCAGCTCAGTCTTGGTACCAAACTCTTTCTGACCGTAAGGACGGATAGAAATATTGGCGTCCACCCGCATGGAACCCTCTTCCATCTTGACATCCGAAATGCCCGTGTACTGGATGATTTCCTTGAGGGCAGTCAGGTAGGCATAGGCCTCTTCTGGACTGCGCATATCTGCTTCGGATACAATCTCAATCAGAGGCACCCCTTGGCGGTTGAGGTCCACATAAGAGTAGCCATCGCTGCCGTGGGTATTCTTTCCGGCATCTTCTTCCAAGTGGGCCCGCTCGATACGGATTTTCTTGGTCGTACCATCTTCTAGCTCAATCTCAATCCAGCCATTGTAACCAATCGGCTCATCAAACTGAGAAATTTGATAGGCTTTTGGATTGTCCGGATAGAAGTAATTCTTGCGGTCAAAGTGCATCTTCTGGTGAATATCCATGTTCAAAGCCAGAGCAGCTTTGATTCCATAGTCGATAACACCTTTGTTCATAACAGGTAGGACACCTGGGAAGGACCAGTCAATGATATTGGTGTTGGCATTAGGATCTTCACCGAAGTGAGCTGGAGCCGGTGAGAAAATTTTTGAATTGGTCTTCAATTCAACATGGACTTCCAGTCCGATAACTGTTTCAAAGTTCATTATTTTTCACCTCCAAAGATAACTGGCTGCTGTTTGTGGTAGTCAGTCGTCGCTTCAAATGCTGCGGCTGCCTGATAGATGGTCGCTTCATCAAAGTGGTTCCCAATCAGCTGCAGACCGACAGGAAGACCATCTACAAAGCCAGCCGGGATTGAAATCCCCGGCAGGCCGGCCAGATTGACTGGAATGGTCAAAAGGTCAGCCAAATACATGGCCACTGGATCTTGGTTTTGACTGCCCAAGTCATAAGCTACAGTTGGTGCAGTTGGGCCTAAGATCAAATCATATTTTTCAAATACTTTAGCAAAATCTTGCATAATCAAGGTCCGAACCTGACCAGCTTTCTTGAAGTAAGCATCGTAGTAACCAGATGACAAGCTGAATGTCCCCAGCATGATGCGGCGTTTCACCTCTTCACCAAAGCCTTCGCTGCGAGATTTGACATAGACATCTTCTAGATCTTCAATGCCTTCTGCACGGTAGCCATAGCGAATACCGTCAAAACGCTGCAGGTTAGAACTGGCTTCAGAAGAAGCAATAATATAGTAGACTGCCACGCCGTACTTGCTGTGAGGCAGGCTAACTTCTTCAACGATAGCTCCTAGACTTTCCAAGTGCTTCGCTGCTGCCAGAATCGTTTCCTTGACCTTGCTGTCAATTCCCTCACCCATGTATTCCTTAGGCAGGGCAATCTTCATACCCTTGATGTCTTGGCCAATCTTGCTGGTAAAGTCTGGCACTGCTTCTTGTGATGATGTAGAATCCTTAGGATCATTACCAGAAATAACATTCAAGAGCTGAGCATTTTCCTTCACTGTCTGAGAGAACGGTCCAATCTGGTCTAAAGAAGAACCAAAAGCAATGAGACCAAAACGCGAAACCCGTCCGTAGGTTGGCTTGAGACCAACTACACCGTTAAAGGAAGCGGGTTGGCGAATAGAACCACCCGTATCTGAACCTAGTGATAGACGAACCTGACCAGAGGCAACAGCTGTCGCTGAGCCACCAGATGATCCACCAGGAACCTTGCTGCTGTCCCAAGCATTCTTGGTCGTCTTAAAGTAAGAGTTTTCACTGGATCCACCCATGGCAAACTCATCCATGTTGGTCTTACCGACGATAATCATATCCTTACCGTAGAGCTTCTCTACACTGGTCGCATCGAAAATTGGCTTGTAGTTGTAGAGCATTTTAGATGCAGCTGTTGTCAAAATCCCCTTGGTTGAGATATTATCCTTGACTGCTAGCGGAATCCCGCTCATGAGATTGTCAGCATCAATACCCTTGGCATCCAGAGCTGCAGCCTGAGCCAAAGCTTCTTCTTCACTGATAGTAATGAAACTGTCCACGGCAGCTTCACGTTCTTTGATGTCTGCCAAAATCGCCTGAGTTAACTCTACTGCAGAAATTTCTTTCTTGACCAGCAAATCATGCAGCTCTTCAATGGTCTTGTGATTAAAAGTCATTAGGCATCTCCTCCGTCATCTAGGATGGCAGGCACTTTGATGTAGCCCCGCTCTTTTTCAGGTACATTTTGGAAAAGCTCTTCCCGGTTCCAGCCTGGCTGAGCCACATCTTCTCGCATATAGTTGATGTTAGCTGCTACATTAGAAGTGAAAGGCACACCCTCCGTGTCCACTTCATTGAGCAATTCGACCATGTCGACAATTTTAGACAAGGTTGTCGCAAACTCAGCTGTCTCTTCTGGTGAAAAAGCCAGTTTTGACAGTTTTGCAACGTGACTTACTTCTTCTTGAGTAATCTTCATCTCTGATTCCTTTCATAAGATAGGCGAGCCTGAATACCGACCGAAAACGATAAATCTAAGAAAGATCTTTGTTTTCGAGGTATTTAACTCGCATTGTTTTGCTAAGATAGGGGCACCAAGCTCTCGTAGCTGTGACCTCTTTCTTTGACTTCTTCCTGATTTTTTCAGGAATTCGCATCATTTCATTTTACCATATTTCAGGCTAATTCTTCAATTCCAAATGCAGTTCTTTGAGCTGTCTTTGATCCACCAAACTTGGGCTTTCCAGCATAGGATCAAAGCCAGTACCATTTTTCGGAAAGGCAATGACTTGGCGGATATTTTCTTCCCCAACCAAAATCATAACCAAGCGATCTAAGCCCAGAGCCAAGCCGCCGTGTGGTGGGAAGCCGTATTCTAAGGCTTCTAGGAAGAAACCGAAGTCCCGCTCATAATCTTCCCGGCTCATGCCCAATAGCTCAAACATCGCTTCCTGAGCCTTCCGATCATGAATCCGTAGACTTCCTCCACCAATTTCATAGCCATTCAAGACGATGTCGTAGGCATGGCTGCGGAATTGGTCTGGCTTCTGACCTTCTTCAAAAATGCCTTGTGTGAAAGGATGGTGCATGGCTTGATAGCGGTTTTGGTCTTCATTCCACTCCAGCAGCGGCCAATCCACAACCCAGAGGAAATGAAGCAGCCCCAGATCAATCAGATCCAAAGCTTTTGCGACTTCTAGACGCAGATGTCCCAAAGCTTCCTGAGCCCGACGCTTCTTGGCCATGACTAGCAGGATGAGGTCTCCATCCTTGGCCTCAAAACGTGCTAGTAAATCCTGACTCTCAGCTTCAAAGGTGCTAGCCAAATCTCCAACTAACTGGCCATCTTCAACCTTTAGACTGGCGAAACGACTGCAGCCAAATTCCTTCATTTCCTGATAGTAGTGGCTCAGCTGCTTCTTGCTAAAAGCACTAGCCGCATCTGGCACACAGATTCCCATCACTTCCTCTTGGCTATCCAAGGCTTTCTTGATGAGAAGCGAATCATTGGACTGGCACAAATCCGTCAAACCCTTCAGCTCTAAACCAAAACGTGTATCTGGCTTATCAGAACCAAAGCGGTTCATAGCCTCTTCATAGCTGATAGTTGGAAAAGCTTCCGTCAACTCTAAACCATGAGTTTTCTTGACAACAGCCTTGAGCATGGCTTCAACTAGAGCTCGGATTTCTTCCTCGCTGGCAAAACTCAGCTCTAAATCCACCTGAGTAAACTCTGGCTGACGATCGCCTCGCAGGTCTTCGTCACGGAAACAACGAACAATCTGATAATAGCGCTCGAGGCCAGCTCCCATCAGCAACTGCTTGAGCATCTGTGGGCTCTGAGGCAGCGCGTAGAATTGATTTTTAAAGACCCGACTAGGCACCAGGAAATCTCTAGCACCTTCAGGTGTTGACTTGGTCAGATAAGGCGTCTCAACTTCCAAAAAGTCCAATCCGTTCAAATATTCGCGAATGGTTGATGTGACCTGATGACGAAGCTTGAGGTTATGGGTCATCTTCTCACGACGCAAGTCTAGGTAGCGATATTTCTGACGCAGGTCTTCGCCAGTATGAGCATGCTGGTCCAGTTCAAAAGGCAGGGCCTTGCTGCTAGCAATAAGCTCAATCTTCTCTGCCCTTAGCTCAACCTGACCAGACTTGATGGCCTTGTTGACAAAACGCTCTTCCCGCTGAACAACTTGCCCTGTCACTGCAATGATATCTTCTTTGCCAATGTCTTCCAGCTTAGCAAAATCTTCAATATCACCGCTAACAAAGACCTGAAGCAAGCCCTCGCGGTCCCGTAATTCAATAAAGGCTAGCTTGCCGTGATTGCGGATATTGGCTACCCAGCCAGTTGCGGTCATGGTCTGTCCGACCTGCTCTAAACCGTAGTTTCCGATAAAAATTTCTTTCATGTTTTTTTCCTCTCACATCAATTTGTAGCTTCGCCCTGTTGTTCAGGATATTACCACGTTCTTCCATCTTCTTCATTTGAATCGCGGCAAAAGAAAAGAGCCTTCGTCTCTGAAACAGACGAAAGCCGTGGTACCACTGTTATTCGCCACCCTAAAAGGCAGCCTCTACGCTCGTAACGTGAGCGACGTTTGTGCTTGATCACACAAAAGATTACGAAACATGTTCTTCGGTTTTTGCTTTCTTGGTGCTGCTCTCAGCTATCAGCACTCTCTGTGCAAGTCAGCAAGCCTACTCTGCTTCTCTTTTACTTTTAAATTGTATCTATTATAGTCGAACCCAGAACATTTTGCAAGTGGTTTAGGGCAAATTTATGATTTTCCTCTGAAATAGAAGCCACAGCAGGCTCTACCACCTGAATCTGGTAACCAAGATTATAGGCATCAATTGCTGTATGCAAGACGCAAATATCCGTCAAGACCCCTGTCAAAATGACTGTATCTACCTTTCTTTCCCGCAAACGGATATCTAAATCCGTGCCAGAAAAAGCAGAATAATGGCGTTTATCCATCCAAAAGACCCGAGAGTCTGCTTGATGCTTGTCATAAAAATCAGCCAAAGGACCATAAAGATTGCGACCGCTAGTCCCTTTGATATTATGAGGCGGAAACAGCTTGCTTTCAGGATGAAAGGCATCATTCTCATCATGAGCATCAATAGCAAAGAAGATATAGTCGCCTCGATCAAAAGCTGCCTCGGTCACTTGGGCAATGGCTTCAGAAATCGCCTGAGCCGGCGCTCCTGCGGTCAACTTGCCCTCATCTGCAACAAAATCAACTGTATAATCAATGGAAATCAGTGCTTTAGCCATTAATAGTCCCTCTTTTTAATTTCCTCAAAAACATCTGGAATCAGTACTTTCAGATAAGTTCCCTTCATCCCCAGCGAGCGGCTTTCAATAATCCCCGCACTTTCCAGCTTGCGCAAGGCATTAACAATCACTGAGCGGGTAATCCCAATACGGTCAGCAATGACAGAAGCCGTCAGTTGCCCTTCATTACCATTAAGCTCACCCAGAATAGCTGAAACAGCTCTTAACTCTGAGTAAGACAGGGTATTGACTGCCATAGTCACAGCTGTCCGGCGACGGATGTTCTTCTCGTCCTCTTCCCGCTGGAAGTTAAGCAGCTGGATACCGACCACTGTGCTGGCAATCTCAACCAGAATCAAATCGTCATCCAAAAATTCCTTGTCATTACGCCAGATAATCAGCGAGCCCAAGCGAATTCCTGAAACATGAATCGGTGCGATAGTAGTCAAACCATCTGGGAATTCATCCTTGGTTTCCACTGGGAAAATCGTCAAATCGTGAGTTACAGGCAGATTAGCCTCCGTCTCATACACCATGTTTGCTTCTTGAACATATTCTTTGGGGAATGTCTTGTCTTGGAAAAAGGCTTCTACACGATCATTATTTGTCTTGTAGCGCATGAAATAGCCCAAGAGACGGCCCTTGCTGTTGATGATGCAGGCATTGCAATGAATAATATCAGCAAGCTGGCGAGTGATCGCATTGTAAGGAAGTTCTTCCTGAAGTTGCTCCTCTGAACGTTTCAAGATAGAAGTAATCTTCCTTGTTTTTTCTAATAGTTTTGCCATACATTTACCTCGTATTTAGTCTCCTTGATTGTACCATAATAGACCGAAATTTTCAATAATTATCTGAAAATTGTGTATTGAAAAAAAATTCGCTACAATTCTGAAAGATTCAGAATTTAATGATAGCGAAAAAATCACTCCATCAAAAAAACCATTTAAAACAATTCCATTGCGAATTTGTTTCAAACAGTTTATGAGTTATAATTTATGCTTATCTGCGGTATTGGCGTAGGAAGCGCGTCATTTTTTCTTGGATCTGAGCTAGCTCATCTACCCGAGGCAGATAAACGATTCGGAAATGATCTGGATCCTTCCAGTTAAAGCCTCGTCCATGGACAAGAAGGACTTTTTCCTGCTTGAGGAAATCCAAGACAAACTGCTCATCATCATCGATCCGGTACATTTCCCGATCAATTTTCGGGAAGATGTAAAGACCCGCCTTAGGTTTGACTGCAGACAAACCTGGAATATCTTGAATGGCATTGTAGATGAAGTTTCTTTGTTCATAGATACGGCCACCTGGCAAAAGCAATTCATCCACCGACTGGTGACCTCCAAGCGATGTTTGCACAACCTGCTGGGCTAAGACGTTGGAGCAAAGGCGCATATTTGAAAGCATATTGAGGCCTTCGATATAGCCTTTAACGTGCCGCTTAGGACCAGATAGCACCATCCAGCCGACACGGAAGCCAGCGATTCGGTGGGACTTGGAAAGACCATTCATGCTGACACAGAAAAGGTCAGGAGCCAGACTAGCTACTGGCGTATGGACATGCCCATCCATAACCATGCGGTCGTAGATTTCGTCCGCGAAGATAATGAGATTATTTTGGCGCGCAATTTCCACAATCTCTAACAAAAGGTCGTCTGGATACAGTGCTCCTGTTGGATTGTTAGGATTGATGATAACGATAGCCTTGGTATTAGAGGTGATTTTTGACTTGATGTCATCAATATCTGGATACCATTCTGCCTGCTCATCACAGACATAGTGAACAGCATTCCCACCAGCCAGACTGACTGCCGCCGTCCAAAGCGGGTAGTCCGGCATTGGCACCAGCACCTCGTCCCCATCATCCAAGAGTCCCTGCATAGACATAACAATCAGCTCGCTGACTCCATTTCCAAGATAAATATCATCGATATCAACATTAGGGAAATTTCTGAGCTGGCAATACTGCATAATGGCCTTACGGGCTGAGAAAATTCCCTTAGAATCAGAGTACCCCTCACTATCACGCGCATTCATAATCAAATCATGAATGACCTCGTCTGGAGCGGTAAAGCCAAATTCAGCTGGATTTCCTGTGTTCAAGCGGAGAATTTTCTCTCCATTGGCCCGCATCCGCATCGCTTCATCCAAAACTGGCCCACGAATATCATAGGCTACATGCTCCAGCTTGCTGGACTTATTAAATTCTTTCATCCTATTTTCCTCAATTCATCTGAATGATTTTATTATACCACCAGAAAAAAAGATTGACAATCAGGAAGAATTTGGGAAAGCTCCATTCAACTAAAATAAAGCTTTTAATTTAGGAAAATACACTTATCCATCACAATAATTTCACTTGATTTCTGAATTTCATTTGCAGCTTTACTTTTTTTCTGAAAAGGTTTACAATATAAGTGAAGACATAAGAAACTCGAATCTAGTATTCGACAAAAGATGGAGGTAGCTTTATGACTCAACAAAAATATGAAAATATCATGGTCGCTGTTGACGGCTCTCGCGAAGCAGAACTCGCTTTTGAAAAAGGTGTTAATGTAGCACTGAGAAATGCTTCTCGCTTGACAATTGCTCACGTGATTGATACACGGGCTCTCCAAAGCGTCTCAACCTTTGACGCTGAGGTCTACGAAGACCTCCAAGAAGAAGCACAAAAGTTAATGACAGAGTACAAGGAAAAGGCGCAAAAAGCAGGGGTCAAATACGTTGATATCGTCATTGAATTAGGCAATCCCAAAATCCTCCTTGCGACTGACATTCCTGACGAACACAAGGTTGATTTGATTATGGTCGGAGCTACTGGTCTCAATGCCTTTGAACGCCTCCTAGTCGGCTCATCATCTGAATATATCCTCCGCCACGCGAAAGTGGACTTACTGGTCGTTCGTGACAAAGAGAAAACATTCTAAAAATATTAAGCAAGCAGCTTTAATGGCTGTACCTTGCTTCACACATAACTGTAAGCCAAAATCCCTCATTAGCTTAGCCTAGTGAGGGATTTGTGTTTTAGCAGGATAAAAATCTTATTTCAGCTTACCTTTCAAATACTGACCGGTATAGCTGGCTGGATTGGCTGCGACTTCTTCTGGTGTTCCTGTCGCAATAATCGTACCACCACCGACACCGCCTTCCGGTCCTAGGTCGATGATATGATCAGCTGTCTTGATAACGTCCAGATTGTGCTCAATAACGAGGACCGTATTGCCATCGTCCACGAAGCGGGCTAGAACCTTTAGCAAACGCGCAATGTCCTCTGTATGAAGCCCTGTGGTAGGCTCATCCAAGATATAGAAGGACTTACCAGTCGAGCGCTTATGAAGTTCGCTAGCCAGCTTCATCCGCTGGGCTTCACCACCTGACAAGGTCGTAGCTGGCTGCCCCAGAGTCACATAGCCTAGTCCCACATCCTTGATTGTCTGGAGTTTGCGGGCAATTTTCGGAATATGCTGGAAGAATTCCACCGCATCATTGACCGTCATGTCAAGAACCTGAGCGATATTCTTCTCCTTGTAGTGAACTTCCAGAGTCTCACTATTGTAGCGAGTACCGTGGCAGACCTCACAGGCTACATAGACGTCAGGCAGGAAGTGCATTTCAATCTTGATAATCCCATCACCCGAGCAAGCCTCACAGCGACCGCCCTTGACGTTAAAGCTGAAACGGCCCTTCTTGTAGCCGCGAATCTTGGCTTCATTGGTCTTGGCAAACAGATCGCGAATATCGTCAAATACTCCAGTATATGTAGCCGGATTAGAGCGCGGTGTCCGACCAATCGGGCTTTGGTCAATATCAATCAAGCGGTCCACATGCTCAATGCCACTGATTTTCTTGAACTTACCTGGTTTGGCAGAGTTGCGGTTGAGTTTTTGAGCAATGGCTTTTTTGAGAATAGAATTGACCAGTGTTGACTTGCCAGATCCAGAAACTCCCGTCACAGCGATAAATTTGCCCAAGGGGAATTTAGCCGTGATATTCTGCAAGTTATTCTCCTGAGCCCCTGTCACTTCAATAAAACGGCCATTGCCTACACGGCGGTCCAATGGTACGGGGATCTCGCGCTTACCTGACAGGTATTGGCCAGTGATAGATTTCTTGCTCTTGGCCACTTGTGCAGGAGTGCCGGCTGCAACGATTTCACCACCGAAAACACCAGCTCCTGGTCCCACATCAATCAGCCAGTCCGCCTCCCGCATGGTGTCCTCATCGTGCTCGACCACAATGAGGGTATTGCCCAGGTCGCGCATCTTCTTGAGGCTGGCAATTAGGCGGTCATTGTCACGCTGGTGCAAGCCAATCGAGGGCTCGTCCAGGATATAGAGGACGCCACTCAAGTTAGAACCGATCTGAGTCGCCAAGCGAATCCGCTGGCTCTCACCTCCTGATAGAGTCCCAGCCGAGCGAGACAGGGTCAAGTAATTAAGACCAACATTATTAAGGAAGGTCAGTCGGTCATGAATTTCTTTGAGAATAGGGCGCGCAATCGTAGCTTCATTATCAGTCAAGCTAAGCTTGTCCAACTGAAGCAAATGATCTGAAATAGACAAGTCTGAAATCTCACCGATATGCAAGCCATCTTCGCCGCCAACCTTGACAGACAAGGCCTGAGGGCTGAGTCGATAGCCATGACAAGCTGCACAAGTCAGCTCATTCATATATGTTCGCATCTGCGTCCGAGTAAAATCACTATTGGTTTCATGGTAGCGACGGTTGATATTGGTGACAACCCCCTCAAAAGGAATGTCAATATCGCGCACGCCGCCAAACTCATTTTCATAATGGAAATGGAACTCTCGTCCATCTGAGCCAAAGAAAATCAGCTGTTTTTCTTCCTCAGTCAGCTCTTCGAAAGGCTTATCCATATCAATACCAAAGGCGGCCATGGCCTGCTCCAGCATCTGCGGATAGTAGTTAGATGAGATGGGATTCCAAGGCGCTAGCGCTCCTTCGCGCAAAGTCTTGCCAGCTTCTGGCACGACCACATCTAGATCCACTTCCAGCTTAACTCCTAGACCATCACAGTCCGGACAGGAGCCAAAAGGCGCATTGAAAGAAAAGAGGCGCGGCTCTAACTCTGGCACCGTAAAGCCACAGACTGGGCAGGCATAGTGCTCAGAAAAGAGCAGCTCTTGACCGTCCATAGTGTCAATCACCACATAGCCCTCAGCAATCCGCAGAGCTGCTTCAACCGAGTCAAAGAGGCGGCTGCGCACTCCTTCCTTGATGACAATTCTGTCTACCACAACTTCAATATCATGCTGCTTGCTCTTAGAAAGCTCTGGCACTTCTGTTACATCGTAGACATCGCCATCCACGCGCACCCGAACATAGCCGTCTTTCTGAATTTTGTCAAAAACGGTCTTATGCTGGCCCTTTTTCTTGCGGATGACTGGCGCTAAAATCTGCAGCCGCTGACGCTCTGGCAATTCTAAGACCTTGTCGACAATCTGTTCAACAGACGAAGCCTTAATAGCTCCATGTCCATTGACACAGTAGGGCGTTCCAACACGGGCATAGAGCAGCCGTAGGTAATCATTAATTTCGGTAGCTGTTCCCACTGTTGAGCGAGGATTTTTACTAGTCGTCTTCTGGTCAATGGAAATAGCTGGGCTGAGACCATCAATCGAGTCCACATCCGGCTTTTCCATATTGCCCAAAAACTGCCTAGCATAGGCCGACAGACTCTCTACATAGCGGCGTTGCCCCTCAGCGTAGAGGGTGTCAAAAGCCAGACTGGACTTGCCCGAACCAGACAGACCAGTCACCACGACCAGCTTGTCTCGGGGAATTTCTACATCAATATTTTTTAAATTATGAGCTCGCGCTCCATGAATCACAATTTTATCTTGCATCTCTTCCACACTTTACCTTTAAACTTCTTCTATTATAGCAAATTTTTCTGCAAACTTTTTCCCAAAAGACTAGAATTTGTAGTATAATAAGACGGTGCTTATAAACGATTCTAGGAGGAGATATGAAGCAAGTATTTTTATCAACAACAACCGAGTTCAAGGAGATCGATACACTTGAATCGGGAACTTGGATAAATATGGTCAATCCTTCCCAAAATGAATCTTTAGAAATCGCAAACGCCTTTGGCATTGACATAGCTGACCTACGAGCACCACTCGATGCCGAGGAAATGTCTCGGGTCACCATCGAGGATGAATACACACTGATCATCGTAGACGTACCCATCACTGAGGAGCGGAATAACCAGACTTACTATGTCACTATCCCGCTTGGTATTATCATCACAGAAGAAGCTATCATCACGACTTGTTTGGAAAAGTTGCCCCTACTGGATATCTTTATCCACCGTCGCTTGCGTAACTTTTATACTTTCATGCGGTCACGTTTTATCTTTCAGATTCTCTACCGCAATGCCGAGCTATATCTGACAGCCCTGCGTTCCATTGACCGCAAGAGTGAACAGATTGAAAGCCAGCTGCACCAGTCGACTCGAAACGAAGAACTGATCGAGCTCATGGAGCTGGAAAAGACCATCGTCTATTTCAAAGCCTCCCTCAAAACCAATGAGCGCGTGATAAAAAAACTGACCAGCTCTACCAGCAATATTAAGAAATACTTGGAAGATGAAGATTTGCTGGAAGATACCTTGATCGAGACCCAGCAGGCCATCGAGATGGCTGATATTTATGGAAATATCCTCCACAGCATGACAGATACTTTTGCTTCTATTATTTCCAACAACCAGAATAATGTCATGAAGACACTGGCTTTGGTAACCGTTGTCATGTCCATCCCGACCATGCTCTTCTCAGCCTATGGGATGAACTTCAAAGATAATGAACTACCTCTAAATGGCGAGCCACATGCCTTCTGGATTATCATGTTTATCGCCTTTGCTCTGAGTGGCTCTCTGACCCTCTACCTCTTCCATAAAAAATTATTCTAACCAGCAGAAAGGACGCTTATGTCACAAGTAGTATCAGACAAACTAACCAAGAAAAACAAGGAATTTCTCCACATCGCCACTCACCAACTCCTCAAAGATGGCAAATCCGATGAAGAAGTGAAAGCAATCTTAGAGGAAATCATTCCAAACATTTTAGAAAATCAAGCCAAGGGTATCCCTGCCCGTGCTCTCTACGGGGCACCAACTTACTGGGCTTCTTCTCTCACTGCTAAGGAACGCTATGATGCTGAACATCCAAAACAAAACGACGATCCGAAATGGATGATGCTGGATTCTGTCCTTTTCATTTTCGGTTTCTTCACTGTTCTGACTTCCATCGTTAATTTGGCATCTTCCCGACCGTCTGTTTACGGCATGACGACACTTGTCTTTGGTAGTATTGTCGGTGGTCTCGCTTTCTACGCCCTCTATCATTTCGTTTACCGTTTTTACGGACCAGACACTGACCGTAGCCAGCGTCCACATCTACTCAAATCTATCCTTATCATGCTAGTAGCCATTGGTCTTTGGACCCTTTCAATCATTGGTTCTAGCTTACTGCCCGACTCTCTCAATCCACATTTGTCAAACATCGTCGTTGCCATCATCGGAGGAATCACCCTAGCACTCCGTTTCTACCTCAAGAAACGCTTCAATATCAAGAGTGCAACTATGGGGCCAGCGAAATATTAAGCAGCATAGAAAAAGAGGTTTTACAACCTCTTTTATTTTGCACTTTTTGAAAAGTATAAGACCAACTCATCGTTATTCTCGCACGAAGCATAGGGCGTGAGTGGCTGATTTTGAAACCAAACTCCTGATCCATCTGGCATATAACCACGACCCACATACAGTCGTTGTGCTGGACCATAGCCTTTATGTAGCCCAACCCCCAAGCTGACCACATCTGAATAATGCTGCGCTGCTTGTTCAGCTTTGTCCAATAAAGCTGTCCCAATTCCTCGCCTTTGGAAACTTTCAAAAACATTAAAATCCGTTAACTCAGGATAAAGGCCAGCAAAAGGCCCATGCTTTGCCAATGGGATGACTGTAATGTAGCCAGCCAAAAATTCCCCAACGACCGCCACCAAAACTTGGCGTTCACCCTCCTCTTGCTCCAGAAAGTAGTTTTTTAAAATCTCTCTCCGACCAGGCCAGCCTTGCTGGAGAAAAGCATGCGATAGTCTTTCAATGTCCTCAAAAAGCATCTTTCTGATGACTAGTTTTTCTGTCATGGCCAGCCTCCCATATCTCGATAGTTGCTTCTATTATAGCACTGTCCCTTTCTATCATCAAGACAGCAAAAATCCCTGCAAAAAGCAGGGATTCATATTAGTCTTCATTTACGAAAGGCATCAAAGCCATTACGCGAGCGCGTTTGATAGCTGTTGTTACTTTACGTTGGTTTTTAGCTGAAGTTCCTGTTACACGACGAGGAAGGATTTTCCCACGTTCTGAAACGAAACGGCTAAGAAGCTCAGTATCTTTGTAATCAACATATTCAATCTTGTTTGCTGCGATGTAATCAACTTTTTTACGGCGTTTGAATCCGCCACGACGTTGTTGAGCCATGTTATTCTCCTTTATATTATAGTTCTAGTTTTGTCCATTATTAGAATGGTAAATCATCGTCTGAGATATCCATTGGATTTGAATTTCCAAAGGGACTTTCATCACGAGAAAAATTCGGTACTTGGTTGAATGAGTCAGCATTACCATAGCTTGGTGCAGAATTTCCACCGAAGCCACCGCCACCAAAGGCACCTGAAGGTTGACCTTCACGGCTTGCACGACTTTCCAGAAGCTGGAAGTTGTCTGCAACGACTTCTGTGACATAGACACGCTGGCCTTGCTGATTGTCGTAGTTACGAGTCTGGATGCGACCAGTAATTCCGATTAGAGCGCCTTTTTTGGCCCAATTAGCAAGATTTTCTGCCTGCTGACGCCAGATAACAACATTGATAAAGTCCGCTTCACGCTCACCACTTTGATTTTTAAAGTTGCGATTAACAGCCAGAGTAAAGGTTGCGACCGCTTGGTTTTGCGGTGTATAGCGAAGTTCAGCATCACGGGTCATACGTCCCACAAGTACAACGTTATTAATCATAATTTACCTTCTTAAGCGTCAAGTTTGACGATCATGTGACGAAGAATGTCAGCGTTGATTTTTGAAAGACGGTCAAACTCTTTAAGAGCTGCATCGTCGTTTGCTTCAACGTTAACGATGTGGTAAAGTCCTTCACGGAAATCTTGGATTTCGTATGCAAGACGACGTTTTTCCCAGTCTTTTGATTCAACAACAGTTGCACCGTTGTCAGTCAAGATAGAGTCAAAGCGTGCTACCAAAGCGTTTTTAGCTTCTTCTTCAATGTTTGGACGAATAATATAAAGAATTTCGTATTTTGCCATTGATATGTTCCTCCTTTTGGTCTAATGACCCCAAGTCGCTGCAAGGGGTAAGTGAGGTTCACTCACAAATAATAATTATACTAGATTTTCCAACAAATAGCAAGAATAATTTTCGCTTTTCCTTGAATGATTTGCTAAAGCATTTTATCAGCTAGATAAAGCATACCAGCCAGTGATTATTGCACCTGTTCGGCTCCTTCTTTTAAGCGACCGTAAAGCAGATAGGGGACGGATGTTAAGTCTTGGAGGTTGCGGCAGGACAGGGCACACATCAACAGCCGTAAATCTTCTTTCCAACCATTTACAATAGCAATGACCTCTTCGACTGAGTGTTTTTCGACCAAGTCTAACATAGTCCGAGAAAGGCCGACTGCTTTAGCACCCAGAACCAAGGCTTTAACCATGTCTAGAGGATGGCGAATGCCACCACTTGCCAGCAACTCCACCTTGTCCACCCAGTCTTGGGCTGCCAGTAAAGCCTGAGCTGTGGTCTGCCCCCAACCGTTGAGGTAGTCTCGCTGACCGCTCCGCTGATTTTCAATATAGGCAAAGCTCGTTCCACCACGACCAGAAATATCAAAGGTTGAAATCCCTAGTGCCTGAGCTTCCTCAATCGTTTTCCGATCCATGCCAAAGCCTACTTCCTTGAGGACAAGGGGGACTGGAAAATCTTTTCCATAGGCTTCCAGATGCTGCTTCCAAGTTCTGAAAGTTCGTTCTCCCTCCGGCATTAGCAATTCCTGCATGATATTAATATGTAGCTGGAGAAATAAAGGTTTCAAATCCGACACCGCCTGCAAGCCTGCTGCTACTGGTTTGTCAAGTCCGATATTGCTGGCCAAGAGTAGACTAGGCTTATCCTTTGCCACAGCATAAGAATCATCATCTGGATTTTTCAGAGCAGCACTGTAAGAACCTGTCACAAAGAGGATGCCACAGGCCTCTGCCACTTTAGCCAGTTTTTCATTGATTTCTCGCCCTTTTGGACTTCCACCTGTCATAGCATTGATATAAAAGGGAAAATCCCAGTCACGCCCAGCGAAATGAGTGGATAAGTCAATCTCGTCCAAATCATAGGCTGGCAAAGAGCGATGGATTAATTCTATATCATCAAAGCTATTGTAGCCAAGGGGCTGTTCTAGGGCGTAGTTGATATGATCATCTTTACGACTTTGGCTCATGAGCACCTATCCTTTCTTGGTAGAGCAATTCCAGACCAGCTTCTTGCCAGCGTTGGATCAATATTTGACTATCCTCGGCAGCAAAAGACAGGGCGAAACCACAGTCTCCACCGCCAGCTCCACTGCTTTTAGCGACACAATCCAAGCCTTGACTCGCCTCTCTTAGGGCCTGTAATTTCTCCGTATAAATCAACGGACTGAGCCTATCTAATAACTGGCTGGCAGTCGATAGACTATTTTTTACAGCTGTCTTATCAGCCGACAAAAGAGCTTCTTTCAGACTATCCACCTGAAGCTGGGTTTGAGTCAAGAAGTCTTCGTTTAAACTCGACTTAACCTGCTTGACAAGGTCACTCGAAATAGCCGGTTCTCTCGTCCAACCAACCAGAAAATCACAGGATAAAGCAGGATAGATTGGTTTGATCTCATAGCCCCAATCTTGCCCTAAAATTTCTAATAGACTTGTGTCGACCAATCGCTGGCGGATTGCCATCCGATCAAAAGAACGATAATAAACCAGTTGTTCATAAGCAATGCAGGCCAAATCTCCCATGGAGCCATTATCCCCCCGCTCGAGAAGCACTACTGCAGCTAGTCTAAAGAGGAGGTCAGAGCTTAGTTTCAGTTGATAAAAAGCGGCCATCGCCTTGATCGTCAAGACAACCACGCTGCCACTAGAACCCAGCCCAAACTTGCGTCCGTCTTTCTCCATTTTTCCTCTGATGGTCAAAGCAAATGGGTACAATGGGCGTTGCAGCAAGCTGAGATAGTCGTTCATCAGCTGAATAGTCTCTTGAATCAAGGCATAATCCGCATCTGGTGCTAGACTAGCTTTATGGCTAAAAAGATCCGAATCCAGCTCATAGCTGTCCGCCGCCTCAATCTCTGCCCGCATATAGATGGGGATATTCTTAATCAAAGCCGCATGACCAGGGCTCAGGACAGCGTATTCTCCGGCTAGATAGAGCTTTCCGCAGGTCTGGACTTGCATCTTAGTTTCCATCAGGCAATTCCTTCGTTTTGGAGACAATCAGACGGTACTGATCCGCAAAGAGGGGCACCAAGTCGTCCAAGTCCTCTTCAAGGCAGAGAACCTTGACATTAGGACCAGCGTCCATGGTGAAATAACAACGATGCCCCTGGCTTCGGAGCTGGCGAACAAAATCCATTGCAGCATAGCTTTCCTCCGTCAGATAAGTAAATGGAGGCGTGGCTGTCTCTGTCGTTGCATGCATCCGCAAAGCATTCTCCTCGGTCAACTGCCCAACTTTCTCAAAATCATTATCCTTTAAGTAAGCCAGCATATCCTGATAGTCCTGTGCTGACTGGTCAATCCAAGCCTGAAAATTTTTGGACGTTTCGGCACAGAGCTGCATGCCAAGTCGACTAGAAATCGGCTTTTTCTCATCATGAAGCACCAACATAATCATGGCTAGCTTAAGGTCGGTTTGCACAGGATAAATCGCTCCGCTATCCTTGTCCCATGCTGCCAAAGGACCAAAAAAGGAGCGGGCTGACGAACCTGAAGCAAACTTGGCCAACTGAGCCAGCTTCTCGGTATTGTAATGAGTTTCAAAATAAGCATCACAGGCCTTGACCAAAGCAGATAAGCCACTGGAACTAGATGATAAACCTGCTGCTGTCGGCATATTGTTACTGCTGTCAATCCGCACCCAGTCACTTGGCTCCGTGCGAAAGCGATCAATAATCCGACTGACCTTAGCATGCTCTTCTGGGTTTTGTAATTGCCCATTGATATAAAATTCATCGCCAGCAGCCTCAGCCGAAAGTGGACTTAACTGGGTTTGGGTGTACATATTCTCTAAAGTCAAGGAAATACTGCTAGTGGAAGGAATCATCCGCTCAGCATCTGCCTTTCCCCAATACTTGACAATAGCAATATTGGCGTAAGACTTGACACTTACAGGCTTTCTATCCATATATTGCTGGCTCCTTTCTCTCTCAAAAGACGGGCTAGGTCTTCCGCCTCTTTCTTTTCTTTTATTAGCACAATCACGCAGCCACCTAGGCCACCGCCACTCATTTTGGCTCCAAGAGCCCCATTTTCAAGTGCCAGCTCGACCAAGTCATCAGATAGCTGGCAAGAAACTCCCAACTGAGCTAGTTTGCCGTGAGCCTTAGTCATAGCCTGACCCATGGTCAGCAAATCTTTGAGCTGGATCGCCTTTTCAACAATTTTTGTCAGATTTCCCAACTCCTGTAAAAGGGGCAGAGCCTCCTGACCCAAGCTTTCCACCTTTTTGATGGCTTCTCGCGTATGTCCGTGAATACCCGTATCCGCAATCAGCAGATAAGCGCCCAAATCTAGCTCAATCTCTGAAAATCCGACATTACGGATAAACTTGATAGCTACATCACTAAGGCAGGTCTTGGCATCTAGACCGCTTGGATTCATATGGGCAATCATCTCTGCTCGATTGGCCAGAATTTCCAGCGTCTCATGATCCAAGGCTTCTTCGAAGTAGTCAAAAACCGCACGAATGGCTGCAATACTGACAGCGGCAGACGAACCCATGCCCCGTTTTTCTGGCACCATAGAATCCACTTGACAGCGAATCTGAGCACCTTGCTTCCCTAAGTGCTCCAGACAGGCAAACACAGCCATGGACAAGGTATCTTCCTCATAGAGAGTCCAAGGCTTCTCAGAAGGAAATACCTGACAAGTCACTTCGATATTATTGAGAGGCAAAGCCAAGGCTGGATAGCCATAAACCACCGAATGCTCCCCCATCAGAATAATCTTGCTATGTGCCTTGCCGACACCCTTCTCTTTTGTCATACTTTCTCTCTATTTCTTCCTTCTATCTTCTATATTTTAATATACTTTTGGAAAAAAAGCGATCTTTTCCTATCTTGACTAACAAAGTCACGTTAAGCAGTCAAAAACTCCAAGCAAAAGCCGGAGTTCTATCCTATTTTATCATCAGTGACTGACCTTTGGCTTCGGTAGGGAGGAGGCTACCACTCTCTTCTGATTAGATCCATCAGTTCATTGCGATCTAAAATCCACTGGGCACGTTCATCCTTTTCATAGGTACGATTGGACAGAAAGATTGCAGCTTTCTGCTCCGCCCGATTGTACATGATAAAAGTACCCGTATAGCCAGTATGATCCAGCCATTCTCCCTCCAAATTCCAAGCTAGACTGCGCGTCTTGCCCAGCTCTGAAGCAAAGTTTTGGCTCAATTCCTCTGCAAATTCATCCTGCAAATAATGCTCTAAAAAGATCTGCAAATCCTCAAGTCTTGAAAAAAGCCCGGCACTCCCAGCATGCTGGCCTAAGACACGCGCTTTGGGATCATGAACCAGCCCTGCTTCAACGCCACGAACAGTCGGCACCGCAGAAGCTACTGGTCCAAAGCTAGTTTTCTGCATTGCCCACGGCTGAAAAATCTTGTCTTCAAATAAGCGGTCCAAAGCTTCCCCGTACAGCTCCTCCAGCATAAAGCCCAGCAGGAGAAAGTTGACATCTGTATAATGGAAGGTTTTGTCATCCAGCACTGTCAAGCTATTGAGAGCCGCCTTTAATTCTTGAGCATCGAGCCTATCCCTATTGGGAATAAAGGGATCGAGCCCAGAAGTATGGGTCAAAAGCTGGCGCAGGGTCACCCGATCATCATGAAAGGCTGGATAGTATTGCCGCAAAGGCGCATCTATATCCAAGTCACCAGTCTGAAACAAAAATGCCACCAAGGTTCCTACGCCGACCACCTTACTGACACTGGCCAGGTCATAAACTAGACCTGCTCGCGTTGCTGATTGATTGGCCGGGTCTGCCAAACCCAGATAAAAACTCTGCCAGCGTCCATCACGATAAAGAGACAAACTAACCCCAGGATAAAGCCCCACAGCAAGCTGCTGATCTACCTTTTCTAAAATCCGCTGGGTCATAGTTGCTCAAACCATAGTTCAATATTACTTTGGTCTTGGCTGACTAAGAATTTTTTAGATTTAGGTACAAAAAACTCCTGTGTCGCAAAAACCGATGACAATTTTTCCACATCAAAGTCTGTCACCAAACATTTGAGCATAGCCAAATCCCAAGTTTTCGTATTATCAGCTGTCAAGTCTTCTCCTTGGGCTTCCTGCACATCTAGGAAATCCAAGACATTGCTCACTGGCTGATAGAAAGCCTTGATAGCCTGTAAATCTGGGACACGAAGCTCAATCTTTTCCACATCAAATTGACTCAAGCCAATAAAATCGTCCTGCACTTCAAATGCAGGAGTTTCTTGGACTGGTTGCAGACAAGTCACCTTCTCTTCCGCATGGAGCAAGATACGATCACCTTCTGGGGAAGTCGCTTCAAAAGCATAACCTTTTTCCCCACGATATAAACTGTCAACTTCAATCCCTCGAGCCAGCAAAGCCTCAATTTCTGACGCTTTTGCCACCTTGATCACTAAGCGAGCCAATTTCTTTGCTCCTTTAACTCGACGAGAGCGCATGCTTGGAGATTCTTCTAAAATCAATCTTTCTGTTTTGGTTTGATCGCCCAAAGACAACTGGGCTCCTTCTTCCAGTAGGGATTTCATCCCCAAGGTTTTACTATAGAAATCTTGATTTAGGTTCCGATTATTTACTTTTATTACTGGAACGATTCTTGCAACATGATTTACACTCATAACTTCCTCCAAACCATTTTATTGTAATAGATTTTCATATTTTTGACAAGAAATTATGCGCAAACCAACAATTTTCAGAACATTTCCACTATCCTAATCAAACAAGTCAAAAAGTATAAAATAAATGGTAATCCCCCGCTACTCAAAGGCTGACAAAAAAGACCGAGATTCCTCTCAGTCTTTTGATAAATATTATCCGTAAATTGCTTTAAACAAAGCTACTGCTGTGATACCTGCAAGAATTGGTGCCACAACTGGTACCCAAGAATACCACCATTTTGAATCACCCTTGTGTTCACCAAGGATTGATTTTGGCAAGATAAAGTGCAGGATACGAGGTCCAAGGTCACGGGCTGGGTTAAGACCTGGTCCAGTAGGGCCTCCAAGTGAAGTTACCAAGGCCATAACAAGGAAACCAAGCGCCAAGTGAGCAACAGCAGATGAGCCATTTGTTGCTTGTGCAAATGTATTGTGAATAAGACTTTGAACATCTGATTCTGCTACTTTTTGACCTGCTTGAGCTGCTTGAAGAGCTTGTTGTTGTACATTCTTCTCGATAAGAACCTTCAATTCCGCACCGAAGTGAAGTTTAGTCATGCCCATCGCTGCAAAGAAAAGAACAAATGAACCAACAAACTCATTGATAAAGCCATTGATTGTTGCTGCTTTACGAGATTCAGCTGTTCCATGATCTAGACTTGAAATGGTTGAGAAAGTACCCAAGATATTATTTGGATTTTCTGTTTTCAAGTAGTAAGGACGGTGTGTCGCTACGACCAAAGCCTGTCCGAAGATAGCACCCAAAACTTGAGCAATAATATAAGGAGCTACCTGAGCCCATGGGAAGTAACCGCTAATCGCAAGTCCTAAAGTGAAGGCAGGGTTGATGTGGTTACCTGAGGTATTTCCAAACATCAGAGCTGGAATCATAACCCCCATACCGTAACCAACGGCAATGACTAACCAGCCACTTTGATGACCTTTAGTTCCTTTTAATTCAACATTGGCAACAGCACCATTCCCCAAAATGATAAGGATGGCTGTCCCTAAAAATTCCGTGGCATATTTAATAGCCCAACTGAAATCCATCTAATTTCTCCTTTAAAATTTTTTAGACAATCTATATTTTATCAAGTATAATGGATAATGTAAAGGTCATTTTAAACAAAAATAAGAAAAAGAGGGAAAAATATGCGCTTCAATCAGTATAGTTATCACAAGACAAATCCAGACACCATGCGCCAAGAATTAGCCGAATTGGGCTTCATCTATGAGCCGCACCTTTCTGACAAAGACAATCTCCAAAGCTTTCTACGACGCTGTTTCTTTCTCTATCAGGATACCGACTACTTACTTCGAGCTTGGGTCGCTGATAGCGAAACTGACTTGTTGACCTTCTTCGAGTCAGACCGTGAACTGACGGCTGAGGTCTTCTACATGACTGCCTTTCAGCTCTTGGATTTTGCGCCTTTTGTTGATTTTACCGATCTTGAGAAATTCCGAACAGAAAGCAACTTTCCTATCGTTTACGGCGATCTGCTAGAAAACCTCTATCAGTTGCTCAACACTCGAACAAAAAATGGCAATCTGCTGGTTGATAAGCTGGTCAGCGAGGGATTGATTCCTGAGGACAATACCTACCACTACTTCAACGGCAAGAGCTTGGCAACTTTTACCAGCTACGATGCCATCCGCGAGGTCGTTTATGTGGAAAGCCGAGTTGATACTGATGGAGACGGCCTGCCAGATCTAGTCAAGGTTAGCATTATCCGTCCTCGTTACCAAGGGCAAATCCCTGCCGTCATGACCGCTTCTCCCTATCATCAGGGAACCAACGATCCGGCTAGCGACAAGGCTCTCCACAATATGAATGTAGACTTGGCAAAAAAAGAGCCTCATCAAATCACAGTACAAGATCCTAAGCTCAAATCGCTCCAACTGGACGCGCCAGCTCCAGCCCAAGAAGTCTCTGAAGCTGAGGAAAAATTGGGGCATATCGGTACCTACACGCTCAATGACTACTTGCTACCCCGCGGCTTTGCCAATCTCTATGTCTCTGGCGTGGGAACTAAAGACTCTGAAGGCCTGATGACTAGCGGTGACTATAAGCAGATTGAGGCTTATAAGAACGTCATAGACTGGCTCAACGGCCGCTGCCGAGCCTTCACTGACCACACGCGCCAGCGGGAAATCAAGGCTACTTGGTCCAACGGAAAAGTGGCTACGACCGGTATCTCCTATCTGGGAACCATGTCCAATGGGTTGGCGACAACTGGTGTAGATGGTCTGGAGGTCATCATTGCCGAAGCTGGTATTTCTTCTTGGTACAACTACTACCGCGAAAATGGCCTCGTAACAAGTCCTGGCGGCTACCCAGGAGAGGATTTTGAATCCTTGACCGAATTGACTTACTCCCGCAACCTGAGGGCTGGTGACTACCTGCGCCACAACGACGCTTATCAGCAAAGTCTAGAGCAACAGCGCAAAGACTTAGACCGACAAATCGGAGACTACAATCAATTTTGGCATGATCGCAACTACCTGCTCCATGCAGATAAGGTCAAGGCCGAAGTCGTCTTCACACATGGTTCTCAGGACTGGAATGTCAAGCCCCTTCATGTCTATAATATGTTCCGAGCTCTGCCAGCTCACATCAAAAAACACCTCTTTTTCCATAACGGTGCCCATGTTTACATGAACAACTGGCAGTCCATTGACTTCCGCGAAGCCATGAATGCCCTTTTATCTAAAAAATTACTTGGGCATGCTTCAGACTTCGAGCTGCCATCAGTCATCTGGCAGGACAACAGCCAAGCTCAAAATTGGCTGACTTTAGAAGACTTTGGTGGACAGAAGAACTACGCTCATTTCCATCTAGGTAAAGGCTCTCAAGAGATTCAAAATCAGTATTCAGAAGAAGATTACAATCGTTTTGCTAAAAACTACCAAAGCTTTAAAAACGAACTCTTTGATGGCAAGGTCAACCAGATTACTCTGGATTGGACTTTGGAAGACGACCTCTTCCTCAACGGAGCCACCCAGCTCAAACTGCACCTTAAATCCAGCACGGACAAGGGGCTGATTTCTGCCCAGCTACTGGACTTTGGACCAGCCAAACGCCTCACTCCGATTCCGACACCGCTTGAGCCTCGAGTCATGGACAATGGCCGCTACTATATGCTGGACAATCTGCTGGAGTTGCCTTTTGCTGAAACACCTCACCGTGTCATCACCAAAGGTTTCCTCAACCTGCAAAATCGGACAGACTTGCTGACGGTCGAAGAAGTTGCCCCTGACCAATGGATGGAATGTAGCTTTGAGCTGCAACCAACCATCTACAAGATGAAAAAAGGCGACCAGCTGCGCCTCGTCCTCTACACCACTGACTTCGAACACACCGTCCGTGATAAGACCGATTATCAGTTGACGGTAGATTTAGGGCAATCTAGTCTAGACTTGCCGACCATGGCATCACTTTCATAAAACCTAAAAGACGCTGAAATTCAGCGCCTTTTTCTTCTACTGTACATTGAAATATTTTTCTGCATATTTTTTATAATCTGGCTTTTCCTTGCGGTTCATAGCAAAGAGCATACTGCCTGTGAGATAATCCTCGTCTGAATCAGGAATTAGCATAATAGCAACATTTTTATCTTTCTCAGGAAAGACGATAGAAAATATTTTGCCATTATCTTTCCGAGTCAGGCCATAATAACTCACCCCATTTTTAAAACCAACAGCATTTTGAGTATACTTATACTCTTCTTCGTTGACAATGATAGTCTTGTCTTTTATTTCAATGGTCGTTTGTTCACCTCTAACATCCTGAACATTCCATTTCCCCTGAATTTTAGGGCTGCCACTACAGCCGATTAAGATGAAGAGGGATGAGAGCACTACCAACAGCAAACCTTTTATCTTCTTATTTTTCAAGTTATCTTCTCCTCGGTATATAGTTTCATGACTATACTACTATAAATGCTAAATCTTTGTCAAACCTTCTAGAAATGTTCTCCTTGCCACTTTCCCAAAAAATGATATAATTGAAGAGTGAAGATTACTAAGGGACTCAGCCCTTGCGAGAGAAAGGAAAGAAAATCTTATGATGAATATGCAAAACATGATGAAGCAAGCCCAAAAACTTAAAAAAGATATGGACATTGCTCAAGCAGAATTAGCCGCAACTGAATTTGTTGGAAAATCTAGCCAAGATTTAGTTGTAGCAACTCTTACTGGTGATAAAAAGGTTGTCAAAATTGACTTTCAGCCTGCTATCGTAGATCCAGAAGATACAGAAACTCTGTCTGATTTGACTAGCCAAGCTATCAATGCTGCTATCGATCAAATCAACGAAGTAGCTAAACAAAAACTCAGTGCTTTCCAAAGTGGACTTTCTTTCTAATTCTGTTAAGCCCCTATAACAATCAACTCCCAAAAAGATGCTTCATTCATCCTTTCGGGAGTTTTTTTGCGCAAAAAATTGGAGAAAAGATCTAAGCATTTTCTCCAATATAAATCTTCTTAATGTCTAAAATGTCTCACGCCTGTGAAGACCATGGTCAGGCCATATTTGTCAGCCGCTTCGATAGACTCTTGGTCACGGACAGAGCCACCCGGCTGGATAATCGCCTTGATTCCTGCCTTAGCGATTTCTTCCACGTTATCCGCAAATGGGAAGAAGGCATCCGAAGCAAGAACGGCACCGTCCAGACGATCCTTGGCTTGGTCAATGGCGATACGAACAGAGGCCACACGGTTAGTTTGACCCGGGCCAACACCAAGTGTCATGTGGTCGTTGGTCACGATGATACCGTTTGATTTGACGTATTTGATGGCCTTCCAAGCGAATTCAAGAGCTGTTGCCTCTGTCTCATTCGGTTGGCGCTTGGTCACCACTTGCCAGTCAGCTGGGCTTTCCTTGACAACGTCTTGGTTTTGCACGAGGAGTCCACCGACCACGCCTGTGTATTCTGCTTCCACTTCGCTGGCTTCTTGTGCGTCAAATGGCAAGGCAAGGATGCGCAAGTTTTTCTTTTTGTTGGTCAAAATGGCTAGCGCTTCATCCGTATAACTTGGCGCGATGATGATTTCAAGGAAAACACCGTGCATCTTCTCAGCTGTCGCAGCATCTACCTCACGGTTGAGGACGACAATGCCACCAAAGATTGATACTGGGTCAGATTCATAAGCGTAGTCCCAAGCGGTTTCGATGTCATCAGCTTGACCAATTCCACATGGATTCATATGTTTCAATGCTACAACGGTTGGACGGTCTTTAAAATCACGGATAATACGGATAGCTGCATCTGCATCGCGGATATTGTTGAAGGACAATTCCTTACCGTTGAGCTGTTTTGCCGATGCAATCGAGTAGGCAGTCGGCAAAGCTTTTTGGTAGAAGTCCGCATCCTGCTGAGGATTTTCCCCATAACGCATGGCTTGTTTGAGGTCGTAGGTCAAAGTGAGCTTCTCAGGTTTACTTTCCCCCACTTGAGCTGTGAAGTATTCTGCAATCAAGGCATCATAAGCCGCAGTGTGACGGAAAACCTTGGCTGCCAAACGTTGACGCGTTTCGTAAGTCGTTTGGCCATTGGCTGACAACTCTTCCAAAACCAAAGCATAGTCTGCAGGATCTACCACAACCGTCACGCTGGCATGGTTTTTAGCTGCAGAGCGCAACATAGACGGCCCTCCGATATCGATGTTTTCCACCGCATCTACATAAGTCACATCTGGTTTGAGAATCGTTTCCTTGAAAGGATAGAGATTGACCACCACAAGGTCGATGAGCTCGATCTGATTGTCCTTGGCTGCTTCTAGATGACTATCCAAGTCACGACGAGCGAGGAGTCCTCCGTGGATATTTGGGTGAAGAGTCTTGACACGGCCGTCCATCATTTCTGGAAAACCAGTCACATCATCGATCGCAATGGTCTCCACCCCAGCATTATCAAGGGCAACCTTGGTCCCACCCGTCGAGATAATATCCCAACCGATTTTTTTGAGTTCTTGGGCAAATTCAACAATGCCCGCTTTATCTGAGACGCTGATTAAGGCGCGTTTAGTCATGTTATTTCCTTTCATTGTATCAAGAGGTGCTTTCACATCATTTAAACTAAAGACTGGCGATCATAGTCTGTAAGCTGATCTCCAAGTTCTTGCAACAATTTCCTAACCTCCAGCTTACTTGTTTCACTTTCATAAATACTTCGCAGTTCGGCGTCTGTTGCACCAATTAAGGTTACAAATTCCACTTTTCCATGCGGAGTATCTAGAGTCTTAGCTAAATCATCAGCAGCAGTCAAGAAGCCTGTCAAATTAGATTTCTGTTGGGCATCAATTCCTACCGTTTGCTTGGTATAGATGTATTCTTCTGGCAAAACCACTTTACCCGTTTTAAAAATATATCTTGCCACATACTGTAGCAAACCACAGCCATTTTTAATTTCTTCTTCGTCATTATTTGATTTCTTTAACTTAAAGGTTAATTCAATCCCATAACCACTGTATTCAAGATCTTCGCTTTCTTTGGTATATAATTCTGACAAACCATAACTCACAAAATGCCAAAAATCTCCTGAATCGTAAACACTGATGCCATCAAGTGGATCTGGACCGCCTAGCATATACTTGATAACTGTTCCATAATGAAGAGGACTGGGCTGATCAGGGTATAAACGATTAAATTCTGCATCAATCGCTTCCCATCCTGGAGCGCTATCATCTGTATTTTCAACTTTAATAACAATCTTGTCCTTATCTTTAGTCGGCGTCTCTTCGCTAGAAGGTTTTTTCTTAAAAAAATCAAACAACCCCATAAATTTCTCCTTAGCAGATGACTTTTAATCCTTGCCACAAAATCAGCTATAATTTCCTTCTTATTTTCGTGCAACTCCCAAGCTATCCAACACTTCCGGATACAACTTATACTCTGCTTCATGAATGCGAGCTTCAAAGCTTTCGATGGTATCATCAGCCAAACGCGGCACGCGCACCTGTTTGATAACCTTACCTGTGTCCACACCCGAGTCCACCCAGTGAATGGTCACGCCGCTCTCAGCAACACCAGCATTCCAAGCGTCCTCAATCCCATGAGCTCCTGGAAATTCAGGCAAGTAAGCTGGATGAATGTTGATGATTCGGCCTTCATAAGCTGCCAACAAGGTGGGGCCAACGATTTTCATATAGCCTGCTAGGCAAACCAAGTCAATCTGGTGTTCTTCCAATAGTTCGACAAGGGCTGCTTCGTAGTCTGCCTTGTTCTCGAACTCCTTGAGTTCAAAAGCATAAGACAGAACGCCAAGCTTGTCTGCACGCTCGAGCACATAGGCGTCACGATGGTCTGAAAAGACAAACTCCACCGGAAATTCTTCGGCAACCACCTGAAAATTTGAGCCATTACCAGAGGCAAAAACCGCTATTTTTTTCATTTGATGATGACACTTTCGTTTTCTTTCTTGACGATGCGACCAATTTCATAGACTGGTTCATCCAGCAATTCCTTGACGCGACCTACATTTTCAGGGCTAACTGCCAACATGAGTCCCACACCCATATTGAAGATTTCAAACATTTCCTCATGCTTGATTTCGCCGTATTTTTCAAGAGCTTTGAAAATCGGAAGCACTGGGACTTTGTCTTCTTCAATTTCCGCAGCTAGGTCATCTGCAAACATACGAGGGACATTTTCGATAAAGCCGCCACCTGTGATGTGGGCAATCCCGTTGACCAACCCTTCTTTGATGAGTGGCAAGACAGCCTTGACATAGATACGAGTCGGCTCAAGAAGGACTTCCTTGAGTTTTTTGCCTTCCAATTCTGGCAAAACTTCTTCGCCTGTGTAGTCAGCAAAAACACGACGCACGAGCGAGTAACCATTTGAGTGGATCCCACTTGAAGCAAGTCCGAGAAGAATATCACCTTCAGCTACTTTTGAACCGTCTATGATTTGAGATTTTTCAGCCACACCGACCGCAAATCCAGCCAAGTCATAGTCATCTTCGCCGTACATACCAGGCATTTCAGCCGTCTCCCCACCGATGAGGGCAGCACCAGCCTGCACACAACCTTCTGCTACACCAGCGACGACTTGTTCTAGTTTAGCTGGTTCATTCTTCCCTGTTGCCACATAGTCGAGGAAATAGAGGGGCTCCGCACCTGCAGCAATGATGTCGTTGACACACATGGCCACACAGTCCTGACCGATGGTATCGTGCTTGGCGTATTTGATCGCCAGCATGAGCTTGGTTCCGACACCGTCAGTCCCTGAGATCAAAACAGGCTCTTTGACACCTGTTTTTGAGAGGTCAAACATGCCACCAAAGCCACCCAGAGCCCCCATGACACCTGCACGCTCCGTACGAGCCACGTGCTTTTTAATCCGTTGAACAACTTCATAACCCGCTTCAACATCCACACCCGATTGAGCGTACGCATTTTTATTTGTCATTTTTTAATCCTTTTCTTTTTTTGAGAAAGACTGCGACGTATTTTTAGATAAACAATTATTTTATCTAAAAATACTAGTCAGGGCTCTAGCTTTGATCCCATAGGAGAAAGCGTCTACTGACAAATGCTTTAGCTTTTAGTCAGTAGTGAGACTTGGCGCATAAGCATTCTTATTTGTCATCTTTTCTCCTCTTCCTTTCCTTTAATGGAGAGCCTTCATCCGCCTATTTGTAAAAACTGGTCTTTTCTTCCAAACTTCTACGATAGTCTTCTTCATAGTCGTAGAGAGGTGTTGGGTAGTCACCGTCAAAGTAAGCGACACAGAGACCGCCATTTGGCGCATCTGTTTCGATGCCGATAGAATTAATCAAGCCATCAATCGAAAGATAGGTCAGGCTATCCGCACCAATGATTTGACGAGTTTCCTCGACCGTATGATTGGCCGCAATCAGCTCCTGACGCGTCTGGATATCAATCCCGTAAAAACATGGATAAGCTAGCGCTGGACTGCCAATAGCAACGTGAACTTCAGAAGCCCCCGCTTCTTTCAAAAGCTGAACGATACGGCGAGAGGTTGTCCCACGAACAATGGAATCATCAATCATCACCACACGTTTGCCTTTGACAACGCCCGAAACAGCAGACAGTTTCATCCGCACCCCTTGCTCCCGCAATTCTTGAGTCGGTTGAATAAAGGTACGTTGCGTGTATTGGTTTTTGATGAGACCCATTTCATTTGGCAGACCGGACTCCTCTGCAAAGCCCATAGCTGCACTGAGGGAAGAATTGGGTACACCGACCACGATATCCGCCTCATGCTCAAATTCACGCGCCAGCTGAGCTCCCATACGTTTGCGCGCTGTATGGACATTGACACCATGGATATTAGAGTCAGGACGGGCAAAGTAGATATACTCCATAGAGCAGATCGCCAACTGGGTATCATCTGTATAGCTATCATACTGGATGCCCTTATCATCAATGATCACAATCTCTCCAGGCTTCAAATCGCGAATCCACTCGGCACCAATGACTTCAAAAGCACAGGTTTCTGACGAAACGACCACCGCTCCGTTTGCCATTTTCCCAATAGAAAGTGGACGGAAGCCATTAGGATCAAGCGCCGCAATCAACTTGTCCTCAAACAGCAAGATATAAGCAAAGCCACCTTTGACAAGACTGAGCGCCTCCTTTATTTTACCCATCAAGTTCGGATTGTGACTCCGACGAATGAGATGAGCCAAGATTTCTGAATCGGAAGTTGAACTGAAAATAGCACCTCTTTGTTCCAATTCTTTCTTGAGCGATTCGGCATTGGTCAGATTTCCATTATGGGCCAAGCCAAACTGCATATCATGAAAGCGAAAAATGAAAGGCTGGATGTTATCTACAGAAGCTTCTCCTGCGGTCGCATAACGCACATGACCGATGGCAGCAGTTCCTGTCAGTTTATCCAATTTGGTAGGATTTTTGAAAACTTCTGATAGAAGTCCCATATCACGATGGCGCTTCAATTGCCCCTGATCATTGGAGAGGATTCCAGCCCCCTCCTGACCACGGTGCTGAAGACTGTGGAGCCCAAAATAGGTCATTTTAGCAGCATCTGGATGTCCCCAAATACCGAAAACACCACATTCTTCATTAAGAGATTTTACTTCGTATGTCATTTTTTATACCTTTTATTTCCCTGTGAAATAACGCACAGCTGACGCGAACAGGTGCTGGTCTTTATTTCCTGGGATGTTTCGGAAAAGACCGTCTTCATAACGTTCTGAGTGTCCCATTTTACCAATGATTTGGCCGTTCTTGCTGGTAATTCCTTCGATGGCATTGACAGAACCGTTCGGATTGTACTTAGAGTCCATGCTTGGTTTGCCGTCAAAGTCAACATATTGGCTGAAGATTTGGCCATTGTCACGGAGCTCCGCAAATTCCTCAGCTGTCACGACAAACTTCCCTTCACCGTGCGATACTGGGATGGCATGGATATCGCCCACTTGCACTCCGGCAAGCCACGGTGAATTTGTATTAGAAATCCGAGTTTCCACCATCTTGGCCACGTGTTGGTTGGCATCATTGTAAAAGAGGGTTGGGCTAGTACTTTTAGCATCTTCAAAGTTTCCGTATGGAAGAAGACCTGATTTGACCAAGGCCTGGAATCCATTACAGATACCGATAATCAAGCCACCACGAGCGATAAAGCTATCAATGGCTACACGCACTTTTTCATTTAACAGGATATTGACGATAAACTTAGCTGAACCATCTGGCTCGTCCGCAGCTGAGAATCCACCTGCAAAGAAGAGGATGTTAGCCTTGCCGATGTTGTCAACCATAGTTTCAACTGACTTGACAATGGCTTCTTCATTGAGTGTCACGAATGGTACCAAGTTAACCTCTGCACCCTCTTTTTCAAAAGCCTTGGCTGAGTCATATTCTGAGTTGGTACCTGGGAAGACTGGGATGTAAACCACAGGTTTTTCAATAGTTTCTTTAGCTTTGATGACTGCCTTAGAAGCGACAGCTGGCACTTCTGCCAATTCTTTAGCTTGGGCAAATTCGGTAGGATAGACTGCTTCCAATGTCCCTTGGAAAGCATTATCGAGTTTGTCTCCATCTAACTTCACGCCGTTGACAAGGAGAGCAAAGTCTGCGCTCGTTTGACCAATTTTTTCCACTCCAACGATTTCTTCAGGAGATGTGAAAATAAATCCGCCCAATTGAGCTGTCAAGGCAGTTTCAAGTTCAGGCAAGATCACCTCTGCACCGATATGGTTCCCAAAAGTAGCAAGAGCCAAGCTTTCAAGCACACCGCCGTATTTAACAGCTGAAGCTGCCGTCACTTTGTGAGTTGCTTGGATGGCTTCAAATTGAGCAAAGTTTTTCTTGATTAAGTCAAAATCAATCTCTGCAGAGAGGGCTTGACCTGGAATGTAGTAGATATTTTCACCAGCAGCCTTGAACTCTGGAGAAAGCACCTTACGGCTATCCGCCGTTGTCACCCCAAAGGCAACCAAGGTTGGTGGTACGGTTAATTCCTCAAAGGTGCCAGACATAGAGTCCTTCCCACCAATAGATGGCAAGCCAAGTTGGATTTGTGCTTCGATAGAGCCTAGGAGAGCTGCTACTGGTTGACCAAAACGCTCAGCTTGTTTATCCATGCGCTCGAAATACTCTTGGTAAGAGAAACGAGCCTTGGACCAGTTGGCACCAGCAGCAACCAAACGAGCGGTTGCTTCGATAACCGCATAGGCCGCACCGTGGTATGGAGACCATTCTGCCACATAAGGGTTGAATCCTTGAGCCATGACTGACGCAGTGTGAGTTACACCGTGTTGAACTGGCAATTTTTGCACAGAAGCCTCAGTTGGTGTGAGTTGGTATCGACCGCCAAGTGGGTGATTGACCGTAGAACGACCAACCGAGCAGTCAAAGATAGTCTGCAAGCCTTTTTGACTCGCATGGTTGAGGTCAGATAGAACCGCAAGGGTATCAGCTTCAAGTGTGTCAGCGCTTGTTGTACGTTCTTCTGGGAGTTTGGTATCCTTGTCCACAACCTTGGCATCAACGACCACGCGCACACCGTTTGTATCAAGGAAACGACGTTCCAAGTCGACAATCGTTTCACCATTCCAGTGCATAACCAGATTTGGTTTTTCAGTCACTGTCGCAACCACAACAGCGTCAATATTTTCTTTGTTACATTCCGCAACGAAGGCATCTACGTCCTCAGGACGAACCACCACAGCCATCCGTTCTTGTGATTCAGAGATAGCAATTTCTGTACCGTTCAAGCCTTGGTATTTAAGAGGCACTTTATTAAGGTCAATTTCAAGACCGTCTGCCAATTCACCGATGGCCACACAGACACCGCCTGCTCCAAAGTCATTGGACTTCTTGATAAGACGAGTGACATCGCCATTACGGAAAAGACGTTGAATCTTGCGTTCTTCGATGGCATTCCCTTTTTGAACCTCAGCACCAGCCGTCTCTACAGACTCAACTGTTTGAACCTTAGAAGACCCTGTCGCACCACCAACACCATCACGCCCAGTCTTACCACCTAGCAAGATAATCACATCGCCCGCTTCAGGTTTTTCACGGACAACGTTTCCCTTAGGAGCTGCACCAACAACGGCACCAAGCTCCATGCGTTTGGCTACAAAGCCTGGGTGGAAGTATTCACGAACGTAAGTCGTCGCCAGACCAATTTGGTTCCCATATGAAGAATAACCATGAGCCGCTGTCTTCGAAATGACTTGTTGTGGCAATTTCCCAGCACGCGTTTCCGAAATCGGTGCTGTAATATCACCAGCACCCGAGATACGCATAGCTTGGTAAACGTAGGAACGGCCTGATAGCGGGTCACGAATGGCTCCACCGATACAGGTAGCCGCTCCACCAAATGGTTCAATTTCCGTTGGGTGATTGTGGGTTTCATTTTTGAACATGAGGAGCCAAGGTTCCTTGACACCATCAACGTCCACTTCGATTTCAACCGAGCAGGCATTGATTTCGTCAGACACTTCCATATCATCCAAACGACCATTAGCACGCTCATAACGACCAAAAATAGTCGCCATATCCATCAAGGTTTGTGGCTTTTCAGACCGACCTAGTTCCTCACGCATGGCAATATACTTGTCATAAGTCGCCTGCAATTGCTTTTGGAATTTCGATGCTGAGAGGTCGATACTTTTCAACTCGGTCTCAAAAGTTGTGTGACGACAGTGGTCAGACCAATAAGTGTCCAAAACCTTGAGCTCTGTCTCAGTTGGCACGCGCCCGATTGACTTGAAGTAGTCTTGGATAAAGAGCAAATCGTCCACTTCCATGGCCATCCCTTGTTCGGCCTTGTAGCGGGCAAAGTCTTCTGCCGTATAGCTTTCAAAGAAAGTCAATTTCGGAATGGTCTTGTCTGACTCTGAAAATTCCTGCTTGGCAATCCCTGTCGTGATGTCCTTGAAACGAGAATCAACTGGATTGAGCAAGTAGTTCTTGACCGCTTCCAACTCAGTCGCATCAATATCTTTATTGACCAAGTAAAGTTGGGCTGTATTGACTGTCACATCACTAGAGCTTCCAAGCAGAAGCAAGGCTTCTTGAGAGGAAGCTGCACGTTGATCAAACTGCCCTGGCAGGCTTTCAATGGCAAAGAAAGCATAGTTGGCAAGATCCGCCTGCACAGCCGCTTCGTCCAAGACATGGTCTGTCACCTGCTCAGAGAAGATGTGTTTCTCTGCAGGTGCGAACAAGTCCTCTGCCAAATCAAAGACATCATAAACCTGCACAATGCGAATACTTTTTAAAGTTGAAAGTCCCAAGTTATGCTGGAGTTCTCTTACCAAACTCTCTGATTTGACCTGAAAATCAGCCTTTTTCTCAACAAAAATACGTTTATCCATCAATTCTTATTCCTTTATTTCAGCTCTTGCAATGTTCCCAAACAGCCTTTAGGTTGTTATTTCAACCCCTGCAACTTTTCCCAAACAACTTCGTAAACGTCTGTCAATTCACCCAAGCCACGGCGGAAAACATCCTTGTCCATGTGCTTGCCATCCGCGTCCCACAAGCGGCAGTTGTCTGGTGAAAATTCGTCTGCCAAGATAATCGTGCCATCCTTGTCAAAACCGAACTCTAGCTTAAAGTCAATCAATTTAAGACCAATCTCAGCAAACCAAGCTTTCAAGAACTCATTGATACGGCGCGTTTCTTCCTTCAAGTAAGCAATCTGCTGGTCATCTGCAATTTTAAGGAATTTCACATGTTCATCATTGATAAAAGGATCATCCAAATCATCATTTTTATAGTAAAATTCGACAATCGGAGTCTCAAATGCGATACCTTCTTCTACGCCAAAACGTTTTGAAAATGAACCAGCTGTGTAGTTGCGGAGCACAACTTCCAAAGGAATGATATCAACTTTTTTATTGAGCTGATCTGTATCTGAGATTTTCTCGATAAAATGCGTTGCTACACCGGCAGCATTCAACTTTTCAAAGATAAAGGCTGAAATCTGATTATTCAAAACTCCCTTACCTGCAATTTGCTCCTTTTTGACACCGTTAAAAGCAGTCGCCTGATCCTTGTAGCGGGACAAAATCACCTGCTCATCTTCTGTCGCAAAAATATCCTTTGCTTTTCCCGAATATAACAACTTGTTTGACATTTTATTATTCGCCTTTCGTGTTTTTGTGCTTTAAGTGTATCACTTTTAAATATATTTTACAAGTTTTTTCCCGTACATTCTGGATACAAAAGCATGAAAAAGATTGGAGATACAACAGTTAAAAACTGAAAATATCTTGTTTCCATACAAAAACAGGACTTTTTCAAGCCCTGTTCTAGAATTCATTAATATAAGTCCAAATAATTATCAATTTCCCATTGGGAAACGAAGGTCGCATAGCTAGCCCATTCAATCCGCTTGGCTTCAACAAAGCTAGTATAGATATGGTTGCCCAAAGCTGCCTTGACGACCTCATCTTCAGTTAAAGCCTTAAGGGCATTATGGAGAGTAGATGGCAGGTCTGTAATACCAGCTTCCTTGCGCTCCTCAGCTGTCATCACATAGATATTTTCCTCGATTGGAGCTGGTGCTTCGATTTTATTTTCCACTCCATGCAGTCCGACTTCTAGGAGCACTGCCATAGCAATATAAGGATTAGCCATCGGGTCTACTGAACGCAACTCCAAGCGAGTTCCCATACCACGTGATGCTGGTACTCGAACCAAAGGTGAGCGATTTTGCCCAGCCCAAGCGATATAAACTGGTGCTTCAAAGCCAGGCACCAAACGTTTATAAGAGTTGACCGTCGGATTCATGATAGCTGTATAGTTATAGGCGTGCTTAATCAAACCGCCCAAGAAATAATAGGCTGTCTCAGACAACTGCATTCCTTTTGGATCCTCTGGATCATAAAATGCATTATTTCCATCTTGGTCAAAGAGGGACATATTGCAGTGCATACCAGAACCAGCAATACCAAACTTGGGCTTAGCCATGAAAGTCGCATAGAGGCCGTGCTTACGAGCGATGGTCTTCACCACCAATTTGAAAATCTGAATCTTATCACAAGCGCGAAGCACTTCATCATACTTAAAGTCAATCTCGTGCTGACCAACTGCTACCTCGTGGTGACTCGCTTCTACTTCAAATCCCATCTTAGTCAAAACATTGACAATTTCTCGACGAGTATTGTCTGCCAAGTCTGTCGGCGCCAAGTCAAAATAGCCACCCTTGTCATTCACTTCCAGTGTCGGATCGCCATTTTCATCCAATTTGAAAAGGAAAAATTCTGGCTCAGGACCAAGATTGAAAGACTTGAAGCCCAATGCTTCCATATGTTTGAGAGCTCGCTTTAGATTACTACGAGGATCTCCTGCAAAGGGAACATGTTCTGTCGTATAAACATCACAGATCAAGCCTGCTACACTGCCATTTTCATCTCCCCAAGGAAAAACTGTCCAAGTATCCAAATCAGGATAAAGATACATGTCAGATTCATTAATCCGAACAAATCCCTCGATAGACGAACCGTCAAACATAGCCTTATTTGATAAGACCTTTTCAAGCTGCTCATCCGTTGCTGGAATTTCAACGTTTTTCATGGTTCCCAAAATATCAGAGAACATCAGACGGATGAAAGTGACGTTTTTTTCTTTTACTTCGCGACGAATATCAGCTGCTGTAATGGGCATGGGTAACTCCTTATAGTTTTAAAAAATAGTTTATGGTCGACGCATGTGACCAAAGGTTGGCAGAGAAGAGCCAAAACGACCTTGCTGTAAAATATCATTGTGGAGAGCCCGACGGACTTCCTTTTCACTAATCGTTTTGTGGGATTTAGCTTCACGTTCAGCATATTTCTTTTTAATAGCAGCGATATTATAGCCTTCAGAAATATAATCCTTAATTTCCAAAAGTCGGTCCATATCATTCAGAGAATACATTCGACGATTGCCCTCATTCCGAAGGGGAGTAATGAGGCTTTGCTCCTCATAATATCGAATCTGACGGGCAGATAAGTCCGTCAACTTCATAACGCTACCTATGGGAAAGACTGCCATATTTCGGCGAAACTCTTTTTCCTTCATTTTTTTCCTCTCTATGCACTATTATAACTAATTTTTTTTGTATGTCAACAATCAATGTGAGATTTTCTTACACATTTAATTTATAGACTTAAAGAAATTCTTAATTCTATCCACATCCGAATTTACCACTATTGCAACAAAGACACCCATAAAGGTTTCAAAAACCCTAGCAAAAACGTATAAAATAGTATCTTCCGGACTAATGGAGAGAGTGATAATCAGCATGGCTGAAACACCACCAATCACCCCAGCCTTATTGTTCATAGCAACATTGGTCATGATCGTCAGCATCGTACAGATTGGCACAAATACCAAGGTCACCCAAAATTGCCCATTCAATAAATTTCCCAACAGATAGAATAGCAAGGCATAAAAGCCCCCGACACTATTTCCTAAAATACGAGAAGTTCCGAAATGAACACTTTTATCAAAATCCTCTCGCAGGCTAAACACCGCTGTCAAAGCCCCAATTTGGAGCCCCTTCCAGCCAAACATGCCAAAAATGAGTAGGACAATAAAGACTGCTATCCCTGTTTTCATCGTCCTCATGCCCAAGCGGAATTTTGATTTATCGAATTTATACTTACTAAAATAGCTCATGACTTTTCCCTTTTAAAAGTAAACTACCTCTATTCTAACATATTTTCTAACAAAAAGGCTCTGTCCATCCAGTTTATTGTTTGTATCCTACAAGAATGCATAGCCAGCTTCTACTGTATTTCTAACTACATTCCCCATTATTGATTACTCGCTAGGAAAATAGAAGCCAAAAATCCATTTCCTCAGAAGCCTACGCGTACAAAAGAAAAAGAGTTGGTCTCCCAACTCTTTCCGTTTCAAAGATTATTTTTCTGTCAAAGCTGCAAGCCCTGGAAGAACTTTACCTTCAAGGAGTTCCATTGAGGCACCGCCACCTCGTCACAAATACCTCCACTAACACAAAAAGGTGACATAGCCACCTTTTTGTTAACGTTTCAGTTTTGTTCCTTTTTCTACAAAATCAGGATTTTGTAGAGACTAACGGGCTGAAATTATTTTTCTGTAAGTGCAGCCAAACCTGGCAATACTTTACCTTCAAGAAGCTCCATAGAAGCGCCTCCGCCCGTACTAATCCATGAGAACTTGTCTGCACGACCAAGGTTGATGGCTGCGGCAGCTGAGTCACCACCACCGATGATTGATTTCACGCCTGGTTGTTTCACAATAGCGTCCATGACACCGATTGTACCAGCTTGGAAGTCTGGGTTTTCAAATACACCCATTGGTCCGTTCCATACAACTGTTTTCGCACCAGTCAAGGCTTCGTCGAATTTAGCGATAGATTTAGGACCGATATCCAAACCAAGGAAGCCTGGATCTACTGCTTCACCTTCAGTATCTTTCACTTCAGTGTAGTCAGCAAATGCGTTTGCTTCTTTTGAGTCAACTGGCAAGATCAATTTGCCGTTTGCTTTTTCAAGAAGAGCTTTTGCAACATCCAATTTATCTTCTTCTACAAGTGAGTTACCGATTTCGATACCTTGCGCTTTGTAGAATGTGTAAGTCATCCCACCACCGATAAGAACTTTATCAGCTTTTTCAAGCAAGTTTTCGATAACACCGATCTTGTCTGAAACTTTTGAACCACCAAGGATCGCTACGAATGGACGTTCTGGAGCTTCAACTGCTTCTTGGATGTAGGCAATTTCGTTTTCAAGAAGGAATCCAGCAACAGCTTTTTCAACGTTTGCTGAGATACCAACGTTAGATGCGTGTGCACGGTGAGCTGTACCGAATGCATCGTTTACGAAGATACCATCTCCAAGTGATGCCCAGTATTTACCAAGTTCAGGATCGTTTTTAGATTCTTTCTTGCCGTCAACATCTTCAAAACGAGTGTTTTCAACCAAGAGAACTTGTCCATCTTCAAGAGCGTTAACAGCTGCTTCCAGTTCAGCACCACGTGTAACACCTGGGATAAATTTAACTTCTTGGCCCAATTTAGCAGCCAAGTCAGCAGCTACAGGAGCAAGTGATTTACCTTCTTTGTCAGCTTCTTCTTTTACACGTCCAAGGTGAGAGAAGAGGATTGCACGTCCACCTTGTTCAAGGATGTACTTGATAGTTGGAAGTGCTGCAGTGATACGGTTGTCGTTAGTAATCACGCCATCTTTTACAGGAACGTTGAAATCAACACGAACGAGAACTTTTTTCCCTTTCAAGTCAACGTCTTTAACAGTCAATTTTGCCATTAGATATGACTCCTTCTTTTTTTATACGTGTTAATTATATCACAAAATCTACAAAAGTGATAGCAAAAATTCATGGCTTTTCCTTTTCTCCAATCAAAGATAGATGAAAGACTACACGATTCACATTTTTCTGATAAATGCTAATGATGTTACATGAGAAAGTTGATTTCCAATAGCCATTCCTTCAAACTGTTCTGCAAAACAAAAAGAGATCCATTCGGATCTCTTCTTCATACAATTGAATTATTTAGCGATTTTTGCGAAGTATTCAAGAGTACGTACAAGTTGTGCAGTGTATGACATTTCGTTGTCGTACCATGATACAACTTTAACCAATTGTTTGCCGTCAACGTCAAGAACTTTAGTTTGAGTTGCGTCGAACAATGAACCGTAAGACATACCTACGATATCTGAAGATACGATTGGATCTTCTGTGTAACCGTATGATTCATTAGCTGCTGCTTTCATAGCTGCATTTACTTCATCAACAGTAACGTTCTTTTCAAGAACTGCTACCAACTCAGTAACTGATCCAGTTGGAGTTGGAACGCGTTGTGCAGAACCATCAAGTTTACCATTCAATTCTGGGATTACAAGACCGATAGCCTTAGCAGCACCAGTTGAGTTAGGAACGATGTTAGCAGCACCAGCGCGAGCACGACGAAGGTCACCACCACGGTGTGGTCCGTCAAGGATCATTTGGTCACCAGTGTAAGCGTGGATAGTAGTCATCAATCCTTCTACAACACCGAAGTTGTCTTGAAGTGCTTTAGCCATTGGAGCCAAACAGTTTGTAGTACATGAAGCACCTGAGATAACTGTTTCAGTACCATCAAGAACGTCGTGGTTAGTGTTAAATACGATTGTTTTAACATCGTTTCCACCAGGAGCAGTAATAACAACTTTCTTAGCTCCACCTTTAAGGTGTTTTTCAGCAGCGTCTTTCTTAGCAAAGAAACCAGTTGCTTCAAGAACGATTTCTACACCGTCAGTAGCCCAATCAATTTGTTCTGGGTCACGTTCAGCAGAAACTTTAACGAATTTACCGTTAACTTCGAATCCACCTTCTTTAACTTCAACAGTACCATCGAAACGACCTTGAGTTGTGTCGTATTTCAACAAGTGTGCAAGCATAACTGGATCTGTAAGGTCGTTGATGCGAGTAACTTCAACACCTTCTACGTTTTGGATACGACGGAAAGCAAGACGACCGATACGACCGAAACCGTTAATACCAACTTTAACTACCATTAGTGATTTCCTCCTTATGAAAATCAAAAAAAATTTTATGTGAAAAGAGTAACTTGAATCACTACAAATCACCTTTCAACATATCTATTATATACCTTATTGAGCAAAATTGCAACTGATTTCATTATTATTAACAAGTAACAAATTTTCTTTCATGTATTTTCGATATTTTTCATAAATTTGATATTTCGATTCCAAAAAGAAAAAACGCCCGCTAGAAGCGAGCGTCATATAGTGAATTATTCACCACGGTGTTTCTTAATGATTTCTTCTTGTACTGACTTAGGTACATCTTCGTAGTGGTCAAATACCATCATGAAAGTACCACGTCCTTGTGTTGCAGAACGAAGAACAGTCGCATAACCAAACATTTCAGCAAGTGGAACATAAGCACGAACGATTTGGCTGCTACCATGTGCTTCCATACCGTCAACACGTCCACGACGAGCTGTTACGTGACCCATAACATCACCAAGATTTTCTTCAGGAACAGTGATGGTTACAAGCATCATTGGCTCAAGGATAGCTGGTTGTGCAGTCTTAGCAGCTTCTTTCAAAGCAAGTGAAGCCGCAACCTTGAAGGCTGTTTCAGATGAGTCGACATCGTGGTATGAACCATCGTAAAGTTTAGCTTTCACGTCAACGATTGGGTAGCCAGCAAGGACACCATTCGCCATTGACTCAATCAAACCTTTTTCAACCGCTGGGATGAATTCACGAGGAACCACACCACCGACGATAGCATTTTCAAACTCGAAGCCTTTTCCTTCTTCGTTTGGAGTAAATTCAATCCATACATCACCGAATTGACCTTTACCACCAGACTGGCGTTTGAAGAATCCACGTGCTTGAGTAGAAGCGCGGAATGTTTCACGGTAAGATACTTGAGGAGCACCTACGTTTGCTTCAACCTTGAACTCACGACGCATACGGTCAACAAGGACATCCAAGTGAAGCTCACCCATACCAGAGATAACTGTTTCACCAGTTTCAACGTTTGTTTCAACGCGGAATGTTGGATCTTCTTCAGCCAATTTTTGAAGGGCAATACCCATCTTGTCTTGGTCTGCTTTAGATTTTGGTTCAACCATCAATTGGATCACTGGTTCTGGAACGTTGATTGACTCAAGGATGATTTTAGCTTTTTCATCTGTCAATGAGTCACCAGTTGTAGTATCTTTCAAACCAATAGCAGCTGCAATATCCCCAGCATAAACGGTTTCGATTTCTTGACGACTATTGGCATGCAATTGCACAAGACGTCCGATACGTTCACGTTTACCTTTAGAAGTGTTCATTACGTAAGAACCAGATTGAAGTACACCTGAGTAAACACGGAAGAATGTCAAACGACCTACGAATGGGTCAGTCATGATCTTGAAGGCAAGAGCTGCAAATGGCTCTTCGTCAGATGCTGGACGAGTTTCTTCTTCGTCTGTATCTGGGTTGATACCTTTGATCGCTGGGATGTCTAGTGGGCTTGGAAGGTAGTCAATAACCGCATCAAGCATCAATTGAACACCTTTGTTCTTGAAGGCAGAACCACACAATACTGGGAAGAATTCAACGTTGATAGTTGCTTTACGGATAGCAGCTTTCAATTCTTCGTTAGTGATTTCTTCACCTTCAAGGTATTTCATCATCAATTCTTCATCAGTTTCAGCAACTGCTTCCACCAATTTTTCACGATATTCTTGAGCTTGGTCAAGGTACTCAGCTGGAATATCTTCTTCAAGGATATCTGTACCAAGGTCGTTAGTATAGATTTCAGCTTTCATCTTGATCAAGTCAATGATACCACGGAAGTCATCTTCAGCACCGATTGGCAATTGAATTGGGTGTGCGTTTGCTTGAAGACGATCGTGAAGTGTGCTTACTGAGTAAAGGAAGTCAGCACCGATTTTGTCCATTTTGTTGGCAAATACGATACGTGGAACTCCGTACTCAGTTGCTTGACGCCAAACTGTTTCAGTTTGAGGCTCAACACCTGATTGTGAGTCAAGAACGGTAACCGCACCATCCAATACACGAAGAGAGCGTTGTACTTCGATTGTGAAGTCCACGTGTCCTGGTGTGTCGATAATGTTTACGCGGTGGTTGTTCCATTGAGCTGTTGTCGCAGCAGATGTGATAGTGATACCACGTTCTTGCTCTTGCTCCATCCAGTCCATTTGTGACGCACCTTCGTGAGTTTCACCGATTTTGTGGATTTTACCAGTATAGTAAAGGATACGCTCAGTTGTAGTTGTCTTACCAGCATCGACGTGAGCCATGATACCGATATTACGAGTTTTTTCAAGTGAAAATTCGCGTGCCATGAGGTTAGTTTCTCCTATTTTTTTATTTTACAATCTATTATAACATTATTTAGAAAAAACGGATAGGCAGGACCTACCCGTTCTAAATGTTTATCTTGTTTTTTTGTTGGTTTCAACTTACAAGACGATCAGTTGAATTATAGCTAAAAATAATATTTTTAGCTAATTTGAACCCGAGCGAGGCCCTGCGCAAAAAAGACAAACTGCTTTGTGTTCTTCAAACACTGCATCAGTTTCCTATTTTTGCCTTGTGCCTTTAGCGCCCTTGGTATCATGATCTTACCAACGGAAGTGTGCGAAGGCACGGTTAGCTTCAGCCATACGGTGAGTATCTTCGCGTTTCTTAACTGCTGCACCAGTGTTGTTAGCAGCATCCATGATTTCTTTTGCAAGACGATCTTGCATAGTGTGTTCACCACGACCACGTGAAATTGTTACCAACCAACGAAGTCCAAGTGTAGTACGACGTTCTGGACGAACTTCAACCGGTACTTGGTAGTTTGAACCACCGACACGGCGTGCACGTACTTCAAGAACAGGCATGATGTTTTCCATCGCTGTTTCAAATACTTCAAGTGCATCATTTCCAGTAGCTTCTTTGATTTGCTCAAAAGCTCCGTAAACGATAGAAGCTGCTGTACCACGCTTACCATCAAGCATAACGCGGTTGATAAGACGAGTAACTAATTGTGAATTGTAAAGCGGATCTGGCAATACTTCGCGCTTAGGCGCACGGTTTTTACGACTCATTTATCTTTATCCCCTTTCTTTATGCTTTTGGACGCTTAGTACCGTATTTAGAACGGCCTTGCTTACGGTCAGTAACACCTGCTGTATCAAGTGCACCACGAACGATATGGTAACGTACCCCTGGAAGGTCTTTTACACGTCCACCACGAAGAAGCACCACGCTGTGCTCTTGCAAGTTGTGTCCGATACCTGGGATGTAAGCTGTAACTTCGATCAAGTTGCTCAAACGTACACGGGCAAATTTACGAAGGGCTGAGTTAGGCTTCTTAGGTGTCATAGTTCCGACACGAGTTGCAACACCACGTTTTTGTGGTGAAGATACGTTTGTTTGAACTTTTTTGTGGCTGTTGTAACCAACGTTCAAAGCTGGTGATTTAGATTTTTCTACTTTTGATTTACGCGGTTTGCGAACCAATTGGTTAATTGTAGGCATCTACATTCTCCTGTATTTTTTTAATTTTGGTGATGATACACTTGGTGACAGCTACCATCTGTGTGTACTTTTGCAACATTTGTCAGCACGTCTCTGTACACTTTTGAGAGACCAAAAGTAAAAAGTACCGTTTATCATTGTAACACAGAAGCATATCCTCGTCAATAGGTTTTCTTAATTTTTTACTTATTCTGATAATCTTTAATAAGCGTTTAAAATAAAAATATTTTACTACTAACAAACCAAAAAACTCTCAGAACATGCTTCATATTGCATGATTGAGAGTTCTTATTATTTTTATTATGATTCTTCTACTAGTAATCACTGTGTCGCTTAAGCTCCTGAGGAAGTTGAAGACGAGCTGGGAGAATGCTCCGAACTTGTAGCAGGGGCTGGACTGTGATTTTCCTGTGGTTGTGATGGTGTCTCACTTGAAACTGCGGGAGCTACATAGGCTGGTGAAGGCGTTGGAACAGGCTGCTGATCTGAATCAGGTTCAGAGGATTCCTCAGGTGTTTTCATTGCATCTTTTACGGCTTGAATTCGACCTTGGAACTTAGCTTTGGCTTCCTCATCTTTTACCTTATCAACCGCTGCTTGTGCTTGAGCTAAACTTTCATCGGTACGCTCTTCTTCTAATTTTTTAACAGCAGCTTCAGCATCCTGAATCGTATTATCTTCTGATGATGCTTGATTCGTAGAGCTAGCGTCGCTAGAGCTTGAACGTCTACTGTAACTAACGTTTTTAGTTGAGCCAGTATTCTTCTGAGCTGGTTTTAAAAATAAAAGACCAGAAATCAAGATAGCTGCTAAGATCAATATAATTCCAGAACGAACAAAAACAGAAATTCCCTCTAATTTATCAAAAATATTTCTCATAATTCTTTCCTAAAGTTAATCAAATATATTCCCAATCTCAACATCAATCGTATTTGATTTAACATCGATATTGGTCACCTTTAACAGTGATTTGTATTCTAGATGATCGCGATTGGCTTGCGCATTGTCTGCAAAGACCGCTACTCCTGCCAACTCCGAATCAAACTCAGACAGAAGACTAATCATCCCATTAACCGTTCCGCCTCCCTTTAGAAAGTCATCGACAATCAGCACTCGACTTCCAGCCTTTAGGCTACGTTTTGAGAGAAACATTTTCTCAATTCGATCTCCGCTAGAGCCAGAGACATAGTTGACACTGACCGTAGAGCCCTCAGTAATTTTCAAATCGCGACGGACAATGACAAAGGGAACATTCAAAACATTCGCGACAGCATTGGCCAAGGGAACCCCCTTAGTCGCCACTGTCATAACGGCATCAATCTTTTGATCTTTAAAAGCTTTGGCAATGATGCGACCGATATTATTGAGAATAGATGGCGTACTAAGCAAATCTGATAAGTAAATATAGCCGCCAGGCAGGATTCGATTGCTTTCAGACAGTTGATCGCGGAGGTCTTGAACGATAGCCTTGGCCTCCTTTTCTGAAATGGACGGAGTAAAGACGACACCTCCCCCAGCACCAGTAATTGTCTCAATCGTACCAATTTCGATTTCTTCAAAGGCACGTTTGATAATCACGATGTCTTCTGAAATGGAAGACTTGGCAGATTCATATTTCTCTGCAAATTTGTTTAAACTTGTTAATTGGTAAGGATGGTTAATCAAGTAATTGGAAATAACCACCATGCGCTCACTTCTTCTTAATTTCATTTTTTCACCAATTCGATTCCATCAAAATCAGCCACAAACTAATCTGAGAACGTAGCTCTTCTTGCATAGAGCAGTAATTCAATTCTTTCTATTTCAAAGTTTGGAGTGATTTCTATGAATATTTATTTTATTTTTTTCATTATATCATACTATATCAAAAAAACGAACATTATACTAAATATAATGCCCATTTTTCGTATTTCACTTATCAATTTTTGGTTTATAGAAGGAACGATTTTCCAATGCGAATATTTTATTGGTCATTTCTCCTTGAGCAACGAGAGACAGAGCTGTGGTCATCATCATCATTTCGGCATCCAGATTGTCAATCATGTGTAGGATTTCTGCTTCCATAATCTTTGGACGAACGGGACTGCCGTATTCGAGGAGACCGTGGTGGCTGAGGAGGACATGGCGCAAAACGATGACATCTTCCTTGGTATCATCAATTTTCAGCTCCGCCAAGGTTTTGGTCAATTCTTCATCAATCAACGCAATATGGCCAATCAGATTGCCTCGCACGGTGTATTCCGTATTTTCTGGGCCACTCAGCTCAATGACTTTGGCCAAGTCGTGCAGCATGATTCCCGCAAAAAGAAGACTCTTATTGAGCTGAGGATAGATGTCACCAATTGCATCTGCTAGTTTGACCATGGTAGCTGTGTGAAAAGCGAGCCCCGATTCAAAAGCATGATGATTGGTTTTCGCTGCTGGGTAGGAATAGAATTCCTTATCATATTTGCTGTAAAGGGAGCGCACAACCCTTTGCCAGACTTGATTTTCAATCTTGAAAATCATTTGCGCCAAATATTCTCGCAGTTCTTTTTGATCAACGGGTGGTTTTTCTTTAAAATCAGCAGGATTATTAGGCTCACCAGCCTTTGGCAGGCGTAGAGTCAGCTGATTAACCTGCGGGGTGTTATTGTAGACTTCGCGGCGTCCTTGCATGTGGACGACTTTTCCTGCTGTAAATTCTGCCACATTATGGGGCTGGGCATCCCATAATTTCCCTTCAATCACTCCAGTGTCATCTTGGAAAGTGAAGGCGAGGTAATTCTTCCCAGCTCTGGTCTGTCGGACTTCTGCTGACTTAATCAGATAAAAGCCTTCAAACATCTCATCTTTTTTCATTTGATTAATTTTCATAGTCTTCCCTTTCGTCTGGAATATCGAGCAAGTGTAAATGAAGGTCTTGGTCAGACAATTCAATATGCCGCAGCGTTCTTTCAATGGCATTGGTTCGGCGAGTCAGTAATTCATCGATGCTACCAGAAGCGTTCTTGAGGTGCTTCTGAGCCTTGGCTAGAATGCCGCCAAATTTATTAAATTCCAGCTTGACACTGCCCAGAACCTTGCTGATGTCATCTGCGCTACGCTGGATGTTTAGGGTTTTAAAGCCAACCGAGAGAGAATTAAGCAGGGCTGACAAGGTAGATGGACCCGCAACAACAATCTGCTCATCTCGCCGCAAACCGTCGAAAAACTCTGGATTGCGAACTACTTCGGAATAGAGTCCTTCCGTTGGCAAAAACATAATTCCAAAATTAGTCGTAGCCGGTGGAGCCAGATACTTACTATTAATATCCTTGGCAAAGCGCTTGACACTAGCCAACAACGACTTACGGTGAAGTTCAATTTCTTCCTTGTTGCCCGATTCATAAGCTTCTTCCAAGCGGTAGTAATCTGCTAAAGGAAACTTAGAATCGATGGGCAGGTAGACATAGTCCTGCTCCGTCTGCCCCGGCAATTTGATAGCATACTCCACGCGCTCACTAGAGCCTGCCACTGTGGCAAATTCTCGCTCATATTGGCTAGGCGTCATGATGTCTTCGATAATTTGTCCCAGCTGGAGTTCGCCCATAATGCCACGGGTCTTGGTATTGGAAAGAACCTTATTGAGACTTCCCACATCCCGAGCCACTGTCTGCATCTCTCCTAAACCACGATTGACAGACTCTAGCTGCTTGGACACCGTCTCAAAGGAGGTCTGCAGACGACTCTGCAGAGTCTTCTCCAATTTTTCCTCAACGGTCTGGCGCATCTGCTCCAGTCGCAGGTCATTGGACTCCTGAATCTGACGCATCCGCTCATCGGTCTTGTCTCGATTTTTGCTGAAACTATCCGCCATTTCAGTTCGTAAATCCGTCAAATGAAGGTGCAAATCTGTTCGAACTTCGGCTAACCGATCGCCCAGAACAAGTTCCAACTCTTTTTGCCGAAGAGCCTCCTGCTGTCTTTCCTGCTCAAAGCGGTAATCCAGCTGGTCAGACAAGTGATCCTCCTGCTCTTCTAGCAAGACTCTGATCGCCTGCTCCTGCTGTCCCTGTCTCTGCCAGAAGAAATAGAGAAAGACCAGATTGATGATAAGCAGGATGATGATGATATACTCCATATCAACTCCTATCTTTACTGTAAATAACAACCGTATAACCCCTGTCAAAGGATAAAAATACAGGTCTATCTATAAATTCGTTAGAAGCATAGACTTTTTTAAAGAAAAAATTCCTTTCATTTAAAGGATATTTAGCTCCTTCAATGGTCAGAGCCACATCCTCTGTCAGCAGAAAGGCCAGATAGTCCATGCCTTCCACTGGCTTGATTTCATGACGGCCAGAGGGCACATAGCGAATGCAATTCTGGGCATCTACTAAGATCAGCTGTTCCATATAGGGAGCGATTTTATCATTGCTGGGCAAAAAAACATTGGCCAGAGCATGGTCTAAACGACCGCCAAAGGCGCCGAAAATCGTCAGATAAGCATCTGGATAGCGCTCAAGGCAAGCCAGAACAGCCAATTCCAAGTCCGTATCATCCTTTTCAGGCTGAGCCTGAATGACTTCCTTGGCACCAGCTTTTATGCGTAGCAATTCTTCGTCAGAAACAGAGTCAAAATCGCCAACCGCTAAGTCCAGAGGCAAGCCCTGCTTTAAAAGATAAAAGGCGCCACGATCAACTCCGACAAAAATATCAAAATTCCGATTGACCGCAGTCAAATCACCACCAGCAAACAGAGCAATCCTAGGCATCTAGTGCATCCCTCAAGGTCTGAACTTGATGGCTGACATCACCTTTGAAGACATAGCTACCGGCCACAAAAATATTGGCGCCAGCTTCGCGAGCCATCTGAATCGTCTTATCGTCAATCCCACCGTCAACCTCAATATCAAAGTTCAGCTGATTGGACTCTCGCAGAGCGACCAGTTCACGAATCTTACCCATGGTTTCGGGCAGAAAAGCCTGACCGCCAAAGCCTGGGTTGACTGTCATAACCAAGACCTGATCCACTAGATTCAAGACATTTTTAATCGCTTCAACCGGTGTTCCAGGATTGATAACCACACTAGGCTTGACGCCTGCCGCCCGAATCTTCTGCAGAGCTCCATGAATATGCGGTGTCGCTTCCACATGGATGCTGATAATATCTGCACCTGCTCGAGCAAATTCCTCGATATGATGCTCAGGATTGGATACCATGAGATGGCAGTCAAAAACCATCTTGCTGTGGGGACGCATACTGGCCACAACCCCAGCCCCAAAGCTGATATTGGGTACAAAATGACCATCCATGACATCCAAATGGGCATACTCCGCTCCACTAGCTTCTAGCTTTTTCAACTCTGTCTCAAAATTAGCATAATCCGCACTCAGAACAGAGGGAGCAATTTTAAATGTTTTCATGATAGTTCCTTTCTCTATTTAGGAAGTTTTTTAGCCGTCTTTTTATAAGTTTCACGACGATTTTCGATTTCACTAAGAAATTGCAGGTAGTTTTCAAAACGAAAAGCGGCAATTCGCTCGGCTTCTACGGCTGGTTTGACAGCACAAGCCGGTTCATGCGTATGGGTACAAGTTCGGAATTTGCAGTCCCGACTGATTTCGGCAATTTCTGGAAAGGCTGCATTAAGGTCTTCTCCCTTGTCCACCTCATAATCCAGAGAAGAAAAGCCCGGAGTATCTGCAATTTTTCCGCCATTTAGGTTATAAAAGCTAACCGCCCGTGTCGTATGACGCCCCCGCCCCAGACTTTCAGAAATTTCTCCTGTTTCTAACTGCAAGTCTGGTGCTATTTTATTGAGCAGGGTGGATTTCCCAACACCAGTCTGGCCCATGAAAACAGTGATTTTCCCTGTCAGAAGCGGCAGCAACTCCTCAGTGGTTTTAACAACCTCATAGCCGATGGCCTGATAGGCCTGTACATAGACATCCAAGCTCTGCTCATCTTCAAGCAGGTCTAACTTGCTGATGTAGATAATAGGATGGATCCGCTTATGCTCTAAAAGCACCAAAAAACGATCCAAGAGATTGGCATTGAAGTCCGGCTCCTTGGCACTCATAATGACAACTGCCTGATCAATGTTGACAATGGGTGGCCGCACCAAACTATTTTTACGCTCGGCGATTTTTAAAATGTAGCCTTCAGAATCCTTGTCCGCTGAAAATTCGACATGGTCGCCAACATAAGGCGTCTGACCTTTTTTACGGAAATTTCCACGCGCTCTCGTCTGATACACCTGCCCATCTGACTCTACATAATAAAAGCCAGCCAAGGCTTTGATAATTATTCCTTGCAAGACTGCTCCTTTAAAGTTAATACAATTATTATATCAAAAAATGATTGATTTAGCTTGTCAGTTTGATAGTAAAGGCGGAAAATTATTTATCATAAATTTTTTTGGTAAAATAAAGATATATCATTGCAAGCGCTTTCTAAAAGTATTATAATATATATTATAAATACCAAATGGTTACTACCTTATTTTGAGGAGGGGACAAGGCCGATTAGAAAGGAAGGTGAGCATTTACTGGTTTCTTGTCCATCTGCTTTTTTACTGGAACATCCTATGATGCGGAAGTTCCTCTTATCCTAGAAGGAAGTTCAGACTATTTGGATGCTCCATGCTAGGTATAAGGAGGTTATTTATGAGCCTTTCATTTCTATCAAAGAGCAATCCGCTCATTTCCAACGTAAAAAAGGGGAAATTTTTAACCCCTTGGTTTCTATCTCCCTTTATCCTCTACTACATCACCCAGTACATGTCTCCGATTAGGAAGGCCTCAACTGATTTCTTTTTAGACAAACAAAGTTGGATCCCAGACTGGTGGAATATTTTAGACCTTTTGTCTTTCCTTTACACTATCATTGCCTTCTTCCTTTGGGTCAGGTTCATTGAAAAGCGGCCGATACGGACCATGGGATTCTCCAAGGGAAATGGACTATCAGAATTTACAAAAGGTGTCTTGGTTGGTGCCATCATGATTACGACCGTTCTAGTAGTCTTCTTTATCACAGGAGATGCCAAATTTGACCGTATTCAATTTAGTCTGCCTTTCCTTGTTTCTTGGATGTTAGTTCTCATCGGCTATATTTTGCAAACAGCTGCGGAAGAAATTTATATCCGCGGATGGTTGGTACCAATCATCTCCTACCACAAAAATGCCTATTTAGCGATTCTGATTGCTTCAACCATGTTCTCTTATTTCCATTTGGACAATAACGGGGCATCTTGGCTTTCGACACTTCACCTGTTTATTTTCGGACTATTCACCGCTGTCTATGCCATGAAGCGTGGAAATATCTGGGGACCTTGTGGCTTCCACTTTGCTTGGAATTTCATTATGGGAAATGTGTATGGCTTCCACGTCAGTGGATATGACAGCGAATCTTCCTTGATGTACTTCACAACTTCTAACCGTACCTTCATTACTGGCGGTCAATTTGGCCCCGAAGGAGGTATTCCGGGCTTAGTTGTCTTCATCTTGGCGCTGTTATGGGCCATCTTTATCCTGAAAGATACTTCAAAAGAACAAGAATCCCTCTATCCACAAGCTATCGAATAAATGAAAATACACTTGCAAACAATCACTGCTTAGACTTTGATAGCCGCTTTTAATTTCTACAATCAGCTTTCAAAATCCTCTATTTACCACTATTTCCCTGTGCCTGCCCCAGCCAAAACTTACCATTTTCTCTTGCCATTTTCAAAAAATATGTTATAATAAAAAGCAAGCGGAGGTGGTGGAACGGCAGACACGCATGCTTCAGGCGCATGTGCCCGTACGGGTGTGAGGGTTCAAATCCCTTCCTCCGCATCGAACAGGAACTCTTGTCCAAGTTGACAAGAGTTTTTCTTTTGAAAAATCATGAAACCGTCTTGCGATTTCTTTCAGAAAAACCAGCCTTTTTTCAAAAAGGGCTGGTTTTCAAATCTTATAATCCTTGTTCCTTCAAGGCATCCGCCAGACGGGCAAAATCTGCCAAAGTCAAGGCTTCTCCCCTGACACTTGGAGACAATTCAGCTTGCTCTAAAGCAGCTGTTAGCTTAGCCTTGGTCTCCTCTGACTTCCCAAAATGACTGGTCAGATTGTTCCAGAGCGTCTTGCGACGGTGGACAAAGCTAGCCTTGGAAACCTTGAAAAAGAATTTCTCGTCTTGGACTTCAACTGCTGGCTGGTCTCTGCGTACCATCTTGAGAATGGCCGAATCCACATTTGGCGCTGGCACAAAGACTGTCCGCGGCACAATGAAAGCAACCTTGGCCGTCATGTAATACTGGACCGCAATCGACAAACTGCCGTAAGCCTTGGTATTCGGCTGAGCCGAAATCCGATCCGCCACTTCCCTCTGCATCATCACGACAAACTCACTAAAAGGAATCCCGCTCTCAATCAAATGCATAAGAATCGGCGTCGTGATGTAGTAGGGAAGATTCGCCACCACCTTGATAGGCAGGTCTGGATTTTTAAATTCTGCTATGTACTGAGCCAGATCAACCTTGAGAATATCCTGATTGACCACAGTCACATTGTCAAAATCGCGGAGAGTATCCGCTAAAATCGGAACCAGACGATCATCAATCTCAAAGGCTATGACCTCGGCGGCACTTTCCGCCAAAAATTCTGTCAAAGCCCCAATACCAGGACCAATTTCAATGACATTGACATTTTTATCAATCTCGGCTGTATCCACAATCTTCTGGAGGATGTTGGTATCCGTCAGGAAATTCTGACCGAAGGATTTTTTAAAAGTGAAACCGTGACGCTCCAGAATGGCACGGGTCACACTATAATCTGCAATACGCATGCATCGTCTCCTATCCTTTGTATCTGTATAGAAATTCATATTTTCTATATATGTTTGTTAAATAAATAAGTTTGCTCAAATATTTCACTCCCCTTAGTATCTTTTATGCTTTTTTCTTTTTTGTCTATGCTAGAATCAATATTTTTAATTCTACAAACAATCTAACAGGATTAATCATTAATATTCTGATAATCAGAAATATTATTTCTTATTCCGTCTAGCAAAGGGATAAACTCAGTAAAATCAAATTTCGTATAATTTTTTAGGACATGCTTTGAAAAAATTTCTTTTCCATAAAAATTTGGATCCTCCTTTTTAGAAAAAGTCTTCCTTTTTAAAATAGGAGCTTTTTGTCGAGATAATAACAAATCTTCAATATCAGATGAGTTGCCGTTATTCATATCAGGTAATAAAGGGGTTGCCATTATATACAAGCTACCCTTTTTAGTAATTCGATTAGACGATCCCCTTCTAGCTTGTTCTAAATTACCTGAATCAATTTCCAAATCTCTTGCATGACTCGCAAATAAAAATAAGGGGGCTTTATCATCCTTCTTTCTATTATTTGGTTCATTATCAAATAAGAATATTGTTGGGTGTTGAGGTTCTCTTGTAGTAAGCTTTTGAAAATATTCAATGTAATTAGGGTATAGCAATTTCTCTTTTGAGTCCATTTGAAATTTCTCTTTATTAGAAAAATAATTATACCAATATTTGAGACCTTCTCCGCCTTCTGGAATATTAAATTGATACTCTACCGTATTACTACGATTTAGAAATTCAATTTTAAATATAAAATCATCACCATCTTTTTCAATAAGTTCGGGATAATTTTGATAAAGGTTTTTTAAAGCTGCTTTAATATATCGGGGATCAGTCTTTCCCTCTGTTACAATTATAGGTTTGTTGTTTCCGAAAAAATATTTATAAAATAGAAATTTCTTGTACTCTTTTTCTCTAGAATTGAATAAAGACATGTACATTTTCTTTTCTTCTTTACCAATACTGTAAAATTCTGTAGGTAATTTATATGTATTATGTTTTTTGTTATAGAATAATTCTTTTCGTAAATCTTTATTATAAAAGATATACTTCCAATAATATTTCGATTCAGATTTTTTTGATGAATTTCTTCCTAATAAATATTTTTGTGCATCTAGATTATTTTGTATCAGGGATTTTTTATAAAGTAAGTAGTTGTTGCATTGATCTATTTGAAAAATAAAAGCAAATCGTCCCGTTAGTTGATTGAGTGTTCCTGGTTTTTTATCTATTTCAAAAGCTCCATCTTTGTATAATTGAAAGGCCATTGCACGAGTATTTTTTACGTACTCTCTTTTTACATTTATCTTCTTGTTGACAACTAGTCCAGTAACTTCTTGACGTTGCATGTTATTACTCAACCGTGTTTTTTTAGGATTGATTTCAAAACCAGACGAGATGATTAACTCTTCCAATTCTGTTAAAAAGTTATCTAACTCTTTGCCCGCTCTCAATTTATTAGAGTTTAATTCACGATTTGTCGAAAAAGTCATATCGTCGGCATATCTAGAATATGTAAAACGGTATTTTTTAGCAATTTTGACAATCCGATAATCTAAAATTCTAGTAATTAAATTTGTGATGATGGGAGAAGATGGAGCTCCTTGTGGTAGCTTATCTTGATAACATGCAATTTGTGCGATTACAGTAGCAATCTCTGGTGTAACGGCAAAATCCCTATCTTTTATAAAGAAACCTCTTACTCTTCCAAAATTAAAAGAATCAAAAAAGTTTTTCAAGTCAATGTTTAGAATGTATTTCTTGTTTCGATGTATCTGAGAATTGGTAATGATGCTTTTCCCTTTTTCAAATGCATGAGACAGAACAGGCGTTTTAAAGTTCTTGCCCTTAGATTTAGATTCTATGCTTTCAAGGTAACATTCCCATAAAACATTAGCTAATTTTTTCTGAAGGAATTTTAGCTCTTTTTTAGGAGCATGTATAATTCTTTCTCCCCCATTCTTTTTGGGGATTGTAAAAGAGTTGTACAAATTAGCGATTTGTATATTGTACAGTAAATAGTTAATATATCTGGCATTTTTAAAACCAAGAAGCTTTGCTAAGTCATCCTTGGTTTTTAATTGGTTTAATTTATTCATTATCTTATCCTTAGTAAAAAGCGCATGAAAACTCTTATGCGAACGACAGTATAGAAATCTTCCTAAAACTTTAATTGATGAAAGTTTGGAATAATTCTCGAAAAAATCTAACTGTCACTATTGTCGGAAATTACTGGAGTGAGCTGAACACTCTAGTAACATTGTTCTTAATACTTGCGAACACACAAGTCAAAAATCTAATCATGCGCTATCATATAATACCATAAAAGCTTTGTTCTTTCCAACAATTATACCATTAGTACGTTGTGCAACCTCAATATCAACAAAAACATAACTCTAACCCAGATTTTCTCACAAGCTTGCTCAGCAGCTTCTTTTCGTCTACAAAATAAAGTTACTGACCACTCTTTTTCAGCTAACTGTTTAGCAGCCTGGTAACCAATACCACTATTGCCGCCCGTAATAATTACTTTTTTCATTTCTTACTCCGTTAGACCGAATACTTGAGCATGGCTTCTTCCACTTCTGCCAAGGTTACGCCAAACAGTTCCAACCGCTTGAGCAGCTGTTTGCCATTGGAATAGCCGATGCGGAGTTGCTCACCTAGATACTCTCGGCGCTGACGGCTGTCGCTTCCCATGAGTAGCCCCAGCCGCATGAGGTCATTCTTTGTCACATCAAAATCACTGCTTGACTCAAAATGGCTGGTTACCCCAGCGAGGGCTGTCTTTAAGTCCTCAAAGCTAGCGTGCTCAATACCTAGTGAGCGCCCTTTGGTCTTGGACTTGGGAGCTGCTTCGTCACGCTTGAGAAAGGCATGTTGGACTGCGGGAATTTCCGTCATAATCAGACGGCGAATCCGCTCGCCGTTGAAATCAGGGTCTGTAAAGACAATGACTCCATGTAAGTCCTGCAGGCGACGAATCCGCTCGATATCGGCATCACTGATAGCAGAACCTCTAGTTTCATAGGTCTCAACATCAAAATAGCGTTTGAGATTGGCTGTGTCATCACGCCCTTCCACAACGACCACTTGGGGGATTTTTATCTTTTCAGTCAAGCCCAAATACCTTCTTTGCATTTTCATAGGTCGCTTGAGCCACTTCCTCGACAGTCAGCCCACGCAGCTCCGCAATTTTTTCCACAACATAGCGGGTATAGGCTGTTTTGTTTTCTCGGCCACGCTTGGGAACAGGTGCTAAGTAAGGCGCATCCGTCTCGACGAGGATTTTGTCCAAAGGCAGGTTCTGCGCAGCTTCTTGAATATCCGTCGCTTTTTTAAAGGTGACGACTCCAGAAAAGGAAATCATCATCCCCAGCTCGATAAAGCGCTCTGCCATTTCCAAAGAACCCGAATAAGAGTGCATGATACCGCCACGAGGGCCTACACCCTCACTCTTGATAATCTCATAGGTGTCTTCTAAAGCGTCGCGCGTGTGGACGACAAAGGGCAGATCTAACCCTTTGGAGAGCTGGATTTGTCGACGAAATACTCGCTCTTGCACTTGCTTAGGCGCTGTCATCCAGTGATAATCCAGGCCAATCTCCCCCAGAGCCACCACTTTTGGATGAGCAAGCTTGTCCCGCAGATAGGCTTCCACCGCCTCATCATAAGTCCCAGCCTCAGTCGGATGCCAGCCAATCGTAGCATAAATCTGCTCATAACTGTCGGCCAACTCCAAGGCGCGCTCAATGGTCGGCCGGTCAAAACCGACAACATTCATATTGCTAACGCCCATTTCTGCAGCCAACCGAAGCTCTTCTGCCTCTCGACCAGCAAATTCTTCCACATTTAAATGCGTGTGTGTATCAAAAATTCTCATGCTTTACTTCCTTGTATTTCCTGTTCTTCATTATACCAAAAAAGTCAGATAAAGGGGCAAGAGCTTTACTTTCTCTCCACCTACTTCAGCGGGTATTTGTTATTTTTTTAGCTCCTATCAAAAATACTTTTACTGTTTTTTGATAATTTTTTATTATTTTTCGATATTTTGTTATTGATTATCGATATATTTTATGATATAGTAAATAAAAATAGAAATTATTTGGAGGAATCCATGTCAAAGACAAGACAAAAAACAGCTGAAGATATAAGCATTGTCCTTACAAAAATCAGCCTCAGCATTTTATTCATTGCTTCCATTGTCCTGATAGCCATCGGACCTTGGGTAGTCAGCCTAGTCATTGAATTTCCCTCTCCTTTCTTTCAGGGAGAAAGTCGCTATTGGATATTGTTGCTCCTAGGCTATGTCTTAGGTTGTCTGGCTCTGACCTGTATCGTGCATCTCTATCGGCTCCTCAGCCGCATCGGGAAAAATCAGGTCTTTATCAGACAGAATGTACAGTATATGCGCTATCTGGGCTGGGAAGTCGGAATGGTCGCCCTCATTTCTTTCTTTATGGGCTTGACAGTCTATATGCCCATGCTCCTCGTAGCCGTTTCTTGCTGCATTTTAACCTTGATTATTCGGGTTATCCGCAATGCTTTTGGCAAGGCAATTGAGCTGCAAGAAGAAGTAGACTACACGATTTAGGAGGGACTATGATTCAGATAAATTTAGACCTTGTCATGGCTCAAAAACGGATTAGTGCTGGACGCTTAGCAGAATTGATTGACCTTACCCCTGCCAACTTGTCCATCTTGAAAAATAACCGAGCCAAGGCAATACGCTTTTCAACACTTAATGCCCTTTGTCGGGAATTGGACTGCCAACCCGGCGATATTCTTGAATATATCACAGATGAAACCGAGGAGGAATAAACATGGAAACACCATCACAAGAACAGATGACGGGGCAACCCTACCTTCCTTTTGAAAAAGACCAAGAACGAAAAAGCATCTTCACAGCTTTAAACATAAAGGAACTGAAGAATTTTAGAATCAGCTCTCTCATTCTCTATTTTTTGGCCTACTTTTATACAGTTGCCATCGACGGCAACAAGACCATTTACTTTTTTCCTATCGCGATTGGTTTGATTAGCCTGACCGAGTGGTTAATAAGAAAAATGCCGAAAAGCTTGCCTCAAATCGAAAAGGATGCCTCTGCTGGGCTCGAGTCCAAGCTTTTCCTGATTCTCAGCCTGACTCAGGCACTGGCACTCAGTATCTGGGGATTTCACCCACAATTAGAAATTTTTCAGACTTTGGCTCTCCACATCTCCTTTTCTTTTTATATCCTGTCACGGACGGGTTGGCTCAATCAAGGTCGCTTGGGGATCATGGTTTGGTACGATAGTATTCAGGCTTTTGTGATTCTACCTTTTAGAAACTTTTTCGCTGGTCTTCAAGTCTTTGCTCTGAGCGATAAGACTTCAGATGCGACTGCTGAAGACAGCGATTCTTCGAAAAAAGCTCTCCAAAGTACGATGATCGCAAGCAGCCTTCTTATTGCTGGTATGCTTGTCTTCTTCGTTTGGTCACAACTCAGCCAAGTCTCTGATCGATTTGCTCTTTTCTTTAGTGATACAGCTGATGCCTTGCATCTTTTCTTTGACTTGATCTTTTCAAATCTTGATACAGACGCCATCGCTCTTCGCCTCTTCTTGGCCCTACCTATTGGCCTCTATCTCTACAGTCTGATTGTTGGCAGCTTACTGAATCAAAAAGATATCAAAGTTACCTATCAAAGCTTCCAAAATAAAATTCAGCCACTGCGAATGTTTCCTGCTTTTACAGCCTATATCATCATCGGCAGCCTCTGCCTGACCTACGCTCTCTTTTTCCTCGTTGGTTTAGGAGAATTAAGCGAACTCCTTAGTGCTGGCACTAGCCTCCAAACCATTTCGCCACAGAATGCCTCAACCGTTGCTGTTGCTGGTTTCTGGCAGCTTGTTCGTGTATCACTTCTAAATTTCGCTGTGCTAGCCGCCTTTTATTTACTGGCCAAAAAACCTCTCTGGGACCAGAAAGGCACTCGACTAGCCAGCACTATCCTCTTTATTTTCGCCTTTTTACTGGCCTTGCTTGCCGGCTGGAAACTCTTTGGTATCTACATCTATCTCTACGGTCCAACGCCATTGCGCCTGATTTCCGCTTGGTTTATCCTCGTTCTACTGGTCTGGTGTATTCTAACCCTGATTCGCTTCTACAAGCCCATCCAAGCGATCCGAATCGGTATCTTCTACGCCCTTATTAGTTTCACGCTACTTTGCTATCTCTATCCCCTGCTCTTAGCCGCTTGATAGAGAGCATACTTATATGCCAATATAATTATCAAAAAGAGGCTGGGACAAAAGTCCTAGCCTCTCAGTTGTCTTTGGATTGTCGAGCAAGACGCAGTGGTTGAGTGGGCTCTACTACGCTGATTTCATCAGCTTTTACAGCCCTACTCAACTGTGCGGAGGTGGGACGACGAAATCGAATTCTAACGAATTACCGATTTCTGTCCCACTCTCTTTTCTTTTATTCAAACTAGATAAGATACACCTAGAAACCACCTAGACTAGCCCGTTTACCTTCCATTTCATGTAAAGTTCCTATTCTGCACGGACTCCTTCATAGCAATACTAGCCACCCTTAAACCATAGAAGTCTATTTTATCAAGAACAATAGAAAAACCAGCGGTCTCGAGTCTCCACTGGTTTCTTTATGGTAATCGTTTGGATTATGCAGCCAAAACTTTGCGTCCTTTACGACGACGAGCTGCCAATACGCGACGACCGTTTTTAGTTGACATACGGTTACGGAATCCGTGTTTGCGCGCACGACGAAGTTTACTTGGTTGATAAGTACGTTTCACGATGAATACCTCCTCATAGATTTTGTATTCGTTTAGCCGGCTATAAAGTGATCAGTTACTAAACATACTTTACCATTCTATCGGATTCTCTCCTGTTTGTCAATAGTATTGGACGAATTGTTTCTTTTTGGAAACGAAATCATTCAAATCGTGTCGCTTCATAGAAGGGAATCAAGGCTGTCATAGCCTGCTCAAGCTCCGACAGAACTTCCTGCTTACTTTTAGCCTCGGAAAGATTGACATCATATTTGATCAAAACCTTGCGGACTAGCCCAGCAGCCACCCCCTGGCTTAGATACTGTCTATTTACCTCCGTAGCTTCGAAGCGTTGACTCTGGCCGTCTATCTGGGCAAAATAGTAAGCTGGCGGCTGGATGGGTAGATTCAGCACTCGATTTTGCTTGCTGAGACTGTGCTCGTCTTTCTTACGCTCCATAAAGCTCACCTCCAGCGACACTCCAAAATCTTCTGCAGTTCCATACAAGCGCAGAGCGAACATGGGCTCTGTGATTTCCCCATAGCCTCTTAGATAATTCCAAAAGTGTGGGCGTAAAATCTGGGCCTGATTCAGCCAATTGCTGGTCCGCTCCAGACTCAGCTTGGGATAGAGTGCCTGAAAGTCTCGGACCAAGTTCGCAAACTCCTGCCGAGCAGCCTGACCTCTAGCCTTCAAATCCAACATTGTCTCTCGCAGATCCCCTGCCTTATCTGGTGAAATGTATTTACTTCCTTGAACAGTCAAAAATGACTCAATAGCTGGAAAAAGTGACATAGAATTTTCTCCTTTCTGTATCTAAAAACCAGCTAAGCAGCTGGTTAAGATTTATTCCGAATCAATATCTACAACAACATAGCGGTTAGGCTCATCGCCTTCTGAATAGCTAGTCACACCATCAATTCTTGAGATGATCCGGTGGATGATTTTACGTTCACTATTAGACATAGGATCCGTATGCTGGCTGCGACGGTCTTCTAGAGCACGCTGAGCCAATTTTTGCGCATAGCTTTGCAAAACTTCTGCACGATGCTCCACATAGTCATTCACGTTGATAGAAATGTAGAAACTCTTGGAATATTGATTGTAAAGATAATTCTGAGCCAACAGCTGCAAGGCTTTCAAGACTTTACCGTGGTAACCAATCACGCGCCCTGGCTCATTGGTATCAATTTGCATATTGATTGTTCGGCGATTGTGGCTACTAGAAAGAGTCGCTTCAACATCCATTTCATCCACAATCTTTTGCACATATGTGGTCACACTTGCGACAACTTCCTCAATATCACAATCATCCTCAACCTGGATACCCAAGTCAAAGAAGGACGACTCAGCTGTCTCTTGCTGACTAGGTGCCACTTCTGCTAAAGAGCCGTCTTCCTCTGGGTCTTTCAGAGTCTGTGCTTCATCAACCGCTTGACTGGTCTTTAAGAAATCAATTGCACCTGTTTCTTCCAGAATGGTACTGGCATCTTTATCGTTTTTAAGAATTTCAGCCTTGACTTTTTCTGAAACAACTTCACCTTCGCCCTCGGCCTTCTTGATAGCCGTCACCACTCGTCCCAAGTCGACTGTTGCTTCACTAACACTCTGTACCGGCTCATTTTGCGCATTGATTTCCTCAGGAACTCCTTTTACCGCCTGTTGGTTGGCCTTGGCCACAGTCGTTTCAGCAATCGGCTCCACATCTACCTGCGCAGGCTTTTGGCCAAATAAACCGAGAAAACCTTTCTTTTCACGCGAAACAACGGTAATATGTGCTCTCATTCGTGGGATATCCAGCGTTTTTAATCCATCTTGAATCGCTTCTTCAACACTTGCTCCTGTAAAAATAACCATCTGCAAGAGTCCTCCTTTTTACTTTTTCTTTTTCTGTGCTTTTTGAAGGGCACGTTTTTTCTTCATTTCCAATTGGCGCTCCGCCTTTGCCTTCGCTTCGCGTTCAGCAATAATCTTAAAAGGATTGCTCAAAAGCAAGGTCTGACCGACTTGATAGGCGTTAGAAACTGTCCAGTAAAGAGCTACCCCGCTAGCTGCATACACCGCAAAGAAGAAAATCAATACTGGCATCAGGTAGGTCATCACTGCCGTCCCACCATTTTTCTCTGGCAAAGCCTTATTAGATAGCCAAGTGCTAAAGAAAGTAAAGAGAGCAGCGAGAATAGGTAGGATAAAGGTCGGATCTGTTGTTCCTAGATTAAGCCAGAGGAAGTGACCTGTTTTTAGAAATTCAACTCGTGTCAGAGCTTGAAAAAGTGCCACAAGCACTGGCATTTGGATAAATAAGGGAAGAAAAGCGGCATAGGGATTGACACCCATTTCCTTGTAAAGCTTGCTGGTTTCCTCTGCTAAAGCGGTCTTACTATCCATATCCTTGCCCGGATATTTTTCCTGAAGCTTTTTGATATGAGGTTGAACTTCCTGCATCTTTCTAGATGAGGTCGTCTGAAACTGGAAGACTGGCAACAAGACTGTCCGAATAATCAACGTGAAGAGAATGATCCCGATCCCTGTACTTCCATTAAAGGACAAGAATTGAATCATCTCCGCAAAGAAATAAACTAATTTCTCCCAAAAATCACTTGAATTAGCGGTCACTTCGCTGGTGCCACAAGCCGTCAAAATAAGCAGAGAAGCCGCTAAAAGAAATCCTATTTTACTCTTCTTTTTCACAAACAAATCCTTCCTGATAAATTTTTGAAACTTTTAAGACATGCAATAAATTTTGTTCCACTTGATGGTAGTCTAGAGTTTCAACTCCCTTGCGAGCAATAACAACAAAGTCATCCTTGGTCAAATCCGCCCGATGCTGAATCAAGACATGACGAATCTTTCTTTTGATACTATTGCGGACAACTGCATTGCCCAGCTTTTTACTGACTGAAATCCCCACTCGAAAATGGCGCTGTTCTTTTTCTAATTTATAAACGACAAACTTTCGATTGGCAAAATTCTGCCCAGCTTTAAAAATCGCCTTGAAATCTTTTTCGCTCTTGACGCGATAGTTTTTTCTCAAAACTCAACTCCATCCACCAAAATTAACTCTATTATACCATATTTTCCCAAAAAGCCAATAAGGGCTAGGTGCGAGACGAGCCCTCTTTTTGAATAGTTTTACCGAATGAAAGAAGCTGTTCGGAAAGAAGAGACCGGCAGTACAGCTCCAAAAAAGAGTCCGGGACAAAAGTCCTAGCCTCTCAATTGTATTTGGATTGTCGAACAAGACGCAGTGGTTGAGTGGACTCTATTACGCTGATTGCATCAGCTTTTATAGCCCTACTCAACTGTGCGGAGGTGGGACGACGAAACCGAATTCTAACGAATTACCGATTTCTGTCCCACTCTCATTTTACACGGTAAAAAACGTCTGGGTGCTCTGAGATACCTTGGGCAATAATGAAGCGATCTCGACTGCTATCAGTCGGATCCTGCCCGCTAACAGTCTCTCCTGCTGGCAGCTTTTTCCCTGCTGGAATAATAGATAGGGCAGCACCTGTAAGATTATGCCAACGAATATTTGTGCGATAAATTCCATTTTCATCCAGACCAGCGTAAACCAGCTCCAACTTGGCAACATCTGATACAAGTCCCTTGGCATCAAAGGTATAAGTGACGCCATTGGCATCCCGCCAAGTACCAGCCATGCTAGAAAAGTCCCCAGAAGCAATGGCCTGCATATCTAAACTAGAGGTAGCGGCAGACTCTTTTTCCCCCTTGCTTTCTGACTTAGCAGAAGACTCCTTAGTTGCTGGCTCCGAAGGTTCTTGACTGTTTTCCTGACCGCTAGAAATAGAAGTGTCCGAACTACTTGTTTCGGTAGAAAGCTCTGTCGAACTTTTGCGCGTCTCAGACTTTTTGGAAGGAGCCGAGCTGGTCGAGCTGACCTTAGAAATGCTAGAAGGCGATGTCGGTTTTTCTTTCTTTTGACCGCAGGCCACTAACACAGACGATGCCAGCAGAGTTCCAGCCAAGAGAATCATCCATTTTTTCATCTTTAGCACCTCGCAATATTTTCCTGTTATTGTAACATTATTGTAACATAAATATAGCTTTTTAGAAAGCAAAAACCAGCTCGAAAGCTGGCTTATCTTATTGAATTTTTTTCAACATATTGTCGATATGCTGGATGGATTTTTCACGGCCTAATAGATAGATGGTATCTGGCAATTCTGGACCGTGCATTTCACCAGAAACAGCGATACGAATTGGCATGAAGAGGTTCTTGCCCTTGATACCTGTCTCTTTTTGGACTGCTTTGATTTGTGGGAAGATGTTTTCTGTCACAAATTCTTCATCTGTCATTGCTTCCAGTTTTGCTTTGAAAGCTTCCAAAACGACTGGAACTGTTTCGCCGGTCATCACTTCTTTCTCTGCTTCCGTCAATTCTGGGAAATCTGAGAAGAAAAGGTCTGTCAATGGAACGATTTCATCCACTGATTTCATTTGTGGTTTGTAGAGTTCAACCATTTTCTCAGCCTTGTCGGTCAAGCGTCCTGCTTCTTCCAAGAATGGTTTTGCCATTTCAAAGATTGTCTCAAAATCCGCATTCTTGATATACTCATTGCTCATCCAGTCCATCTTTTTCTGGTCAAAGGCCGCTGGAGATTTGCTGAGACGGTTTTCATCGAAGAGTTTGATGAGTTCTTCACGAGAGAAAATTTCGTCTTCCCCACCAGGATTCCAACCAAGAAGTGCAATAAAGTTAAAGACTGCTTCTGGTAGGTAGCCCTTTTTGCGGTAGTCTTCGATAAACTGGAGAGTGTTGGTATCGCGTTTAGACAACTTTTTACCAGTTTCAGAATTGATAATCAGGGTCATGTGGCCAAACTCTGGTGCTTCCCAACCAAGCGCTTCATAAACCATAAGCTGTTTTGGAGTGTTGGCAATGTGGTCGTCTCCACGGATAACGTGAGAGATTTGCATATCGTGGTCATCGATGACAACGGCAAAGTTGTAAGTTGGGTAACCATCTTTCTTTTGGATCACCCAGTCACCACCGATATTGCCACCTTCAAACTCAATATCACCCTTAACCATGTCCGTCCACTTGTAGATACCAGCTTCATTGACAGCCAGACGAACCGTTGGAATGATACCTGCTGCTTCACGTTCTGCGATGTAAGCTGCTTTTTCATCTTCGCTCATGCCAAGGTATTCGTTGATGTAGCGAGGTGTTTCACCAGCTGCTTCTTGGCGCTCGCGCTCAGCAGCCAATTCTTCTTCTGTAACGTAAGATTTGTAGGCCTTGCCTTCAGCTAGCAGTTGGTCGATGTATTTCTGATACAATTCCAAACGCTCTGATTGGCGGTAGTTTTCATGAGTTTCTGGACTTTCATCCCAGTCCATGCCCAACCAACGAAGGTTTTCAAGCTGTGAACGCTCCCCATCTTCGACATGGCGCTTGCGGTCAGTATCTTCGATACGGATGATAAATGTTCCGCCATGATGACGAGCATAAAGGTAGTTAAAGAGCGCCGTACGCGCATTTCCGATGTGTAAAAGCCCAGTTGGACTTGGTGCATAACGCACTCGAATATCTTTTGTCAATTTTCGATCTCCTATTTGGGAATAGCAGGAGTGTCTTGCCCCTGCTTTCGTATTCAAACGTTATTATTATATCACATTCTCAACCCAGAATCTGCTGAATCGTATGATTTTTTAAGACAGTCTTTCTTCGAGGACAAAGTCAATCGGCAGCCAAGCTAAGACCCGCTCCAATTGCTTTTCCCAGTAGTACCATTCGTGCTTACCAGGACTGTGACTATAGCTAATATCCAGACCTAGCTTTTTCAAATTTTCCACGGCATGGTTATTGGCCGCATAGAGGAAATCCTCCTCACCGCACCAAGCCCAAAACTTAGTTTTTCCATCCGACTGCTTGGCCAAGGTTTCCAGTGAATAAGGGCTGCTGGTCCAGTCTTTATAGTCTCCAAAAATCCCTCGCCAGTAGGCTGGTGTTGCTATTTCAACATCATCTGGATGACTATCAAGAAAGCTCAAAGCCCCTGAAAGACTAGCTGCGCATGAAAAACGGTTAGACTTGAGAGCCAGCTTAAAGGCTCCGTATCCGCCCATGGAAAGACCAGCGATAAAATTCTTCTCCCGCTTGTCAGACATATTGGGGAAAAAGCGCTTGAGCACCCGTGGTAGCTCTTCAGCGATGGCTTCGTAATAGTTAAAACCGTATTGAGTATCGGTGTACCAGCCATTGCTGGTATTCGGCATGACAACAATCAGATTAGTCGAGCGAACCAGACGTTCGATATTTGAGCGCTTAAGCCAGCTATTGTGATTACCGTTCATACCATGAAGCAGATACAAAACAGGAATATCCTTATCATCTGGCTTGTCCACGCGCGACGCATCTGGATAGAGAACATTGACTCCCCACTCCATCTCCAAGGCTTCTGAATAATATTCTATCTGCATCACTGCCATCTTTTTTCTCCTCTTGTAAAAACTACTGTTCTTGACTAGGCAGCACAGCCAGCCACACTCTGAAAGCAAAGCCTGTTCTGCGACCGCCAAAAGATAAGAAAAAGCCGATATTCGACTTTCTCTCTGCAAAATACTGGGAAAGTTGCTCCCTCGAGTGACTCTAGCGAACTTCCATGACAACTGGAAGAATAGCCGGCCGTCGTTTGGTTTGTTCGAAGAGGAACTTGGCCAAACTATCACGAACTGCTCCCTTGAGCTCGCCCCAGTCAAAGCTTTCCTGAGCCAGATAGTCTTCCACTGTCTTATTGATCAGGTCAGTACTCTCCCGCAGGATGTCACGGCTCTTCTTGACATAGACAAATCCACGAGTATGAACCTTGGCTTTGGAAATGATTTTCTTCTCCTTACGATTGACCGTGAGTGCCACGATGAAGATGCCGTCTTCAGAGAGGACCTTACGATCACGCAGGACGATATTGCCCACATCACCGATGGCATTTCCATCAATCATGACATCGCCTGCTGACACTGCTCCAGCTGGCACAAAGTCGCCATTTTCGTAGGCCATGATGCTGCCACGCTTAGGTATCAAGATATTTTCTGGTAAAATCCCGACTTCCATGGCTGCCTTGGCATGGGCGTCCAGACCACGATACTCTCCCTGAATCGGGAAGAGGTACTTGGGTTGCAGTAAGTTGAGCATGAGCTGCAAGTCACGCGCATTGGCATGGCCAGATACACGCAAGTTTTGGGTAATCAGCTTGACCACGCCACCAGCTTGGTAAATCATGTTTTCTACACGCGCTACGACTGCTTCCTTGGCAATAGATGGCGTTGTAACGATGTAAACCAAGTCTCCGTCTTTGATTTCTACATAGCGGTGACGACCGATGGACATCTTGCGCAGACCGTTAATGGGCTCACCCATCCGACCCGTCTCCAAGATAATCAGCTCGTGGTCCTCAAACTTAGACATTTCCTTAGGTTTGATCAAAAGGCGCTCATCCGCCAAGGATAATTTCTTGAGGCGGATAGCCGTACGGACGATATTTTCAATATCAAAGCCTGTCAAAACGACACGACGACCTGTTTCTGCTGCAGCTTCAAAGACCTGCTGGATCCGAGACAGATTGCTGGCAACCGCTGCCACGATGACACGCCCATCCCAATCAGAAATCGTGTCCGTAATCTCACGGCCAACCTCGCTCTCACTAGCCACTTGCACAGTGCTGTCAGCGTTGGCTGAATCACTTAAGAGAGCTAAAACGCCCTCACGACCGATCTCAGCCAAACGGCCGAAATCTGTCGCATAAGACTCGCTGGCAGATTGGTCAAACTTGAAATCTCCCGTATAAACAATATTGCCTTCACGCGTCTTGACAACAACTCCCAGACTCTCTGGAATCGAGTGGGTCGTCCGGAAGAAAGAGACAACCGTTTCGCCAAATTCAATTTCTGTATTTTCATCGATAACATGAAAATCATTGAATTTCTTAACAGCGTCATTGTTTTTAACAAAGAGCTTAGCTAGCTCAATCGTCAATTCCGAACCAAAGACTGGTACCTTAGCTTCTGCCAAAAGATAGGGCAGTGCACCGATGGCATCCGCATGACCGTGAGTCAGAAAGACACCCGCAATTCGGTCTTTATTTTCAAACAAATAATCCATGTTGGGAATGACTACATCTACTCCCAACTGCTCATTTTCTGGATACTTGAGCCCAGCATCCAATACAAAAATGGAATCATCCACTTCGGCAACGTAGAGATTTTTCCCATTCTCGCGAACGCCACCCAAAGTAATCAGCTTAATCGTGCTTTTACTCATTTTTACTCCTATCGATTTTAGAATCTCCTTTATCAAAGATTCCTTGATTATATTACTAACGGTCCTTGGCAAGCCAAGTCGAATTACAGTTTTGCAAACAGAGTTTGCACATCTTAGTCATTATAGCATTTTTTCACGCTTTTTTCAAAACAAAGGAAACCTATAGAATGAGCAGCAAATCAAGAATAGTAGTTTGACACAGCAAGTCTCTGGTCACTTCTTCCTTCCTAATTCAAAATGCGAAGAAAGGCACCTCCCAGTTTCATTTTAGAAGATAGCTTTTAGGAGCTAGATCTACTCACAAGATAAAAAATAATAGAACCTAGTCTGAGACTAAATTCTATTATCCGAGCGGAATTCCCTATACTGATCTCCTAATATCGATTAGAAGATTAGTTGGGAAACTGCCCTATCTTATATAGGCTGAATGGATGAACAGACTTACTTAAAGCCATTGTTCTGGCTTAATTCTTTGAACCAGTGCCCTGATTTTTTGATCGTCCGTTCTTGGGTTTCTAGATTGAGCTCAATCAAGCCATAGCGGTTCTTATAGCTATTGAGCCAAGACCAACAATCGATAAAGGTCCACATGAGGTAACCTGTACAGTTGGCCCCGTCCTGGATGGCACGATGAAGCTGGCGCAGATGGCCTTTAACAAAGTCAATCCGATAATCGTCTTGAATCATGCCATTTTCACGGAATTTCTCTTCACCCTCGACACCCATACCATTTTCCGTCAGCATCCACTCAATATTGCCATAGTTTTCCTTGATGTTCTGCGCAATATCGTAGATTCCTTGCTCATAAATTTCCCAGCCACGGTGAGGGTTAATCTTGCGACCAAGCATGACATAAGGCTCATAGAAATGATCGGGCAGAAGAGGTGACTCTGGATGCTTCAAATACTTGGGCGCCGCAACCCGCAGAGGCTGATAATAATTGACTCCCAAAAAGTCTACTGTATTTTCCCGAATAGCCTGCAATTGCTCCTCAGTCGTAGCCGGCAAAAGATCATGCTCGCGCAAAAGATCGACCAGCTCTGCTGGATAATGCCCCAAAACAGATGGATCCAAGAAAGACTTGGCTTGGAAAAGCTCGGCAATGCGAGCCGCCTTCAAGTCCGCCGGATGCTGGCTGCGCGGATATGCAGGTGTCAGATTTAGGATAATGCCGATTTTGTAGTCTGCTCCAACCTCATGACAGACTTTCACTGCTAAAGAACTAGCTAGTTGGGTATGATAAGCCACCTTAACCGCAGCCCGAGCGTCCACTTTATTAGGATAATGTCCATCGTAGAAATAGCCAAACTCAACTGGTACGATAGGCTCGTTAAAAGTCACCCACTGATCCACCAAGTCACCGTAGCTTTCAAAGCAGAAACGGGCATAATCTACATAAGCATGGACTGTATCTAAGCTCTCCCAGCCTTCTTGTGCTTCCTGCAAGGCAAAGGGCAGGTCAAAATGATAAAGATTGACAATCAAGCGAATGCCCTTGGCCTTGATTCTTTCAAAGACCTTGCGGTAGAAGTCAACACCAACCTGATTAACCGGACCACGACCATCTGGAAAAATCCGTGACCATTGGATAGAGGTCCGAAAGGCCGTGTGGCCTGTTTCGACTAAAAGATCGATATCTTGCTCCCAATTTTCATAAAAAGTAGATGCCTTGTCAGGACCAATTTCGTTATAGAAACGATGGGGTTCTTGGCTAAACCAGTAGTCCCAAAGGTTGTCTCCCTTTCCATCTCCTGAAATCCGACCTTCTGTTTGCGGACCCGATGTAGAAGATCCCCAGACGAAATCTTTTGGAAATTGAATCATATTTTATTTACCTCTCGATTTATCTTTACATTTCATTATATAAAGACCTTCTGCAAAAAGAAAGCAACAGTCTATTCAAATTTCTCTACTGATTAAAGACATTTTTGATTTGGAGGACTAAAAGTTCATTCAAAAAACGCAGACAAATTGTCTACGTTTCATTATTTTTATCGATTAATAAACTGTTTTCTCTGTTTCGAAATCAAAGAAATGCGCCTTGTTTAGATCAAAGCCAAGGTCAATCCCTTCACCTGTTTCTGAGTAGTCACGAGCATCTACCCGCGCGATAAACTCGCTATCGCCAACTTGGCAGTAAAGGTGAGACTCAGAACCCAAAAGCTCAGAGACAGAAATGGTCGCATGAACCACAGAGTCTGGGAAGGTCTCTAAGAAGGCAGGTTCTGTATTAATGTCTTCTGGACGAATACCAAAGATCAACTTCTTGCCGTCATAACCCTTCTCACGCAGAACCTTTAGTGTTCCTTCTGGCACGGTCAAACGCAAGCCAGAAGCAACGATTTCATTCCCCTCAAGTGTCACAGTGATAAAGTTCATGGCTGGGCTACCAATGAAGCCCGCCACAAACTTGTTGACTGGATTTCTGTAAACTTCCTGTGGACTACCGATCTGCTCTACTCGACCAATAGTCCCAGTTCCAGCAGGGTTCTTGGTTGCTGACATGATAACAATCCGGTCAGCCAGCGTCATCGCTTCTGTCTGGTCATGGGTAACGTAAATGGTTGTTGCTCCGATACGGCGATGGATTTTGGCAATCTCAGCCCGCATGGACACCCGCAGCTTCGCATCCAAGTTTGACAGAGGCTCGTCCATTAGGAAAACCTTTGCATCACGCACGATAGCGCGACCCATGGCAACACGCTGACGTTGACCACCTGACAAGTCCGCTGGCTTACGATCCAAGAATTCTTTCAAACCAAGGATTTCAGCTGCTTCTTGCACCCGTTTGTCGATATCTTCCTTGCTATACTTGCGCAATTTGAGCCCGAAAGCCATGTTGTCATAGACTGTCATGTGTGGATAGAGGGCATAGTTCTGGAAGACCATGGCGATATCGCGGTCTTTAGGCGCCACGTCATTGACCACTTTACCATCAATCGACGCTGTTCCTTCTGTGATATCCTCAAGACCCGCAATCATACGCAGCGTTGTGGATTTCCCACATCCTGACGGACCGACGAAAACGATAAACTCCTTGTCCTTAATGTCCAAATTAAAGTCTTCAACAGAATAGTGCTCACTATTTGGATACTTCTTATAAATATTTTTTAGATTTAATTCAACCATAAGCTTCTCCTAACTCCTTTACCATATTGTAAGTTCTTTCTGCTTGATTATATCACGAATAGCAAGCCCTCACACTGACTCTTCTATATCTTTTTTTCTACTTTTTTTAGCATTCGATAAAAAAGAAATGGAGAGGTGGTCGCTTTATTGATTTCATCAGTCGACTTGCTTCCGATAGGCCTTAGGAGATTTGCCACATAACTTCCGAAAGACTTTATAAAAATATCCAACATTGCTATATCCAACTGCATAACAAACATCTTCTATACTGTCATTTTTTGCGAGCAGAAGCTGCTGGGCAGCCTTGATGCGCTGCTTATTTAGCAACTCTGCAAAAGTAGAATTCGTTTCACGCTTGATCAGCTGCCCTAAATAAACTGGATTGATATAGAGTTCCTTGCTGATATCTTTTAGGGATAAATCTTTTTGATAATCACGACCAATCACTTCCAAGACATTAGCAACATTCTCATTCATTCGATACTGAGCGAACAAATCTGAGAGCTGAGCCTTCAGATAATCCAACAAATCTTCGAAGGTATTCGTGCTTTCAATCTTTTTGATAATGCTTGTCATATCGTCTGGTTTCAAATGCTGAAACAGATGGTAAACATCCATGATAAACTGAATAAATAACTGCTTGGTAATTGAAACTTCAGGAGTATTTTGCAGCACGATATCTTTAAGCAAGTCCAATTCGTCCAAAATCTGACCAATATTTCCTTGGATAATCACGCGATACATGGGCTCATAATAGCTAAAAAGCGGATTGGTTTCTTGCAAGCTAACCGTTCCATAAAAAAGACTTTTTTCTAGATTGAGCTTGAAATTCTGAAGTCGTCGTTTATAGGGAGCTGTAAATTCTTCCAGATAGAGCGCCTCTTCCTTTTGCGAAGACAAAAACAAATAGCCTGTCTGCCCTAAAATACTATAAGGAACTGAAACCGGCCCTTTTTCTTGAGTAGCTGCTCCCATCCAAACACTATTGAAGGATTTGAGATAAGTAGCTATCTCATCTTCACTTGTCTCTTCTTTAAAAATCAGCTCTAGTTGATTATTGGAAGAACGGTCAAATTCCTTTTCCAATTTTTCTAGGATTGCTGCCAGTTCGACCTTATCGACTGGCTTCACCAGATAATCTGCCACCTGCAAATTGAGGGCCGTTTTGACATATTCAAATTCTTGATAACCTGAGAGGATGATAAAAGCTGCATTAGGCAGGGAATTCTTCATCTGCTCAATCATCTGCAAGCCATTCATCCCTGGCATATTGACATCGGTGATGACCAAATCAATAGGATTATCCTTAATATAGGCGAGGGCCGTCTCTGCATCATTTGCCGTAGCTACGACCTGCATCTTCCACTTTTCAAAAGGAATCAGCACTTTCAAGCCTTCTGTGATCATGTATTCATCATCGACTAGTAATACTCTGTACATCGTTTTTCTATTCATCCTTAATTTCTATAATGTAGGTTACTCCCTGATCCGTTTGAGATTTCAGTTGGATACTGTAGCGGTCACCAAAAAAGAGCAAGAAGCGTTCATGAATATTCCGAATACCAATAGATGTCCGCTGCTCTCGATTCTGAGCATCCATAAGCTCTCGGCTGGCTAGTATCTCTTGAATCTCAGCCAGACGTTCAGCTGGGATGCCTCGACCATTGTCTTGGATCATCAGCCTTACAGCGCCGTCTATCTTTTGAGCCTTGACACTGATGACATTGTCCTGCCTGCGATAATCGATACCATGAGCAAAGTAATTTTCAATCAGTGGCTGAATACTGAACTTAGGAATCATCATTTCTTCCAAACCTTCTTCAATTTTGAAACCATAGGCCACTGATTTGGGATGCCGAACCATGCAAAGATAGCTATATTTCCGGCAGAATTCCAATTCATTTTTCAAACTACTTCTGGATTCATCTGAGATATTATTTCTCAGCAAACTGCTAAATTCGTAGATAATATCTGCCAATTCTTCCTGATGCTGCATGACCGCATACATCCTGATAAATTCCAAGGTGTTGTACATAAAATGAGGATTAATTTGCGCCTGCAGAGCCCTCATGTTGGCATCTTTTTGGCTAATCTCCAAACGGTAAATATCCCGAATACTCTTATCCATACTATCCAACATGGTATTGGTCGTTGTCGCAATCAGAAGCAGCTCCTGCTCCTTAGTCTCTGTCGCAATACGCTTCTGATTATCACCATCTGTGATGAGATGAAGCGTATCCACAATATCAACAACCTGCCTTTGGTAATTGAGAAAAATCCTCTGCAAAGCAGCATATAAAACTCCAACCAAAATCAGACCAGAAAAAATGATCAAACCCGTGCTGAAAACCGTCTTCTCTATCACATAATGCGCAGGCACTGCTGTCTGGACAGTGTAATTGTAGATAGTTTCTTTTTTGATCCAATCATTTTGGCCAATTCCTTTTGTATCACCAAAATGCAGAATTTCTTTTTTGTAAGGCGAAATCACACTGAGAGCGAGTGGAACATCGCCCCGCGTATTATCGACAACCTTGTTGAAGACCTCCCCATCAATCCGAATGTAAATCGTTCCGATGACTTGATCGACTGTCTTATCATAAATCGCAATTGGAAAGGCATCGCGCGCAGGTCTAAATTCCTCAGCAGGAAGCTGTTTGCCACCTCTCGCTTGCCTTGTGGAAACAAAAACAGTTTTGTAATCATTTAAAGCAATGTCAATGCCTGTAACAAATTCATTTTCAACATAAATATCATTGATATTTTGATGGAGGGATACTTGAACATAAGTAGGTACATCCGCTGATAAGCGCCAGCTAGCGTACTCAGAAGGGCTCATGATAAAGTAGTTATAAACACCGTCCAATTTTGCTCGATTTTCAACTAAACTTTGAGCCAGTTGATTCGCTCGGCGGTTGTAATAATCCACTTCGTCAGCCAATCGAGTCACTGCTTGTTGCGCAATCTGCTCAGTTTCCTTATAACGACTATGCCAATCAGAATAAGATAAAATGAGACCCAAACATCCCACAATAGCCACCATAATGACAGCATAGACTTTTAGTAACGAATGGAGCCAAAATTTCTTCATGGTTTTTCTGTTATCAACTTAGCCTGAATGGTTTGGTAAATTGGGTCTAGAACATCACTAAGAAAAAAATGCCAAAGCCCAATAAAAGCAAAGAAGAGTAAAGCCGGCATAAAGTAGCTGGCAATCAATAGCAAGATTGTCCCTAATAAAAGTTTCAACATGGCTGAAATATTAAGAAAAACGCCAATCAAAGATAATTTCAAGCTATTTTTATAAGAAAACTCAAAAAAGACCTGCAATTTCAGATAGACTGCGTATACTGCTGGTGCCAAAAGCAAAAAGAGCAGATTTGCTATCGTCAATAAAAGGTAGAAAATAGTTTGGTGAGGAAGCTGGATAAGGAGATAAATCCCATAAGATAAAAGAGCCTGCACTACAAGCAAAGTGAAAAATACTTTGTTTGTAGCAAGGAAATTTTCTTTAAATAGATCCCACGCTTCCTTCCAGTGATATTTTTTATAGTCATAGCGATATTGCTGGAACAAAGTCATGAGCACACAACCGGCTGGAGCAAGTCCAAAAACAAGACCTCCACACAGAGCCAATACCCAAAAAATTGCGGATGCAAGCATAGCCATATAAACTCGTTGAAAAATCCACTCAACTAATTTTCCCATCGTTTTTCCTTTCTGCTGGTCAAATTTCCACACATTCTAAAATTATAACACATTTTAACCGTTTACAAAAATTCCTATCACCCCAAAAAAGAAAAATCCTCCCCAAAACGAGACGAGGAGGATTCATCATGTTGCTTATTTCTTAGAAGCAAGGAATTCGTCGTATTGTTTTTGCATTTCTTTCAATACTTTATCATATGCTCCTTCAGATTTCAGTTTGTCCATCATCTTAGGAATTTCAACATCAGGATCAACTGTACCAGTGTTGATAGCAGTGTCGTATTCTTTCATTGTATTTGTAATGCTAGATACTTCTGCTTTAACTGGGTCTACATTGAAGTTAAATCCAAGAGCAGGTGACTCTTGTGCTTCTGCAAGAATCTTCTTAGAATCTTCGATTTGTTGATCTGTTACGTTTTCATTGATGTAAAGAATCCAGTTGTTACCTGTGTTCCAGCCAGACATGTGGGTATTACCATTGTAGGCTTTCAAAGTACGAACGCGGTTTTCTTTACCTTCAACTTTTTCCCAGTTTTCGCCTTCTGGACCATATACAAGGCCGTTCAGCAATTCAGGATTTGTGTTAAGCAAAGTCAACAATTCCATGGATTTTTCTTTGTTCTTAGAGTTGTTTGAGATAACGAAGTTCGCTACTTGAGTAGTTTGGCTCTTCTTGTAGTTCTTAGTCAGTTGGCTGATTTCGATCTTACGGTTAGCTACACGAGAAAGCAAGCTATTACCATAGTCAGCAGGTCCTACTGTTTCTTCGCGAACGAACCAAGAATCTTCAGACAATTGATAAGCAGTATCGCTAGTTGCTACATCTTTTGGAATATAGCCTGCTTGATAGTACTTATGGATGGTTCTGAGGCTATCCAAGAAGCGAGGAACTTCATAACGGTTTACAATCTTAGTTGTATCGCCTTCCAAGTCAATAACGAAAGGAAGTCCGTTCGTTACAGGATAATCAAAGTTATCAGATGGGATAAAGTTCTTACCGATAGCGAAAGGAACAACTTTTGGATCTTTTTCTTTAGCAGCTTTCAAAACTGGTTCCAAATCTTGGTAAGAATGGATATTTGAAATATCGCTGATACCATATTTTTCAAGAAGTGGTCCGTTGAAGGCAAAGTTTTGTGAAGAAGTCACATTGGCATTAACTGGAACAGCATAGATTTTACCGTTTACAGTGTTTCCTTTGATGTAAGCTGGGTCTAAAGAATCGTAAAGTTTTTTACCTTCTTTTTTGTAGAGCTCAGTCAAGTCAGCATAAGCACCTTTTTGGGCATTGATGACATAGTTTTGAGCGAAGGCGATATCGTAGTTTTCACCTGATGAAGTGATAACGTTCATTTTTTGTTCGTAGTCACCCCAACCGATGTATTCGATATCCAACTTAGCATCGATTTCTTTGCCGATAATCTTGTTAGCATTTTCGAGCAATTTGTCCAAATTATCTGGTTTATCACCGATTTGGTACATTTTGATAACCGTCTTACCATCATCCGTTTTAGATGACTTTTGGTTGTTACCAGTAAGACTACCGCAGCCTGCTAGGAGGCCTGAGAAAGCCAAGAAGCTAGCAGAAGCTAGAGCATATTTTTTCCAATTTTTCATAGAAAAATCTCCTTTTAATTTTTTATATACAAATTTAATAATGTGAGTTTTTAATGCTACCAGTAAAAACTCTGAGACTAAAGGGGCAAGCTATTCTTTGACGCCTCCGATAGTCAATCCCTTAACAAAGTAACGTTGGAAGAATGGATAGACGCAAGCGATTGGCAAGGTTGCAATTACGACCATAGCCATACGACCAGACTCTTTAGGTAGAGATCCTGTCAAGCCTGCAAGCTGAGCACTCGCTCCCGCACTCTTAGACAAGTAGTCCATATTTTGCTGAATCTTCATCAGCAAATATTGAAGGGGAACTAAGTTGTCACTGCGAATGTAGAGCAGGGCATTAAACCAATCGTTCCAATAAGCAAGGGCAGTGAAGAGTGTAATTGTAGCGATACCTGGAAGAGATAGTGGCAAGCAGATTTGGAAGAAAATCCGAGTCTCGCTGGCACCATCAATCTTAGCGGATTCAATAATCGCTTCTGGGATCGTTCTCTTGAAGAAAGTTCTCATCAGAATGATATTGAAAGGACTAAGCAGTAGCGGTAAAATCAAAGCCCACACTGTATCTCCTAAACCAAGCAAGTTGGTCATAACGATGTAAGTTGGAATCATCCCTGCTTGGAAGAGCATACTTGCCATTGCAAACAAGGTAAAGAAGCGTTTGAATTTAAAACTGCGACGTGAGATAGCGTAGGCATAAGTTGTTGTGAAGAAAACATTCAAACTAGTGCCCACTACCGTAATCACTACTGTCACAAAGAGTGACTGTAAGAGCTGATCTTTCAAGCCAAATAAGAATTCATAGCCCGCTAGACTGAACTGTGACGGCCAAAAGGCAAAACCATTATGAACCAAACTGCTTTCATCCGTCAGCGAGATGATGATGACAAAGAAGAAAGGCAGAACACAGGAAAGCGAGAAGATGGCAATCAAGATGTTAAAGAAAAAATCGGCTTTTTTACTAAAGGAGTGAATTCCCACATTATCGACTTTTTCTTTTTGAATTTTTGGGGATTTCATAAGTTCCTCCTTCTAAAAGAGAGCAGATTCTTTATCAATTCTGCGGACAATCAGATTGCTGACGATCACGAGGATACAGCCCACAACTGATTGATAGAGACCCGCAGCTGAAGCCATCCCGATATCACCTGTACCGGTCAATCCACGATAGACATATGTATCCAAGACGTTGGTTACGCTAAAGAGTGATCCTGAATTATGCGGAACAGTATAGAACAAGCCAAAGTCCGCTCGGAAGATATTTCCGACTGCTAGAATGGTCAATACTGTGATAAGAGAAGCCAAAGATGGCAATGTGATATTCCGGATACGCTGCCATTTTGTAGCACCGTCTACCGTTGCTGCCTCATAGTAAGTCGGATCAATACCCATGATACTCGCATAGTACAAAATACTACTGTAGCCTAATCCCTTCCAGATACCAATGAAAAGGATGAAGGCTGGCCAGAAGGAGACCACTGTATAAAAGTTGATATTCGGATTGTGCAATAAATTGTTCAGCAAGCCCTTGCCAGGGTTCAAGAAAGCATCTACGAAGAAACTAATAATAACCCAAGAAAGGAAATACGGGAACAGCATGGTTGTCTGATAAATCTTTACCATCTTTTTCGAACGAAGTTCACTAAAGATAATGGCAATTCCGACAGAGAAAATCAATCCTAAAATGATGAAACCACCATTATAAAGAATGGTATTTCGTGTAATCGTATAGGCATCCTTGGAATTAAATAAGAACTTGAAGTTATTGAATCCCACCCATTCACTGCTCATAAGGCTATGGATGAATCCTTCACCACTTAGTTTAAAATTCTTAAATGCAACGACGTTTCCTAAAACTGGTATATAGAAGAACAAAACAAACCAAACAACTCCTGGTAAGACCATGAGCAAGAAAATAAAGTTTTCTTTCAGTGTTTTGATAACCTTATTCATTCAAATCTCCCTTTCTATTGTTTTGATATCGTTTTCATGTTTCTATTATATGCCTTTTTCTATTCTCATTTAAACTCCTAATTATAGAAAAAACTATACAAATTATTTATCTAATATACAGATAAAAAGTAGAGTAGGGACATGAAAATTTTGATCAAACAAAATAATTACGTTGTGTAAATCGTTGATGCTGTAGCGATGGTATGCCACTGGTTGGCTGTCGTGGCTGCAAAGTTCTTGTCTCCATAAAAGTCATTGAAAGGCAAGATTTCTTGCTCTAGTTCTTCTACAAAATCAAGCTGACCAGTCGTATATTGCTGCAGGCGTTCCTGCGCCCGTTTGATCCGCTTGAGCAGGCCTCCAAAACGGATATCAATGGTATCCAGTCCGAAAATTTTATTTTCTAGCTGCCATTGGCGACTGAATTGCTCGACAAAGTCTTCCACTTTTTGATAGAGCAAAGGCAAGTCTTTTTCAGCTAGTTCTGCCAAGCGATTCTTGTCTCCTGCGCCATAGGCTTCTTGAATGCCAGATGTGACGGCAATTTTCAAGGCCAAGAGCGCATTCAACTGAGCCTGAGTCTCAAAGAGATAACTATATTCACCAGCTTTGTGGCTGACTTCTTGCAAGGACTGAGCGGCAGCTTCAAAATGCTGGCCGTCCTCTTCAGGTCGGATATGGCGTTCCAGCAAAGGACAGAGAATATCTTGATAGAGGATATAACGATTTGGATTGATACCGCTGAGGTTTTCTGGCAAGCCTGGCAATAGATTGGCCAAGTCTACTTTCATAAAATCATCAACATCACGGCCTGTGCTCACCAAGAAATGCTCGGCTAATTTATCTAAATCATTTCGGTAGGCTAGTTCTGCCCAAATCTGCAGAGCAGGCAGGATTGAGAATTGTGAGGTTTCTCCTCCATTATCCCCCCAGCCAGTCACAATCACTTCCTTGACATGATTTTGGCGGCAGGCTTTATTAGCTTCGATAGCCACTAAGCGACTGAAATGATTGTGCGGTGTAAAGCCAATCCACTTCCAAGCACCGCCTGCAAAGGCAATGTCTTGACTGATTTTATGATGATTTTGGAAGTTGCGGTTGTATTTTTCTTCGCTATCTTGATAGTAATCCCAGTAAACCAAGGTCACACGGTCTTTGAGTTGATCCAGATAAACTCGAGTTTCCTCTGGGATTTCCACATCACGGTCATACTGGCCATCTGCTGACATGAGCTTGAAGAACATGTCGCTCCACATTTGACAGTGGAAACCGTACTTATCGGCGATATCCAGCACGCGTTCAAGGTGTTGGCACATGAGGAGACTGCGGTTTTGGAAACCATGCTGAATCAAATAACGTCCAAGACCGACCAAGTGGGCTTCGTCCATCCCGATATTTATCTTACGTGTGCGAAGCTGGGACATTGTCTTAAACATGCCTTCGATAAGGTCGTAGACCTTTTCTTCCCCAATCAGTAAGATATCCTCCACATCTCGAAGTTCCTGCACTTCCTTGACACCCCATTTGACAAAGGCTGACAAGTGGGCCAAGGTCTGGATACATGGTACAAAGGTCAAATCGAAATCTGCGGCATAAGCCTCAATCTCTTGCAATTCTGCAACAGTGTAGCGGCCTCTGAAATAGCCAAAATAGGGCTGGTCTTCTATCTCATAGGTATCTTCCATGTAAAGTTCAAAAGTGGAATACCCCATCAAGGCCAAGACTTCAATCATTTTCTTAGCCGAGTTCAGATTCAAGACGGCATTGCGAGAGCAGTCGGCCATATAGGCCAAGTCCTCATAGGCCGCTCTTTCCTCAATCTCCACCTCATCCTGCCCTGCTTTGAGAGCGGCAGATAAGAGGGCTAAAGCACGATAGAGCTGATGAGGCTTATGATAGCTGACTTGATAACGTCCCTGACAGCCTTCCACCTTGATTGATACGGCTGAGTTAGGAACAAGACTGACTTCAATCTCGCCCAAGTTCAAATATTTTCCTAAACGAGCAAGAGCCTTTTCTTGCTTGCTTGATAATCCTACAAATGTGGCCATTGGCCTTCCTCCTGTAACCAGTTTACTAAAGCGCCATAAAGATTAGCCTCCCCCTTGTAGGTACATGCTAAAATTTCTGGTGCCACCGAATACTCTTCATAACGTTCAACATAATAAGCAATCGCTGAGCGGACACCTTGGATGAAGTCTGGATTTTGGCTGATGGAGCCGCCTAGACTAATCACATCTGGATCGATGAGATACTGGATATTGAGCAAACCTTGTGCAAGATTGCGGTTCATCCGCTCGATGGCTTCTTGGCAAAGAGCATTTCCTGCCGCAGCCTCTTGGTAAATCTTGCGACCATCCCAGTCTGCCTGCCCTGATTTCTCGACCACGTAAGCTACCATGTTGCCAGTTGAGGCAAGTTGCGACCAGTTATTGAGTTTTTCAGCAGGTGCTAGGGTTGTCATATAGCCAAACTCCCCACCCAAACTGTGGCGACCACGATGAAGCTTGCCATTGATAATCATAGCTCCACCAATCCCAGTGCCAATGACCACGCAGGCTGCATTTTCCAGCTCTGGATGGGCCAAAAGTTCACTCAAACCAACACAGTTGGCATCATTTTCTAGACGGACTGGCAAACCATAAGAATCCAGCTTATCATACCAAGAAAAACCGTGAATATAAGGAACAGCGCTAATCCCACCAATGACTCCTGTCTCTCGGTCAACTGCCCCAGGCACACTCATAGCAACGCCTTGATAATCCCGCTTGGAAAGACAAGAATCCAGCCAAGCCAGCAAGTCATCTAAATTGTCTGGCGTAGCAATGTCTTTCTTTTCCAGTATCTCTCCTTCTTTGGACATAGCCGCAAACTTGATACCTGTACCGCCTATGTCAATTGTTGCAATAAGCATTTTTTCTCCTTTCTCTGTTTTCTAGAACTTGAAAGGCAATAGGGCAAGGAACTAAATGTTCAAGTATTTAGTCCATTGCCCTAGCCTCCTCTTTTTAATCGTTTTTCAAGAGCTCTGTACGAATTTCCTGTGGTCCTAAGATTCCATCCTTTTCTGGAAGCACTTCTTCCAAAAGGTTGACTAGAGTTTGGGAACCAGTTGTCACTTCTTGCTCCTCTTGGGTCATATTGTAGTAGCGAAGTACGCTTCCTGACTCGTCTTCCGCCACTTTAAAGGCTGTCGGGCAGATTTCTGCTAGGTTCAAAGCAGGGTGATCCAAGGCTTGTCCAACCGTTGCAACACTTCCTTCTTGTTTGGAAATTTGCAGAGCTGTCAACGGTGTTTGGAAGGCTTTGGCCCGACGGTAAGCAGCAAAACGCTCTTGTGGCTGGTGGCATTCCACCGTGTACTCGACTTGGAAGTCACGCAAGCACTGCGCTTCTGGTGTAGGGAAGTAGCCCCAGTCGCCCAGCTCACCAGTTGCTCGCAGAATCGTTACAGCAATCGTGTCATCACCTAAAATCTCGTATTCATTTAGACCCTTATTAGCAACTGTGACTGCTTTTTGGTCATCATAAAGACTGACGAAGGCTTGTTGGTGCTGTGGATTTTCTGGATTTTCCCATGAAGCAGCTGGTTGATTGTTGCGGCGAACCACTTCGTAAATGCTGTCTGAATCGTTGGTTTTACTGCTGTTGTGAGTTCTGAAAAGAAGGCGGATGCGGTGATCCTTAGCAGTATTGGTAAAGCAAGTCTTAAAGCGCAATTGTGGGCTGTCCGCAAAGACTGTCAACTCAGTTGTCAAGATCATAGTTGTCAATTCCGACGAACGGCCTGCTGAGCGCTTCATAAACTCAACAATGCCCTTTTGTTCTTGATCCAACAGTTCATCTGCACTTACTGGCAAGGTCAATTCATGGCTTAATTCCACCTTGGTATAGCGGGCATTGTTTTCTAACACCTTAACGCCAGCCAGTTTAGCATAGATTGGCTCTGTATTTTTGGGTTGGAAGTAGATATACTCATTTCCAATATCGCCCCGATCCTCAAAGCGGAGGAAGTCCTCATAGGCTTCATGGGTCGTCTTATCGTAGACGGTCAAGTCTTCATCAAAGCTGATAGTCACAAATGGAGTATCAATTACGCCATTGCGGTAGAGCCCTTCATGCTCTTCTTTTGCACCAGGAAGCAATTGGAAAGTTTTCCAAGCCAGAGGTGCTAGATGAACCGGCAACGTCACGCGTAACTGACGAGCGATATAAGCCTGACGGAAGCGGTCTTTTGGAAGATCATATTGGAAATGAGCTCCCAAATCTTCGATTTTGGCTTCAACATAACGACCATCCAAATCCTTCACAATCAAGTCTGGAATTGTCAATTCTGCCATTCTCCTATAGGCTTCTGTCGGATGTGCTTCCTTAAAATCACAGGTCGCAAAGGTCACATCCACAGAAACGGTATCAATTTTGTCATGGAGTCCAGTATTGACAACGGTGAAGAGTAGGTCGCTCTCAGCTTGGCGGCTATCTAGCTTTTGCTTCCATTCTTCCAGCAGGTTGCCTTTGACAAATTCGCCCACTTGATTGACCTTGGCGAAGCGGATCTCCATTTCGCGGTGAACTTCGTCAACACTGCAGCCACAAATACTATCGTGTGGAGCATTTTGCAAGAGGGTCTTCCAAGCATAAGTCAGCTGGTCTTTCTGATTGTGACCGCCTGTGATAACAGTCAGCGGCTCAACCACCTGCTCTAGCAAGTTACTGTTTTCTTGGAAAGCCTGCTTCAGATAGATGCGGGCTGAAGAAGTATTAGCCAAGGTGTACCAACCATCCGTTTCTTGGCTGGTCAATTCGCCTTGAACTGTTGACAGTTCCTCAGGCAGGGCCGCTTCCACAGCTTGCATATAATCATCAAAAGAACTGTGCACAAAGTTGATTTCTGGATAAAGCTCATTGGCTACTCGGATGGCTTGGCTGAGGTCACGCTGAACTGGCTGGTGGTCACAGCCGTTCATCATCAGCCATTGATTGGTAGAAGCATAGCTCTTCACATCAGCCAGCTTCTGCTCCCAGAAAACTCTCGCTTCTTCTGGATCTACTGGGATTTCATTCCCATTGCTATACCAGTTGGCAAAGAGAATGCCTAGAACTTTACTGCCATCGGCACCTTGCCAGTACATTTCAGAGTACTGAGAAGTGAATTGCTCGTCCTCTAAGACTTGGTTGTCAAAACCAATCGGCTTAACCCCACGGCCGAAAGCAGCTATATGAATGCCTGATTGCTGCAAGAGCTGAGGCGCCTGCCCCATATTTCCAAAAGTATCTGGGAAATAACCAATCTGAGTGGACTTGCCCCATTTCTTGCACTCTTGCTGACCAATCAAGGTATTGCGGACATTGGCTTCGCTAGAAATCAAATAATCATCCTGCAAGATATAGAAAGGTCCGATTTTCAGCTTGCCTTCATCAATATAGCGCTGCAGTTTGTCGCGATTTCCCGGGCAGATTTCCAAATAATCATCCAAGACAATGGTTTGCCCGTCTAGGTGGAAGCTTTTGAATTCTGGATCATGTTCAAACAAATCAAAGAGATTGTCAAAAAGCTCGACCAGCTGCATACGGTGGGATTCAAAGGGGAGATACCATTCGCGATCCCAGTGGCTGTGAGAAATGATATGTACAGTAATATTTTCCATTTTTGTTCCTCTACTTGTTAATTCTATACCTCAATTTTTAAATCATAGTAATCTAATACCAGTTCACAGAACATCATGTTGGCCCAGCTGAACCATTCACGAGAATACTTGGTTGGGTCGTCCACATGGAAACTTTCGTGCATGACACCTGTGCCACCATCGCAGGCCACGAGCAAGTCCAAAATTCGACGTTTTTCTTCCTTATCGTGCGTGGTCAATCCTTGAATGGATAAGGCAATCGGCCAGATATAGCGGTAGAAGGTGTGCGAGCTACCAAGTCCTGCAGCATATTTACCCTCATAATAGTAAGGATTTTCTGGGCTCAGAATGGTGCGGCGTGTCGCTTGGTAGACTTCGTCGTCAATTGAGCAAAAGCCTAGATATGGCGCTGCCAAAAGGCTTGGTACATTCGGATCATCCATAATGCTGGCATTCCCCAAACCGTCTACCTCAAAAGCGTAAATCTTTTCGCCCTTGGCATTTTGGGTGTAGGCGTAGTTTTCAATTCCTTCCTTGATTTCCTTTTGCAGACGCTGCGCATGCGGAACGATCTCCTCAGCACCCTCTAAGTTCAATTTTTCAAAGATTTCTGCCACATAGCCCAAGACAACCGTTGAAAACATATTAGACGGCACTAGATAGCTGTAAATACAAGCATCATCACTTGGACGGAAGGCCGACCAAGTCATGCCTGTCACTGCAAAATCAGGTCCTTTGCCATCATTGACTAAGGTATCTTCCTTGCGATCCGTATCACGGACGAAGCGATAAGAAGACTGGCTGTGGTCCTGCTCGATCGTCCAAACTCGTAGAATTTCTCTGACGCCAGCAACAAAGGTAGCGTCTAAATGGCTCGTTTCTCCAGTCTCTTTCCACAAGAGATATGCCAGCTGCAGAGGATAGCAGAGAGAGTCCACTTCGTACTTGCGCTCCCAAATCCAACCAGACAAGTCTGTATGGTCTGTCTCATGGTGACCGTTCCAGTTGTCAGCGATATTAAAGGCATTGGCATAAGGATCTTTGAGAATCAGCGTCATCTGACGTTTAACCAAGCCAGCAATCGTTTGACGAATTTTTGGATCTTGCTTAGCTACAAAGAGGTAGGGCTTGAGCTGAGCAGTCGAATCCCGTAGCCACATAGCTGGAATATCGCCTGTCAAGACAAAAGTAGACCCATCTTCTAAGATTTCGACCGTGTTGTCCAAAGTATCCGTATAACAACGCTCAAAAACAGAGACCCAAGTCGGATGATCTTGTGCTAACTGGGCGATAGACTCCAACCATTTCCCAACAATTTCTTTAGAATAAACCATATTCCTTCTCCTTTTTCATACTCGTTTACATTCTCTAGTATAGGCTAAACAGTTTTTAAAATATATACACAAACTAAAGGCCTTTCGATCATATATTTTTGCCTTGGCCACTGGTTCTCGATTCATGTTATAATCAAGACAAAGCAAGCTGGATCGAAGGAGATTTTCCATGAAAACAATACTAGAAACGATTGATACCCGCTATGGAACGGACAATTCCCATAGCTTTTCCCACGGCAATACCCTGCCCTATACAGGGGCACCATTCGGCATGAATTATTTCGTTCCTCAGAGCAGCCATACAGACGGCTCTTGGTTCTTTAAACCAGACCTACCCATCTTCCAAGGTATTCGTCTGACCCACCAGCCCAGTCCTTGGATCGGGGACTTCTCTTGGCTCCTGCTCACGCCTGTCACCGAAAAGATAAGCAAGCCCGATATCTATCACCGTCAGTCGTCCTATCGACCGGACGAGAGCATTTTTCAGCCACATTATTTGAAAGTTCACTCCAACCGTTATCAAGTCAGTACGGAACTGACTCCGACTACTTACGGAGCCTGCTTCCGCCTCACAAGCCAAGGGACCCAGCCTATCAGCCTTATCCTGCACAGTGAGGCTCAGACTTATTTTCGGATGCTGGACGCCTACACGCTTCTAGGCAGTTTGAAAGAAGAAACCAATCCGGCCAAGCAGCCTCTGACCATTCATATTTGCCTGCGCTTTGACCAGCCTATTCAGGCCAGTCATGCACTTGGAGAGGACTTGGTGCTAGACTTTGAACAAGGAAAGCTGCAATCCGCCCTAGCCACTTCCTTTATCTCGGAAGAGCAAGCCATGACGAATCTGCCCCAAGCTGACTTTGATGCGGTGAAAGAGCAGACCAAGCAAGCCTGGGAAAGCTATCTCCACCGATTTGATGTTGTGGAGCAGGGTAAGGCTGACCGCCGCATGTTCGACCAGACTCTTTACCGCCTTTTCCTCTTTCCTCAGACCTTTTATGAAATCACTCCTGAAGGAAAAGAAATTCATTGGGACTTTAGCCATCAGACTGTCCAGCCTGGTAAATTCTTTACTAATATTGGATTTTGGGATGGTTTTCGTACCAATTTTCCTCTCCTAGCTCTTATCGCACCAGACATCTATCACGATTTTCTCCAAGGATTTCTGAATTTCTATAAAGAAACGGGCTATCTACCCAAGTGGCTGGCTCCTGATGAACGGGGCATGATGCCAGGAACCTTGATTGACGGTGTGATTGCGGATGCCGCTGCGAAAGATCTCATTCCTGACCTAGAACAGGAATTGTTCCAAGCCATGCTGGACACAGCAGAGAAAGAAGATCCTTCCAAACGTTACGGCCGACACGGGGCTAGCGACTACCAAACCTTGGGCTACCTGCCAACAGATTATCATGAAAGCGTCAGCCATACGCTGGACTATAGTTATAGCGACTTTTGCATTGCCAGCCTAGCCAGCAAACTCCAAGAGGAGCAAGTAGCCCAGCGCTACGCCCAGCAGGCACGCCATTACCAAAACCTTTTTGACTCAGAAACGGGCTATATGCGAGCCAAAGACCGACAAGGACAATTTCGAGCCGACTTCTCTCCTTACAGCTGGGGAAGAGATTACGCAGAATGCTCTGCTATTCAAAATACGCTCAGCGTCTTTCATGATATCGAAGGCTTGAAAGAGCTCATGGGCGGTGAGCCAGCCTTTACCGATTACCTAACTAGGCTCTGCCAGGACCAGCCCTATTTTGATGTCACAGGCTACGGCTACGAGATTCACGAAATGAGCGAGATGGCGAATGCCCACTTTGGCCAGCTAGCCATTTCCAATCAGCCTAGTTTCCATATCCCTTATCTTTTCCACTATAGTAGCAGGCCAGAATACACCAGTCTCCTAATCAAAAGCTTGAGAGAAGAGGCTTTTCAGGCTAGTTGGCAGGCTTTTCCTGGTGACGAGGACAATGGAAGCCTTTCTGCTTGGTATATCTGGAGCGTCTTGGGGCTCTATCCGACTTGTCCTGGAAAGCCTCACTATGACTTAGGCATTCCTCTCTTTGACCATCTGCGCCTCTATCTGCCACAAAGTCAAAAATGGCTTGATATTTACGCCCATGATAACTATCCCCACTTCCAGTTTGTGAAAAAGTCAGAATTAGACGGACGAAGCCAGCAACGAATTTCCCATGAGGACTTACTGGCTTCTGACAGGTTGGACTTCTACCTGTCTTGGCTGCCAAATTCATCTTCTACACAATCATAAAAACAGCAAAAGAGGCTGGGACAAAAGTCCTAGCCTCTCAATTGTCTTTGGATTATCGAGCAAAACGCAGTGGTTGAGTGGGCTCTGCTACGCTGATTTTATCAGCTTTTACAGCCCTACTCAACTGTGCGGAGGTGGGACGACGAAATCGAATTCTAACGAATTACCGATTTCTGTCCCACTCTCTTTTCTCTTCTAACTCCCCTTGACCTCAATCTTGAGTCTGCTTTGACGACCATCCTCTCGGCTGGCACAAAGGTAAAAATTCAATTCTTGCTGACCTGTGAAAGCCAAGGTTGATAAGGTCAACTCTTTGTCGCTCTCGCCCGAAGCAAAGCTCACATCCCAGATTTGATCCTCATAAGCCGTTCCGTGCGTTCCTGTGCCAGGCTCCGTAACCAGTCGGATCTGCTCCGCCTGCTCCAGTCCATCTAAACGACGCAGACTAATCTGAGTCAATTGCCCCCCAATTACCAGATCCGTCTCTTGTGAGAACTCCAAACCAGAAGGCCTCTTCTCTTCCTCCATAATCGCTGGTGTCCTGTACACGCCCAGCTTACTCAACAGTGGTAAGGCTTGGAAATCCGTCAAGATCAAGCGCAAGTAACGAGCCTCGACCATTTCGCCCAAAAGTAGACGCTTATAGCCAATCGTATGACCACGGGCAAAGACAGCCCAGTCATCCTCTTTCTTCACTTCTAGAATAAAACCTGCGATCCGTTGCCCTTTGGCGATCGGTTCTCTGATTTCTAGCAAATTAAAAGTGCAACTGCGACCGAGGTCAATCTCCAAGACATAGGAAGTTTCCTCCGCATTCGGAGCCCAGAAGCTATCTCTTTGACCATCCGTCAGATTACTTGCTGGATAGCCTATCCTTTCACTGCTACTTGTGACTTCAGCCTCCGCAGCCAAGTCTTCATCGTAAAGGCTAGAAATCACCTGATGGAATTCCTGCAGGCGCTGGACATCAACTTCCGCCAACAAGCCCTCCTTGGTCGGAGGCACATTGATCAAAAGCGGTGTCCCCCGCCCCACCGAAGCCAGATAAATATCCAGCAAATCCACCAAGGACTTGGGTTGCTGACTTTCATGATAAAACCAACCCGAACGCAGGGAAACATCTGCTTCTCCGACAGAATAGTGCGTTCCTTCTGGATCACCATGGCAAAGATAGACAGGCGGTGTCTGCTCACTCAGCTTTTCCGGTCGAATCTTCTGCCATAAGGGATCGCCAGCTCGACCACTTTCATTGCCAATCCAACGCAATTCAGTCGCCTCAGTTGAGAAAATGACAGCGTCTTTTTGATAGCGACGAATGGTTTCAAACCAAGCATCAAACTCATAGGTAAGCTTTTGCGCACCTTCTCCACGCGCCCCATCCATCCAGATTTCGACAAATTTTCCTTTATTACCATAAAGCGGATTGCTCAAGATTTCTTCTAATTGCTGCTGGTAATATTCATTGTAGGCTTCTTGAGTATCTACGTGATAGAGCGGGCTGTGGGCATCCCAAGGCGACAGATAAAGCCCCAAATCCATATCATACTGGCTAGCTGAGCGGGAAATCTCAGCCAAGAGGTCCCCCTTGCCATCTCTCCACGGACTGGCAGCTACCGTATAGTCTGTATAGCGGCTCGGATAAAGAACAAAGCCATCATGATGCTTGACCACGACAATGACCCGTTTAAAGCCTGTTTCTTTCAAAACCCTGATCCACTGGTCTGTATCCAGTTTAGTCGGATTGAAACGCTTGGGATCTTCTTGACCATTTCCCCATTCCTGCTCGTAAAAGGTATTGATGCCAAAATGGATAAAAGCTGCCAATTCATCTCGATGATAAGCCAACTGAGCCGCCGAAGGCAAGGGACCAAAATCCGCAATCTCTTCCAATTTTTTCATATGTCTCGCTATTCCTCATTTCTTCCTAGTCAATCTCTTCTCTAGCTCCACTATAGCAAAAAAAGAGGACGCTAACAACGCCTCCTTTTTGACTTCCTAAAAAGCTACTCTTTCTTCTATAATTTGTGGAAGATTGAAAATCCTGACCTAGTCCTTGCAAATCCTTTTACTGATCTCTCAGAATTTCAAATTCCTTTGAGTGCCTTTAACATCCCCTAACATAATAATCTTGACAAACCTTAGTCAATCACAATCATGGCTTTAATGGTCTTCCGTTCATCCATATCTTTATAGGCTTGATCGATCTCTTCTAGATTATAGCTGGAAGTAAAGACGCGACCTGGATTGATATCGCCATCAAGAACTGCTTTCAATAAGAGTTGTTTGTCGTAGGTTGTGACAGAGGCTGCGCCACCCGCCACTGTGATGTTTTGTGCAAAAGTGGAACCAAGGGCACGATTATTATAGTGGGGAACACCAACAAAGCCTAATCGGCCGCCGTTGTGAAGGACACCAAGCGCTTGGTCAACCGCTGCTTCTGTTCCGACACATTCGAGCGCAGCGTCAGCTCCGCCGCCAAGGATTTCGCGCACCTTGGCAATGCCTTCTTCGCCACGTTCAGCAACCACCGCTGTTGCTCCTGATTCAAGCGCCATCTTTTGCCGGTCTTCGTGACGGCTCATGAGGACGATTTGGGAAGCTCCCCGCATCTTAGCCGCGATAACAGCGCATTGTCCAACAGCCCCATCACCGATAACGACTACCTTGTCGCCTGGTTTGACATCTGCCACACGCGCCGCATGGTAGCCTGTCGGCATTACATCAGCCAACGCTAAGAAGGACTTAAGCATCCCTTCTGAATAATCTGACGGCTGACCCGAAATTTTCACCAAAGCCCAGTTGGCATACTTGAAGCGCATATATTCTGCTTGCACCCCATCTGACCAGTTATTGCCAATATGCCGGTCACAAGTCCCGTCATATCCTGCTCGGCAGGCATCACAATCCCCACATCCATGAGTAAAGGGAGCAATGACAAAATCGCCTACTTTCACAGTCGTTACTGCACCACCGACTTCCTCGACAATCCCGATCGCCTCGTGTCCACTGTTCATGCGCCCAGGCTTCACCTGCTCATTTCGATAACTCCACAGGTCAGAGCCGCAGACACAGGTCCGAACAATGCGGATAATGGCATCATCTGGGTCTAGAATTTGCGGATGATCCATTTCTACTAGTCCAACTTGACCAGCCTTGAGATAAACTGCTGATTTCATTGCTTTTCTCCTTGTGTTTTGCTAACTATATTATATCACTTTTCAGAGACCTAGCCTAAAGGAAGGTAAAAGAGTTGCGTGACAATTTTCTTTCCCAGCAAGCCCTACCCATCACTTTTTAAAGCCGCTTTCTTAGTCCTCACTAGCTGAGGCCATACTCCAGCAATAGCTGCTGAATCCATCAAAATGACCTCTAGCGTGACTCGGCTAGAGGTCTGATTCACCTTGCTGATATGGGAGCAATCAGTTTATTCCATTCGGAACTGACTAACAACAATTGTTGATTATTAAATTTTTAATTCCTTTAAGCGCTAATGATTTTCTTTTATCTTAGCATTAGAAATATTGATCACAAAGCAACTATCGGTTAACATCTCGAAGACTGAAAACCATCTAAAAGCTTCTACTTTCTATCCCACTGTCATAATCAGATAGGCTAAGCAGGCCTACCCAATGATTTAACCAATAGTCCAGTAAAGCAACGACTTATATGTTACAAATAAATATATCAGCAAAGCAAATCGAATGCGAAATTAATTTTTTCCTTTCCCTATCTTTACTTATATTATACTCCTCTCCACAAAAGATTGCAAGCGTTTACACTATGAAGTTTGGAAAAATTTAACTAAAAAGAATGAACATAAAAAAGTAAAGGAGACCCTAAAATGAGGCCTCCTTTAGACTGTAGTTGATTTCTATCAGGTACTATATATAATATAGCATAACCTTATTTCTCGTCGTCTTTATGAAGCATGTTTTTAACACCTTCAATAGCGCCTTCAACTGCATCTTTTGCATCTTCAGCAACTTCTTTGACTTTAGAAACAACTTTTTCAGCTGCTCCTTCTTTTTCAAGTTTTTCGTCACCGATTACTTTCCCAACACCTTCTTTGACAGCGCCTTTAGCTTGGTTGAATTTTTCTTCTGTTGACATAACTATGTCCTCCTTTATTTCTTTTTGTTTTAAATTAATGTACGCGAGCTTTTTCATTTGATGAAGCAGCATCTTTAACAGCTTCTACACCTTCACCAACTTTTTCTTGAACGGCTGAAAAACCACCGCTAAGACCAGATTTTGCTTTTTCGAATTGCTCTGAAGCGAATTCGCCTGTTGATTCAGCAACATCTGTTACTCGATCTTGAAGGCTAACTGAGTCAGCTTCATGTTGTTCTTTGGTCTTAATATCAACAACATTGACATTAACTTCAACAACTTCCAAATCAGTCATCTTAGAAACTTCCGCCACAACAACATCTTTAATTTCCTTGTACAAGGCAGGAACATTCTTTTGATATTCCACTACTACGTTCAAGTCAACAGCCACTTGTTCTTTACCAACTTCAACATTAACACCATTCGTTACGTTATCAGTGTTAATCAATTTATCTGCTAAGTTAGAGAAGAAGCCACCATCAACAGCTAGCAAACCTGAAACTTTCTCTAAAGAGAGACCAATGATTTTTTTAATGACCTTATCTTCGTAAGTCAATTCACCTTTTACTTCATGAGTTGCTTGCGCAACTTCCTTTTTAGCAACATCTTTAAAATCTTTATTTGTATTTGACATAAGAAACTCCTTATTATTTATTTAATATATTTTTTTGTTGTATATAATATCCGATTCCTGCTCCTATGGCAGCGCAAATCAAGACAAATAGTGTCTTAAAGAAGCCAAAGGATAGGATAAAGCAGGCTAGAACACCGCCCGCTAATCCAGATAGGATTAGATATTGATATTTTTTAAACCATTCCATTTTGGTACTTCCTTACTTTACACGACTAGTATTTTTTTTAGCCTGCGATTTTGGTTTGAAATCTGATACAGAGATTTCAAGCTTGACATCATGATTGAGACCGAAGAATTCTGTTAATCCAGTAGCAATTTCTTCTTGAATCAACTGACTTCTTTTGATGATGTTTTCTGACGGAACAATTGCTCCTTTAACAGAAACCATACATTTGTTTTTCCGGCTATTTACGGAAACTGTAGGATCTTTAATAAAATCATGGTCTGTCACCAGACTACGAACAAATCCTTCTATCGCTGAATTTTTCAGCATTAGTTTACCATCCGCATCAGCTAACTGAATTTCCAAACGTCTCTTAGGATAAAAAAGTATCACTAACATCAGCAACAATATTAAGCTTGCTAAAACCAGTGTCCCCCAGAAAACATATCTAGATAGATAGTATCCTACAAACGGAATCTTTTTCCAAGTGAATAACTGGAGGCCTAAACCGCTAACTTTATGAAAATCTAGTAAAACAGGAATCAAAATCGTCAAGATTAAAATACAGAAAATAAGGGAAAGTATTTTTCTTGATTTTGACATATTGAATCCTTTCATCATTAAATTATATTTGTACAAAAAGCAATTCTATGCTTTCTTTCCTACAAAAAACGATACAACTGCAACTACAATAACTGCGCCGATGATAGAAGGAATCAAAGCCATGCCAGCCAAACTAGGTCCCCAAGTTCCTAAAAGAGACTGACCAACAGCTGAACCAACTAAACCTGCAACAACGTTGGCGACAATTCCCATAGAACCGCCTTTTTTTGTTATTGATCCAGCAACCAGACCAATAAGCCCACCGATAATAATTGACCACAACATAGTGATTCTCCTTTCTAATTTTTCTGAATCAAAATGTCTTAATAATATTTTTTGATTAATATAATTATATAATTTTCCAAATTGGAAACATAATAATTCAGCTTGGTTTTCTTACCGTTTATCTGTACTATAGATACAAAAAGATAAGAATTCCTTGTTCTACAGGCTTTTACAAGCATTTTTAGATATATTTCAGAGTTATTAAACGAGATTAAATGTATAAAAATATGGTATAATTTCCTGATAATAAAAACACTATATAAAGAAAGATAATATTTTAATGCGAGAATTACTGTCTAAAAAGAGTCACAGGCAATTAGAACTATTAGAACTACTATTTAAAAACAAACGCTGGTTTCATATTTCTGAACTGGCTGAACTATTAAATTGTACAGAACGTTCAGTAAAAGATGATTTATCCCATGTTAAGTCCTCTTTTCCTCAATTGATTTTTCACTCGTCCACTAATGGCATACGTATCATTAATACTGATGATAGTGATATTGAGATGGTCTATCATCATTTCTTTAAGCATTCAACTCATTTTTCAATTTTAGAATTCATCTTCTTTAACGAAGGATATGAAACTGAGAATATTTGTAAAGATTTTTATATAAGCTCTTCCTCACTCTATCGTATAATCAGTCATATTAACAAAATCATAAAAAAACAATATAATTTTAAAATTAGTCTCAATCCTGCTCGAATCATTGGAGATGAGATTGATATCCGTTATTTTTTTGCACAATATTTTTCGGAAAAATATTATTTTCTTGAATGGCCCTTTACAGATTTTTCAGTAGAACCTTTGTGTAAGCTGTTAGCACTGGTCTACAAAGAAACTGCATTTCCTGTCAATTTCGCAACTCAACGAATGTTAAAATTGCTCCTCGTTACGAATTTATATCGAATCAAGTTTGGCCATTTCTTGGAAGTTGAGAAAAATTCTTTTAACAATCAATTGTTAGAATCCTTCATGCAAGCAGAAGGAATTGAAGACATTGTAGCGAGCTTTGATTCTGAATATCATATCTCTTTGAATAAAGAAGTGATCGGTCAACTATTTGTCTCCTATTTTCAAAAAATGTTTTTCATTGATGAAAATCTATTTATGAGCTGCGCAAAAACAGATAGTTATGTAAAAAATTCGTATCAATTATTAAGTGATTTAATTGTTCAGATAGAAAGCAAATATAATCTTAAAATTGACAATAATGATAATCTTATTTGGCATTTGCATAATACAGCACATCTGCACCGTCAGGAACTATCTACAGAGTTTATTCTGTTTGATCAAAAAGGAAATACAATCAAGAACTTTCAAAATATTTTCCCTCAATTTGTTTCAGATATTAAAAAAGGGATTGAACATTACCTAGAGACTTTGGATATCCATAGCACACCAATGAAAGTCAACCATCTATCCTATACCTTTATCACTCACAGCAAACATTTAGTGCTGAATCTTTTACAAAATCAGCCTAAATTAAAGGTTTTAGTCATGAGTAATTTTGATCAGTACCATGCAAAATCAGTAGCAGAGACACTTTCTTATTATTGCAGTAATAATTTTGAACTTGAAGTTTGGAATAAATTAGAATTATCAATCGATTCTTTAAAAGAATCACCTTACGATATCATCATTTCTAATTTTATTATTCCACCCATTGAGAACAAGAGACTGATCTATTCCAATAATATTAATACAGTCGCGCTCATCTCCCTGCTTAACGCGATGATGTTTATTCGCTTAGATGAGTGATTTAGACTATTTTGATAACAAAAAACCGCAATCTAGCGGTTTTTATTCATTTATCTGAGCAAATTTTTGAAAAACGGATACACCCCTGTGAAGACAGAGATATATCCGTTTAATAATTATTTACTGCTTATTCATTTTTTAGCATTCCAAAAAAATGGGCAAGCCTATTCAAACAAGCCATAATAGTCCGCTATGGTCATCTTGGCTTTTTCTTCCTGCTTGAGGTCTTGGATGATTTGCCCTTCCTTCATGACAATCAGCCGGTTGCCGTATTTGAGAGCATCCTCCATGTGATGGGTAATCATGAGGGCCGTCAGCTGGTCTCTGCGGACAAAGTCGTCAGTCAACTCCATGAGAGCCACACTAGTCTTGGGATCCAGTGCTGCTGTATGCTCGTCCAAAAGAAGCAGTTCCGGACGCTTGAGGGTCGCCATGAGCAGACTCAAAGCCTGTCTCTGACCACCAGAGAGAAACTCAATCGGCGTATCCAGATGTTTTTCCAGACCATTGCCAATCTTATCAATGGTCTCCTGAAACTCCTGCCGATAGCTATTCAGCCGACGAGGGACTAGACCGCGCGATTCGCCACGAAACTTGGCAATCAGCAGGTTTTCCGCCACTGTCATCCGAGGAGCCGTTCCCATCTTGGGATCTTGAAAGACCCGCGACAGATATTTGGCTCTCTTTTCAGGTGAAAAGTTGGTCACATTTTCGCCCAGGATGTGAATGCTACCGCTGCTCAGAGAGAGCGTGCCGGCAATCACATTAAAAAGAGTTGACTTCCCTGCTCCATTGCCACCCAAAATCGTGATAAAATCATGCTCATGAATCTCCAGCGACACATCGTTTAGGATGACCTTTTCTTCATCAAAGCCGTTATTGACCCGCTTGCTGGCATTTTTTAATTCTACAATCGCTGTCATTTGCTTAACTTAGCTCCTTTAAAGAATGTATTTTTCAAGGTTGGAATCATGAGGCAGATCGCCAAGATAACCGCACTGTAGAGACGGAGATAGCTCGTGTTGAAGCCAAGAGCAATGACACCCCAAATCAGAAACTGATAGGCAATGGCACCAACTACAATGGTAATCAGGCGTTCAGCCAAGGTCAGACCCTTAAAAAGCACTTCTCCGATAATCAGACTGGCCAAGCCGACGACGATAACCCCAATCCCGCGGGACACATCCGCATAGCCTTCCTGCTGGGCAATCAGGGCACCAGACAAGGCAATGACGCCATTAGACAAGATCATGCCCATCAATTCCATGCGGTCAGTATTGATACCGAAACTACGCGCCATATCAGGATTGTCCCCAGTTGCGATGTAGGCCTGTCCCAGCTTGGTATCTAGGAAAAAGAGCAGGGCTGCAATGACCAGGCTGACAAAAATCAAGCCTGTTAGGAGATTGTTGATTTCCCCAGAGAAGGGCAAAAAGTCCTGAATCTGCCGAGTTCCCAGCAAACCTAGATTAGCCCGCCCCATGATCATGAGCATGATGGAATGACAAGAGGTCATGACCAAAATCCCTGACAGCAGGGTCGGAATCTTGCCCTTGGTATAGAGAAGCCCAGTCGCCAAACCTGCCAGACAGCCCGCCAATACCGCAGCTGCCGTTGCCAAGAAAGGGTTCACCCCTTTGGTGATTAAAGTGACGGCTACCGCCCCACCTAGAGGAAAGGAACCTTCCGTCGTCATATCTGGAAAATTCAAAATCCGAAAAGTCATGAAAATCCCCAGACCTAAAATGGCCCAGACCAGACCTTGTGAAATAATGGAAAGAATCATCTTATTGTCCTAACTAAATTAAAATCGTATTCTATTTTAACACAAAAAAGCAGCCAATTTCAATGCCGAAATACCGACAGATAAATTGGCTTTCCTAGGTAATTACTGAACGACGGTCATTCGTCCTGTAGCAACGTCATACACTGCCCCTGAGATCTCTACATCATCTGGGATTAGGGGTGATTGGCGAAGAAGCTCAACGTCTTCCCGCACACTTTCCTCCACATCTGTAAAAGGAAGGAAATCCTGACCGCTGACATTAACGCCTAGCTCTTGATTGAGAAAAGCAGCAAATTCTTCATTTTTGAAAGTCTGTGCCCCACAATCCGTATGGTGCAAGACTACAATTTCCCGCGTACCCATCTGCTGCTGAGAGATGACCAGCGAGCGAATCATGTCCTCTGTCACCCGCCCGCCAGCGTTGCGCAAGATATGAGCATCTCCCAGCGCCAAGCCCAGAGCCTGAGCCACATGGAGCCTGGAGTCCATGCAGGTCACGATTGCCACCTTGGTCTTGGGCTTAATCGGCAGGTGGGAGGTTCCATGCAGGTCCACATAGGCTTGGTTGGCCTTCATAAAATTTTCAAAATAGGACATTCTTTCCCCTTACTAGAATTTATTTGCTAGTCAAACCATTTCCTACCATCTTATCATCTTTTGGGTGTTTTGTCAGTTTTCAGATCTAGATAAATCAAAAATGTCCGTTTTTTATGAAAAAATGAAAGAAAAATGCAAAAAAGGTGCGGAAATTCATCCACACCTTTCTATGAACCTTTTGCGATATAGCGGCTGAGTGAGCCTGCAAAGCTTTGAAGATTGAGACTTTGAACATAGATTTCCCCAGTGCCTCGGAAGGTGTTGACAACTCCCTCTCCCGTTCCAATCGACTGCCAGAAACCATTTTCTAGATGGATATTATAATCCAAAGACTGACTCCAAGCTACGACATGAGCATTATCAATGGTTACTTCTTGGTTATTTAGTTCAATTTTCCTAATCGATCCATAGGCATTGGCCAAGAGAGTGCCCTGACCTTGAGTCGTCATGACGAAGAGGCCTCCTTGACCGCCAAATATCGCCTTGCCAACAGACTGGCGCTCCATCGTATAGTAAGCCGTACCGTCCAGAGCTAGAAAGGCACCGTCATTGAGCCGGTACTGCTTTTCTCCCAGATAAAGGGGAATAACTTGGCCGGGAACTTCTGGTGCTAAAGCTAGAAAACCGTTATCGGACTGGGCGACAGCTTGGGTGATGAAGGTACTTTCACCCGACACCATGGAACGGCCGACTGCCTTGACAAAGCGTCCCAAACCTGAACCGTTAGCATTGAGCTGAGTGTTCAAGGTTACATTAGGCGTGTGATAGACCATACTGCCACGCTGGATAAAGACTGTCTCTCCTTGATTGAGGTAGAGGTCAACGAGTGGAAATTGCATGTTGCTATCCATAGAAAATTGCATAAGAGTTCCCTCCTTGTTTTTTAAGAAAATTATAGCAATAATAAAATATTTTTGCAATCTAAAACAAAGAAAATCATCCAGCAAAGACTTTTTTCAAGACTTCCCCAATTGTTGTCACACCGATGACCTGGATATTGTCTGGCACCTTGAGCCCGTTCAGAGAGTTTTTAGGAGCGTAGACTTTAGTGAAACCCAGCTTTGCTGCTTCGTTGATACGCTGCTCGATGCGATTAACACGACGGATTTCTCCAGTCAGGCCAATTTCACCGATAAAGCACTCTTGAGGATTGGTAGGCAAATCCTTGTAGCTGGAAGCAATGGCTACCGCTACTGCCAAATCAATCGCTGGCTCATCTAGCTTGACGCCGCCAGCAGACTTGAGGTAGGCATCTTGATTTTGCAGGAGGAGCCCCGCCCTTTTTTCCAGAACCGCCATGATGAGGCTGGCTCGGTTAAAGTCCAGTCCAGTCGTGGTTCGTTTGGCATTGCCAAACATGGTCGGTGTCACCAAAGCCTGCACCTCAGCCAAAATCGGCCGCGTTCCTTCCATGGTCACGACAATAGAAGATCCTGTCGCGCCGTCCAGACGCTCTTCCAGAAAAACTTCACTTGGATTGACAACCTCAACTAGCCCACCAGACTGCATTTCAAAAATGCCAATCTCATTGGTTGAGCCAAAACGGTTCTTGACTGCTCTCAAGATACGGAAAGTGTGCTGACGTTCGCCCTCAAAATAAAGCACGGTGTCCACCATGTGCTCTAGCGTTCGAGGACCAGCCAAGGTTCCTTCCTTAGTCATGTGACCAACGATAAAGGTCGCAATATTATTGGTCTTAGCTAGTTGCATGAGCTCGGCTGTCACCTCGCGAACCTGAGAAACAGAGCCTTGGACACTAGAAATTTCTGGCGACATCACCGTCTGTATAGAGTCGATAATCAGAAAATCTGGCTTGATTTTCTCAATCTCCGTGCGGATGTTTTGCATATTGGTCTCGGCGTAGAGATAAAATTCACTGTCAATATCACCGAGGCGTTCCGCCCGCAACTTAATCTGCTCAGCTGATTCCTCCCCGCTGACATAAAGGACGGTGCCCTGATGAGAAAGCTGAGTGGACACCTGCAGAAGCAGGGTAGACTTCCCGATGCCAGGATCCCCGCCAATCAGGACCAAACTGCCAGGCACTACGCCACCACCCAGCACACGATTGAACTCATCCATTTCCGTCTTGGTCCGATTGATATCAATCGAAGTGACCTCAGCCAGCTTCATAGGCCGAGTCTTTTCACCTGTCAAGGAAACACGGGCATGCTTGACTTCTGCTGCCTCCACTTCCTCAACAAAAGAAGACCAAGAGCCGCAGTTGGGACAGCGGCCTAGGTATTTGGGCGAATGGTATTCACAATTTTGACAGACAAAGGTCGTCTTTTTCTTAGCGATGATAAACCTCTTTCTATATCTCTATCTCACACTCAATCACTTGGCAAAAATCAATTTGCTCATTTGGCACAAACTGACGGATCAGCATGCGATGGGCTACAAGGACTACTGTCTGGTAATCTCGATACTTTGCCATACAGTCTACAAAACGAGCCTTCATCTCCTCAGCCGTCTCATACTGAATAGGACTACTGGGGAGCAAGGCACCATTATTTTCTAAAAACAGGCTCCGAGCTTTTTCAAAGTTCCCTCTTCCCGTTTGATAAACCTGCCATTCGTGTAGCAAAGGCTCCACTCTCAAAGGAAGGCCAGTGGCACAAGCCACATGAGATGCCGTTTCTAAAGCTCGCGTCATTGCAGAAGACACCAGCAAATCAGCTGAACGCAGTAAAGGATGCTGGCAAAGTTCCTGAGCCTGCCGTCTTCCCTGCTCAGATAAAGGCGCCAAATCCAGACCAAAGCCAGTATAAGAACGCTCCTCTAACTCATGGTAATCAGGCTCACCATGGCGCACAAAAATCACTTTCATCTCAATGCCCAGTAGAGCCAAATCCGCCTGTCCGCACACCGTCGGCTTCATCCCCATCCGCAATCAAAAATGGTGCGAAGACTGCCTGCACAATGCGGTCACCCACTTCGAGGACGACTTCCTGATCTGTGATATTTTGCATCTGAGCAAAGATATGCCCTTCATTTCCAGGGTTGCCATAGTAGTCGCCGTCGATGACCCCAACGGAGTTAATCAAAACCAGACCTTTTTTACGAGGGTTTGACGAGCGATCGTAAAGATAAAGCACCTCACCCGGCTGCATATAGGCCTTGACACCCGTCGGAACCAACTTAATCTCCCCCGGCGCAATGATGGTGCACTCTGCTACTTTCAAATCATAGCCCGCTGCGTGAGCCGTCTCTCTCTTGGGCAACAAATCGTCATTTGGAAAGCTGGAAACCAGCTCAAATCCACGAATTTTCATACAGTTCTCTTTTCTATTTTTGCTGTCCCTATTATACTAAATTCGCTAAAAACAAGCAAAAAAACCGCCAATTGGCGATTCTCCCTAGTATAGATCTCTGATGATCTCTCCATTATCCAGATAGGTAAACTGCTCCGTCAAATCTGATGTGAAAACCTGATACATTTCCTTAAAGCTCACGGCCAGCGAGTAGCGGTCAAGGTCTTTACGGTCAATCCAGAATACCTTCCCTTCGTCGGATGAGACTAGTTCTCCCTCAAAACGATTGGTTTTGTAAAGAAAAACGATATAGCGCTCATCCTTTTCGGTATAAAACTGCTTGACACCACACAAGCAAGGCTCATAGATAGTCAGGCCTGTTTCTTCCTTGATTTCCCGTATCACTGATTTGACAAAGGACTCACGATATTCAACATGACCACCTGGAAAGCAGAGGCCGGTCCAATCATCATTTACTTTATTTTGCACTAAAATGCGGTCTCCATCGTAAACCATACACATATTTGTTAAAATAACTCGCTCCGCTCTTGACATCTCTGCTCCTCCATCTACCGACCGATTCGCTCGGTCTACTTGTGACTCATTATAACATAAAAGTGATCAAATTGATGAAAATCCAGATTTCTCAGCCCTTCCAGCAAAAAAACCGCCGATTGGGCGGTTCTTATAGGGAGATTATTATGAAAAAGAAAAGTTTTAGGATTTCATCAAATAAAGTTAGGAGGTCTTCATTTGATGGTTATATTATATAAAGCTTATCTTAAAATTAGCTAAAAATAATTTTAGATTTTATAATTCTTGCAAAAGATATTGAAATAGCTCTAAGTTACCCTTTTCTTCGTTGATCAAAAACTCTGGATGCCACTGAAGGCCGATGATACGACTGCCATCCACAGCCTCAATTGCTTCGATGGTATTATCCCTTGGGTCAAAGGCTGTCGCTCGGAAATTAGGCGCCAAGTCCTTGATGCTTTGCCGATGGACAGAATTAATCTGGCTGGCCTGACCAAATAACCGCTCCACAACGCTGCCTTTCTCTGTAAGAATGGAGTGCGAAGTCCCAAATGGTTGCCCCTGCCAATGATTGTCAATCTGCTGATTAAGCGTGCCACCAAAAGCAACATTGACCAACTGCAGACCACGACAGATAGCCAAGACTGGCTTACCCTGACGAATAGCTTCCTTTAAGAGTGCCAGCTCAAACTCATCCCGAGCCAGATTGTAATCATCGCTATCGATGGCCTTTTCCTCCCCATAAAACTGTGGATGAACATTTTGACCGCCTGATAGAATCAGCTTATCAATGGTTTCTATATAGTCCTTGACCAGACTTTTATCCCCAACAGGAATCACCATGGGCAGACCGCCGACTAGCTTGATGCTTTCGGCAAATTTGCAAGATACAGATGAATGAATGTTTTTGCCCGCCTGATCCACTGGACAAAGATTAGCCGACACTCCAACAATTGTTCTGCACATAGATGATCCCTCCTTAACTTGATATAGAATATCTTACCATTCCACCTCTCAACCGTCCAATAGTATTTTTTTAAGCTGGCCATAAAAATTTTTTATGTCAAGAACAGTTTTCCACAAAAAGGGATATAGTAGCGACAGACAAGGAAAAATCAGCAGAAGTCCGCTGATTTCATTTTTCTAATTCAAGCATGACACTGACTGCGGTCAAGGCATAAAGCGGAGCTGTTTCAGCCCGCAGGATACGTGGACCTAGACCGGCGGAGACAGCCCCTGCTTGGCCAAAGGCTGCTATTTCATCTGGCGACAGACCACCCTCTGGTCCGAAGATAAAGAGGACTTTTGCACCGGCTGCCAAGCCTTTCACAGCTTGCACTAAAGCAGCAGCTTCGCCTTCCTTAGCTGCTTCCTCATAGGCTACGATGATGGTGTCAAAGTCTGCCAAGGCCGCCAGAAAGTCTGCCTTTTTATCAAAGAGCCGAACCTCAGGAATCAGATTGCGCTTGCTCTGCTCTGCTGCTCCCTGAGCAATTTTCTCTAGCTTTTCGCTCTTTTTGGCCAGCTTTTTGCCATCCCACTTGGCCACCGACCAGTCCGCTGGGAAAGCCCAGATAGCACTCGCTCCTAGTTCCGTCGCCTTTTGAGTGATAAATTCCAACTTATCACCCTTAGGAAAGCCTGAAGCAATGGTCACTTGGACTGGAAGCTCGGTATTGTCTGCTAGTTCCTCCAAGATTTCCAAACTCTGCTGGGCTGGATCTAGTACCTGCGCCAGCCGTTTCACACCGTCATCAAAAACCAGTGTAACTTGGTCACCCTCTTTAAGCCGCATGACCGAAAACATATGTTTGGCTGTGTCCTTGTCCGTGATGACCAGAGGAGACTGAGCTTTTCCTTTTATAAAATACTGCTGCATCTAACCACCTATCACGCCTGAAATGTCCTGCGTTTTCTTAAAGACACAGGCATTCCATTCGCCCTGAATCATATGCGTTTCTAGGAAAAATCCTGCCGCTTCTGCTGACTCGCGCACCATTTCCCACTTCTCAGAAATAATCCCACTCATAATCAGATAGCCCTCATCCTTGACCAGACGGTAGGCATCCTCGGTCAAATGGATGAGAATATCAGCCAGAATATTGGCAACGATAACATCCGCCTTGATTTCTACCCCTCGGAGAAGATCGCCCGGCGCCACATGGATGTTCTCCATATCAGGGTTGAGCTCAATATTTTCCTGAGCCACGCGCACCGCCACCTCGTCTAAATCATAGGCGTAGATGTCCTTGGCACCTAAGAGAGAGCTGGCAATGGATAGGACGCCACTGCCTGTGCCTACATCCAGCACCGTTTCTCCGCCCCGCAAGACCTGCTCCAGTGCAAAGAGGCTCATCTTGGTCGTCGGGTGAGTGCCCGTACCAAAGGCCATGCCAGGATCCAGCTTGATGATTTTCTCACCAGCGGTCGCCTCATACTCCGTCCAGGACGGCACAATAGTCAAGTCATGGGTGATACGAGCCGGCTCAAAGTATTTCTTCCAATTGTCCGCCCAGTCTTCCTCAGCCAGTTCCTGCCGAGTGAGCTGAATATCGCCTGTCTCTAATCCGAAGCCATCCAGCTCAGCCAGGCGCTCATTGGCCTGGGCCGCAACAGCCTCTATATCCACCGAATCTGGGTAGTAGCCGGTAATCTTAACCCGCTCGCTCTGCTCAACTTCTGGAAAAAGCTCGCCGTACTGGTCAACCTGCCCCAGATAATCTGCACTGTCATCGATAGCCACACCCTGACTGCCCAGCTCAATCAGAATGTTAGAGGCTGCTTCTTCTGCCTCACGCTTCACTTCAATCGTTAATTCCTGCCAAGTGTCCATCATTAAAATACCAAGCCCGTAAAACACAAAGCCAAAATAGGAAATTCTCTGACGACGCTTGCGTCTAAGAGAACCTTATCTTTTTAGCACAGAGTTTAGGGCGGGTTCAGTTTAGAAATTTAACTGAACAATCCTTTCTTTGTTTATTTCATTGTTTTCTTCATGTAGACCATATCCATGCCCTCTTTTTCGGGCTCCGTATGGGTCTGATGATAGCCATTTTTCTCATAAAAAGCCACCATGCCTTTATCCTGGAAAACCGTACACAAATCCCATTTCATAATGGTAGAGAATGTCTCCTCTATCAGACCAAGCCCCTCAGAGCCATATCCTTTATTCTGGTGCTCTGGCAAAATCGCCACTGTCCCAATCCAGCCTGCTGTCTGTTCGCCATTTGTATTCAAGCGAATAAAGCCAAGAATCTTCTCGGCCTCTTTGACAAAATAATAAAAACTATTGGGCCGCTCAACCAGCTTCCAGCGAATCCGCTCTCGCTCCTCCAGATAGGGGTCGTATTGATCTTGATATTTCTCATAAACGGCCTTAAAACTCGCTCGCTGAATGGCAATAATGGTCTCTAAATCCTCAGCTCCCGCCCGTTTAATATAAATCATGCTCGCACCTCCAAATAATCTCTCAACCTGTCCTGCAACTGCGGAATAACCTTTTTATCTGATAAGAACTGGCTCACTTCCATCAGCTGATAAGCCTGTCCCTCATCGCCAAAGGCGATACTGGCACATTCTTCCTGAGTGATGGTTCCCACCATAAAAATAGAAGTTTCGTCTGGATCAAACATTCCTGGATATGCCTTAACCCAGAGAATATCCGCTTCTTCAAGCTTCAAACCAAGCTCTTCAAAAACTTCTCGTTGGACACATTCAAAAGGAGTCTCCTCTCCCTCGCAGCCACCGCCTGGCAGCTCCCACATATTGGGCCAAGGAATGGTTGAAATATCATCTCGCAAGATAGTCAGTAGCTTATCATCACAGAGCAAGGCAATCTTGCAGCCAGAAAATTCCAGCTGTTTGTGCAGCAAATCTAGTCCTTCTTCATCCGCCATAAGCGCCTCCTAATACCTCGGATAGGAATAAAATTCTGTCTCAGTCAAATCTGCTCTGCCATGTTCAAAAGCCTCAGCATTCCAAGCTAGATCAAACTCTGCTGCATCTGGATCTGCTAAGAAGTCCATGAGCGCATCAAGGCCAGACTCAGCTGTTTGGGTTAGGAAATCCACGAAATAAGCTAGAAACTCCCGTGACAGCCCTTTCTTCGGCTCATAGGGCAGGGCAGCCAGATAGTCCTCGGCCTCAAAACGAGACTTGACCGGATTATAGAAAAGCACGGCTTCCTCAAAGTAAATATCTTCAGCCGAGGCATTACCCTCAGCATCAACGGTCTCAATCCCGCCTGGATTTTGTACCTCAAGGAGAAAGGCCACTTCCACCGTGTGGTTCTTCTTGTCCCAGTTTATCTCATAGTCAAAAGGAAAGCTCTTCCCCATTTCCTCGTCCAATATCTCCAAAAAACCGTACTTAGCCATGATTTCCTCTTTTCATTGTGATAAAATATTACTATCTACAATAGTAACACAAAAAGCCAAGAAAAACACTTGCAGAAAGGAAATCTTATGCCAGAAAACCTCGCCCTACGCATGCGACCGACCAGCATTGATCAAATCATCGGCCAGCAGCATCTGGTCGGACCTGGGAAAATCATCCGTCGCATGGTTGAAGCCAACCGCCTGTCCTCGATGATTCTATATGGACCACCCGGCATCGGCAAAACCTCCATCGCCTCGGCTATTGCCGGCACAACCAAGTTCGCCTTTCGGACCTTTAACGCCACCGTAGATAGCAAGAAGCGCCTGCAGGAAATCGCTGAAGAAGCTAAGTTTTCCGGCGGGCTGGTTCTCCTGCTAGATGAGATCCACCGTCTGGACAAGACCAAGCAAGACTTTCTGCTGCCACTATTAGAAAGCGGGCTGGTCATTATGATTGGGGCGACAACAGAAAATCCTTTCTTTTCTGTCACACCTGCTATTCGAAGCCGGGTTCAGATATTTGAGCTTGAGCCCCTCAGCAACGACGACATTCGGACAGCTATTCAGCTAGCCCTGACGGATAAGGAACGAGGATTTGATTTCCCAGTGGAGCTAGACGATGAAGCTCTAGACTTCATTGCTATCTCTACCAACGGAGACCTGCGCTCCGCCTATAATTCACTGGACCTAGCCGTACTCTCTACCCCAGAAGATAGCAAGGGCATCCGCCACATCACGCTCGATATCATGGAAAACAGCCTGCAAAAGAGCTATATCACTATGGATAAGGACGGAGACGGCCATTACGATGTCCTCTCTGCCCTGCAGAAGTCCATCCGTGGTTCTGATGTCAATGCCAGTCTCCACTACGCAGCTCGCCTCGTTGAGGCAGGAGACCTGCCTAGCCTAGCTCGACGCTTGACCGTTATTGCTTACGAAGATATTGGCCTGGCAAATCCTGATGCCCAAGTCCATACCGTCACAGCGCTAGAAGCGGCCCAGCGGATTGGCTTTCCTGAAGCCCGCATCCTCATTGCCAATATTGTTATCGATCTGGCTCTATCGCCCAAGTCCAACTCAGCCTATGTGGCCATGGATAAAGCTTTGGCTGACCTAAGAAAGAATGGAAACCTGCCCATTCCCCGCCACTTACGAGACGGCCACTATGCCGGCAGCAAGGAGTTAGGTAACGCTCAGGACTATCTCTACCCTCACTCCTATCCTGGCAATTGGGTCAAGCAAGACTATCTACCTGACAAGATAAAAGACGCCAATTATTTCACGCCTAATGAGAATGGCAAATACGAGCGAGCCCTTGGAATGACCAAGGATAAGATTGATGACTTAAAAAAATGATGGCATCGTTTGCAAAAAATCACATTTTTCTCTTGAATTTTTCAAAATTTATGGTATTATAATTATAGAAACGCTGTGGTGTACGACTTCACACTTAAGTGTTGACCGACTATTTTTTGTATTATTAGGGAAACAAAAGACTTCTAACAGCGTGCAAGCCGTGTCACGCGGAAGCAGCTTCAGTTAGAGCGAGTTGCCCACCTGCTTAATTGCGCGGGTTCAATACAAATCGTGAAGGTCCGGCACCAATACAGCTTTTTCTCTTGCCTCCTTAGCTCAGTTGGTAGAGCAGTAGACTCTTAATCTATGGGTCGCAGGTTCGAGCCCTGCAGGGGGCATAGAAAGTATGACTAAAAAGCCTTGGATTCCAAGGCTTTTTCATTATTTAAACGGGTTCTGCCCCATCATTTGCCCCATATTTTTTATGAGCAATCTTTGCGAACATCTCTGATTTGAAAATTTTCTCCTCTAAAGTATGAGCCTATACTTCCACTAACCTTGAAATATCTCGATTCCCTAAAATTTTTGCGATAACTCCAAGGTCAACATCTTTGGAGCATAGAGAGCTAGCCTTTTGTCGTGATAATTGGATAAATGTTCAACTCATTTAAGAGAACACTCAAAGCTTTATTGACACTTGCAATATCTGGTACCAAGTGAATATATCCATAATGCTGAAAAATCATTTTATACCTATTCTTGATTCCTAGCTCTTTATTAGCCTTCTCCTGTTCAATTTTTAGGACTTGTAATATCTTAATACATTCTTCGTCTATCGGTACCATCCGAATAGACGTTTTATTTTTTGGAGGGACAAATTTATGAGAAAGGGTATTAAACCTCCTATATGTTTTTAGCAGTCCTCTGTCAAAGTCAACTTCATTCCAAGTTAACGCTATTAACTCTCCAAACCTCATGCCTGTTTTTAATAGAAAATAGACAATATAAGGAACAATTGAACGTTGGTAATCAAATTTTCTCTTTACTGCTAAAAGTAAATCCAGATAGTCCTTTTCTGTATGTAAATATTTCTCTTCTGTCATCTGTTGTTCTTTGGATGAAAATAACTCGACATGTTGTGTAAAATCATCTATTAGAACTTTGTCTGCAATTGCCATTTGGATGCTCTGATGAATCCCAGTATTCAATCTACCAAGAAAATTTCTACCAACTGTTTGTCCATACTTATTCATAATTCTTTGGTATTCACTCGCACGAATTTGAGTGACTTTTTTATTTCCAAATAATCTTTCAATTGTGTTTTTACGGAGAAGATATTTTTTCTTTGTCTCTTCCGACCTACTACTCGGTAGAATTTTTAGTTCAAGCCATTCTTGATACAGATCTACAAGAGAAATATCTCTAGAAATTCTTTTTCCTAAACGAAGTTCTTGCAGAATCGGTTCAGCTTCTGACTCTGCAAGTTTTTTTGTTTTAAAACCGCTATTATGAACAACAGTTTTCCCTTCGCTACGAATTTCATAGGTCCATAAATTACTATCTCCTCGCTTTCGATAACGAACACTTGCCATATTACGCCACCTCAGTTCCTAGAATCTCATTTACAACACTTTTTGGAACAACCATCAAACGTTTGCGATTATAAAATGTATAGCCTCGTGAGACAAGTAATTCTCTTGCCTGATGAATGATATCATTTGCTGTATGAGGGCGATAGCCCATTTCAATTAATTCTTTGTTACTAATTAAATTATTGTCCATAGTTATCCTCCTTATTTATTTTCTAAATTCAGAAACTCGCCTACAAGTAGTTGTAATTCTGCATTTAATTTAGGGAGATTCTGTATTAATACTTCTTTTAATTCTTCCGCAAATTGGTTCGTTTCTTCTCTCAATAGTTTGCGGACTCTTGTTTTTTTCTTTTTGATGCTGTCTGATTTTAAATTTGGAAAAGCCAATGATAACAGTTCAGGATTGTTGAGAAAGATAATTGTAAATGCTCTTTGCTCCACTCGAATATGTTCTAGCTTATAAAATCCGAAATTATCAAGTCGATTCATAACATCTTGGACCATCTCCTCACCAATCGCTTTGGTTCTAAGTTGGAATTCCAGTCTCCACCAAAACGGATTTACAGCCAAATCTAGCTTCTCATCGCGCTTGTGAGCAATGATTTCTTTATTCTTATCATATAACCTAACTTGTACATTACTACCGCTAGAACCCCAATATTTCGTCTCTAATTCACCCCCTCTACCATAGAAGACCTTATGGGTAACACCACCTTTAATATGTTGCAAATTAACGATTTCAGGCCTATTGAAAATGTCAAATGCCAAATCAAAACGAGACAAACGTACTGTCAATGAATTCAATCTAGCAAAGTACATTAATTGCCTCCATACTTTCATTCCATCAAATTCTTTTAAAGTATTAGGATTGAAATCAATTCGAATCAATTGTTCATTTCCATAAGTGGATAATTGAAAAAATATAATATTGATTGAATCATACTCATTAAAATCTTTAGCTAAAGTAAATACATCATCTCGTACGTTATCATGTATTTCAAATGAATCAACTCTTGTACTTATTGCCTGTTTCAGATTTTTAAAAATTTGTCTTAGGGAACCAATGTCTGTATCCCAGATAACCGTTAATCTATCAATACTGACATCTAACCGCTGTACTAATTCTCCTACATCACATCGTTCTTGAATACTTCTTAAATCTTGTATAGAAACCAACAAAATTGTCCCCCCTTCTTTTAGATTTTTTAGGTTTCAGAAACACCGTCAAATCAACGATTGCTCGTTCCGTCGTTCTTTGGGCGTTGCCCTAAGTGTCCCTTTTTGCTGGCTGTTAGAATAGCCAGCTTTTGCTTGGCTAGAAATTGTCTGGACGGCAGTCTGCAGGACTTCGCCTGACTTCCCGTCAGGCTCGTCCCTTGTCCTTGTCCACACAATTTCTAGCTCCAAGGCTTCGAATAGTCATAAGTCATAGTCTCATCCTCAACTTCCTCCTCACTCACTGTCCCTAAACTTATGAACTATTTTTTATCATTTATAACTTATTTCTAAGTTATAAATATATTTTATAAAAAAATATTTGGGCAAGTCAACTAAAAACTTGATTTGTAAGTTTATAGGTGATAAAATAAGTTAAAAATAAAAATAGGAGTTTCCCATGACCTTTATTATTCAAAATTTTGGACCCAATTTGGCACGACTACGCATAGAAAAAGGGGTAAGCCAAACTCAACTAGCTGAAGATTTAGGAATCGGTAAACAGTCCATCTCTGATTACGAAAAACAAAAAAGCTATCCTACCTTTGCAAATTTGGATAAGATAGCAGAATATTTTAATGCAACTCCAACCCAACTCTTTGGAACGAGTAAAGAGATTGAGTTAGAAAAGAGTGTTCTTGAATCTAATGAATACTCTGATAAAGTAAGTGAAATCTTAAAGGCTGTCAAATACATCGAGCATTTTCTACATACTAATGGACAGCACTTAGAAGATTTACTTTACCTAACAAGAGGCAACCAACTATACACAGAAGATGGAAAAGAGTTGTATATTGATCCAACTTCTCAGAAAAGAACACTTCATACCCAATATGAACCTGGTTTTATTGTAGCAAGGGATAAATCTCCACTAGAACTCTTAATTGAAAATAAGGAATTGTTTGATAAATAGAAAAAGCGAGGATAACCTCGCTTCAGATTGAAGTTAAAATCTTTAGAAGACACTTTTATAAGGACTTTGTCTTCAATCTGTGAAAAGGAGTGAAAACTCCTTTTCTTTTTGTAAGTCAGACTGAAACTTCCAAATTGTTTATTTATTTTATTGACATTTTCTATAAAAATAAGTACAATAGTTTTATTAGCAAACTATACTATATCGGAGGTATTGGTATGAAATTTTCTAATCGTTTATTGTTGTTCCTTAAAGGAGTTGTTTTTGTCTTTTTAGGACTTTTGCTATTTACAAACCCAGTAGCTAATCTTGTTGCTTACAGCTGGTGGATTGCATTTGGTTTACTGGTTTCTTCTATAGCAGCTATTTTAGGCTATTTCTCTGCACCAAAAGAGCTTCGCTCACCTGTTTATCTTTTCCAAGGGTTTGTTAGTCTTCTCTTAGCTCTTTACCTCGTGGCTTATGGCTTTGTGACCCTGCCGGTCGTCATTCCGACCATTGTAGGAATTTGGTTAATTGTAGAAGCCATTATTGCTTTCTTTAAAGGCAATCGTCTAGGATTGATTTTCCCTATTATTGGTAGCAATATCATGTGGGTAGCCTTGCTTACATTTTTACTAGGTCTAGTGATTCTGTTCAATCCAGTGGCTACAGGTGTCTTTGTCGTTTATGTCATTGCCTTTGCATTTTTAGTTACTGGCTTCACCTACATTATTGAGGCCTTTCGTAAATAGTCTAGTTGCTATTTCTATCGCATTCAAAAAAGCTGGGAAATCATATTCTCAGCTTTTTCGTCTCTTTACCTAACAAGAGGCAACCAACTATACACAGAAGATGGAAAAGAGTTGTATATTGATCCAACTTCTCAGAAAAGAACACTTCATACCCAATATGAACCTGGTTTTATTGAAGCAAGAGATAAATCTCCACTAGAGCTCTTAATTGAAAATAAGGAGCTATTAGATTAAATAAAAAAAGCGAGGATATCCTCGCTTTTCTATTGTAAAATCTTATTCTTCATTATCAATCATCAAACACTCTGCCTGTGAGTTGGTACATGAGGTAAATGTGCTCCAAGGTTTTGACAATTCGCGTCACATGAAGTTATTTAAGCATCTCCTTTTCTCTCATTACCATTTTCTGTTATAATAAATTGTACTTCTAGAATAGAAAGGACTTAAGATGACAACTCTTATTAAACATAAACGTGTAGAATTTTCAGAACTTTTTTATGACCTAGTTTTTGTTTTTGCAATTTCAAAAGCAACTACTTTAATTGAGCATCTTCATAACGGTATTTTGACTTGGAATTCTTTCCTTGATTTTTTCATGGCTGTTTTGGTTCTCACTGATTCATGGATGATTCAAACCGTTTATACCAATCGCTATGGAAAGAACTCTTTATTTAACATGGTAATCATGTTTATCAAAATGGGACTTTTACTCTTTATAGCCAATATGATTGGACCTGATTGGCAACAATATTTTCATTATCTTTGTTGGGCTGTTGGTACATTAACCTTTACCTTATTTTTACAATATTTGGTTGAATTTTTTAGAAAATCAACCGATAATGTTGAACGGGAAAGTATCAAAGGTTTTCTATGGATAACAGGTCTAGGAAGTTTAGGAGTCTATCTAGCAGCTCTTCTTCCTATTTACGTTGGAGTCTCTGTCTTATTTGCTAGTATTCTGCTAACATTTATTATGCCAAGTATCTTGCTTAATAAAGATAAGCATTACCAGGTAAATCTCCCCCATTTAATCGAGCGTATCTCCCTTCTTGTCATTATTATGTTTGGAGAGATGATTACGGAGCTAGCTAACTTCTTTACAATCGAGAATTTCTCGATTTATTCGGTTCTTTATTTCATTATTATGATTTCTCTGTTCTTGTTTTATTTTGGTCAATTCGACCATGCTATTGATGAAAAATCTAATCAAAAGGGACTATTTCTAATTTACAGTCACTATCCTATTTTCATTGGACTTCTTATGATGACCGTTTCGATGAGTTTTCTTCAGAATCCTGAAGCTAATCGTCTCTTTGCAACCAGCTTCTCTTATATCGGATTTGGCCTCTTTCAAGCTGCTGTCCTAGCAAATGGGCCCTATAACAAACACTATCTTCGCTATTCGAAAAGTTACTACTGTGTCCAAGCTACACTCTATCTGGCTGCCTTGATTCTCTCTTTAATCTTTGCTTCTAATCCTATAATAGTAGTAAGTATTACAACCATTTTAGCTCTAGCTATAGCCATTCATTTTATTTATTTTTATGTGACACAGAATAAAAAATATTCCAAATCTAACTGGGAGTTCTTTTAATGAGTTTATAACATTAAAAAGCCTTGGGAACCAAGGCTTTTTTTTCATTAATTTGTTTTTCCATTTTATCCTCCAATTTGATCTCGCACTGACATTTATTTATAACAAAACTATATATCTAGAATAGCATAATCATTAGGTATTATAGGTTTTCAAACAAAATACGAGTCATTCGTTTTTGCCCCACTTTTGCCCCATTTTTAAATCCTGACATTGAAAATACCTAAAAGTATTTCCCTAAAATCAGCTATATTTCAACATTTTTGTTTATTTTCAATATGAAAAGTTCTTACAAATTCATGCAGGGGGCATAGAAAGTATGACTAAAAAGCCTTGGAATCCAAGGCTTTTTCTCTCGTCTCAAGAGCATTTGCCCCGTCACTTGCCCCACATTTTTTATGAGTAATCTATCCCGACTCCTCTGATGTAATTAAATTCTCCCTAATCTAATGAAACCTGCAAGTCGAACATCTGTTCCAATTCACTTATCATAGACTAGCGTTTGGCAAACCACAAAAGACCACCCTTGAGGTGGTCTTTTGTCTAAGAAAACTATTTCTCATTAACATAATTATAGCAGAATATGTGACTATAGAATAATCGTTTTTCAACAAGTCTTATTGGTGAAGTTACGTAATTCTGGATAATGCGTGAAGGAATGCAGAAAGGTCAAATACGATTTCTCTTAAAAGATTTGCAACTTTAAGCTTGACATGGAACGCGTTCCAGAATTTATAATGGTTTCAGAAGAAAGAGAGGTACATTTTATGAATATCAAACGTATTTTTTGTGACATGGATGGTACATTATTAAATAGTGAAGGACGAGTGACTAACAACAATGCTGCCTTAATACGTGAAGCAGGGATTCCCATAACTTTAGTATCTGCTAGAGCACCAATGGAAATGAAGGATGCCATAGATGCCCTTCAATTAAAAGGTACCCAAGTTGCGTTTAACGGAGGATTAATTTATACAATAGGCGATCATAATCAAGTCCTACCTATTCGTTCACAAACCATTAAAAAAAGCACAGTAAAGCAGTTGCTGAGAGGAATACGGCTGCATTTCCCTCAAGTTAGTTTATCTTATTACGATCTTAATAACTGGTATTGTGATAAAATAGATGAAGGAATCCTATACGAACATAGTTTAACTCAACAAACACCAACGTTTATTCATAATGAAGATCAGTTTTTAGAAGGCCAAATAAATACTTTTAAGATTATGATGATTACTTTCGATGAAGCAAATATGCTAGAATTACAAAAATATCTTCAAAGTTTGGACTTACAAGAAATCACTATTCAACGTTCAGGTAAGGCATATCTTGAAATTACACATGTCTTAGCCAAAAAATCTAAAGGAATTGCTTACGTCCTTCGAAAAGAGCAGTTGGCTAAAGAAGAAACGGCTGCATTTGGAGACGGACATAATGATTTGCCGATGCTTGAAATGGTAGGTTACCCTATTGTTATGGATAATGACTTTGATGACATCAAAGCGATAGCCTATAAAATAACGAAGTCTAATGATGAAGATGGCGTAGGATATGGGATTCAGAAATATTTAAAGTAGGGCTCTTATAATGACGAGTATTAGTGATATAGCTAAAAAGGCAGGTGTTGCTAAATCGACAGTTTCCCGTGTGATCAATCATCATCCACATGTTTCTGATGAGACACGACAAAAAGTAATGGATCTTATCACTGAATTGGATTATATGCCAAATCAGCTAGCACGGGATTTAAGTCGAGGAAAAACACAAAAAATAGGTGTCGTCATTCCACACACGCGCCACCCGTATTTTACACAATTAATAAATGGTCTCCTAGATGCTGCTAAAGCTACCGACTATCAACTTGTTATGATGCCTTCAGATTACAACCAAGAATTAGAACTATCCTACCTGAAGCAACTCAAAAAGGAAGCTATTGACGCTTTAATCTTCACTTCAAGAGCCATTAGTCTTGATATGATTGAAACCTATGCGAAATATGGACGCATAGTAGTTTGTGAAAAATTACAGGAATCTAATCTCCTATCCTCTGCTTACCTTGACCGCTACTCTTCATTTGTGGATGCTTTTTCTGCTATGAAAGCACAAGACTTGGAGCGCTTAGTTTTGTTATTTTCAAGAGATAATGAATCATCGGCTACCTATCAAACCGCATTATTAGCTTATCACGATGTTTATGGTCAACAATTGACCCCACATATGGTAGTTGGAAACATCCACGATTTTAATGATGGCCTACATGTATCTCATCAATTGATAAAAGATGCTCGTATCGATGGTGTATTAGCTACAAGTGATGAAGTTGCTGCTGGGCTCATAAAAGGATATGAAGAAAGTGGAAAAAAATGTCCCTATATTATTGGGCAGGAACATTTATTAGTTGGGCAACTGTTGAAACTCCCAACCATAGACCACAAATCCTATATTCATTAGGAAAATTAGCTTTTAAACAAGCTTTATCTGAAACAATTAGTCAAGAAGTTTTGATCTCAGAATTTTTACCTCAAGACAATTAGTCATTAAAATAATAGAAAAAGTTTCCAACTATACGAATTGGAAACTTTTTTAATGATTCATAGTTTTAAACAGTTGTTACTTAGCCCATTTTGAAATAATCAGATTTAAAATCATTCCAAGCATCTTCTAAAAATCATTTATATTTCAACATTGTTGATTACTTTCAATATGAAAAGACTTCAAACCATTGTTTTGGATCAATAGTTTGAAGTCTTTTTTACTTTATTGATTTCAAAAAAATTGTACTTTCTTCGATGTGTCTTACATCATGCCGCCCATCATGCTTGGATCCATAGCTGGTGCTGCTGGCGCAGGTTCTGGCTTGTTGGCCACAACTGCTTCTGTTGTCAAAATTAGACTAGCAACTGAAGCCGCATTTTGCAAAGCTGAGCGCGTCACCTTGACTGGGTCAATGATTCCAGCTTCAATCATGTTCACCCATTCGCCAGTCGCTGCGTTAAAGCCTGTACCAGCTTCAGAGTTTTTCAGGCGGTCGATGATGATAGAGCCTTCAAAACCAGCATTCAAAGCGATTTGACGGACAGGCTCTTCCAAAGCGCGGAGGACGATGTTCCGGCCAGTCGCTTCATCGCCTGTTAAGTCAAGGTCAGCTACTGCATCTAATACGCTAACAAAGGCTGTACCACCACCTGACACGATCCCTTCTTCTACTGCAGCACGAGTCGCGTTAAGGGCATCTTCAATACGGAGTTTCATTTCTTTAAGTTCGGTTTCGGTTGCAGCACCGACCTTAATCACCGCCACACCACCGGACAATTTAGCCAGACGTTCTTGCAGTTTTTCTTTATCAAACTCAGAAGTTGTACTTTCAATTTGCGATTTGATAACCGCCACACGGTTGGCAATAGCTTCTGGATTACCAGAGCCTTCTACAATCACGGTACTGTCCTTGTCAACAGTGACTTTGGAAGCTTGTCCAAGCGCTTCAATGGTCGCATCTTTGAGCTCCAGACCAAGGTCTTCTGTAATCACTGTACCACCAGTCAAGATGGCAATATCTTCCAACATAGCCTTGCGACGGTCACCAAAACCTGGTGCTTTAACAGCCACTACATTAAAGGTACCACGAATCTTGTTAAGAACCAATGTTGGCAGAGCTTCACCATCCACATCATCTGCAATGATCAAGAGCGGACGGTTGGTTTTCAAAATACTTTCCAACAATGGCAGAATCTCTTGAATGTTAGAAATTTTCTTGTCTGTAATCAAGATATAAGGGTTGTCCAGATCAGCCACCATTTTTTCACTATCTGTCACCATGTATTGAGACAGGTAGCCACGGTCAAACTGCATTCCTTCTACGACATCCAGCTCTGTTTCCATACCCTTGGACTCTTCGATAGTGATAACGCCATCGTTGCCAACTTTTTCCATAGCTTCAGAGATGTATTCACCGACTTTTTCGCTACGAGAAGAAACGGCAGCAACCTGAGCAATTGCTTCCTTGTTAGAAACTGGAATCGCAGTTTCTTTCAGAGCGCTGACAGCAGTCGCAACTGCTGCTTCAATTCCGCGGCGGATACCGATTGGGTTAGCACCCGCAGTCACGTTTTTGATGCCTTCGCGAACGATAGCTTGGGTCAATACAGTAGCAGTCGTTGTTCCGTCCCCAGCGATATCGTTGGTTTTTGAAGCTACTTCTGACACCAGCTTAGCGCCCATGTTTTCAAAATGGTCTTCCAGTTCGATTTCTTTGGCAATGGTTACACCGTCATTGGTGATAAGGGGTGAACCAAAAGATTTTTCCAAAACAACATTGCGACCTTTAGGGCCCAAGGTTACCTTGACAGTATCTGCTAAAATATCCACACCACGAACCATTGCACTACGTGCATCTGATGAAAATTTAATATCTTTTGCCATTTTTAAACCTCTTTCTTAGATTTTTACTCCACAATTGCAAGAATGCTTGCTTCCCCAACAACCAAGAATTTCTCATCTTGATCTTTGACTTCAATGCCAGCATGGCTTTCAACTAAAACCTTATCACCTGGCTTGACACTTAGTGCAACCAGCTCTCCGTTCAACGTACGGATGCCTTGGCCGACTGCGATGACTTTTGCTTCTTTTGTCGCGTCTTGTCCTGCGCCAGCAATGACAAAGCCACCAACTTTCTGTTCTTTTTCTTCTACTTTTAAGACCACACGGTCACCTAATGGTTTTAACATCTTTTTCCTCCAAAGATTGAATTTTAGCACTCTATGACGCTGAGTGCTAATCTATAGTTAATATTGTATCACTTGGTCAGAAATAGTCAAGAAAAAACTTTGCCGAATGACAAAGTTTTTGGGGGAAATTAATTGGAAATATTATTGAGCTAACTTCAGTTTTTCTTCAAAATCATCAATAACCTTTTGCAAATTTAGTCTACCCTTGTAGATGCCATAGCCAAAGACCAGCATGACAAGAATTCCCAAAACAGCTAAGATGACTCCTACGATGAAAAGAAGCAGATTGGTTCGATGAAAGAGATAGATCAGGACAAAACCGATACTGGCAATGGCAAAGAAAAGGCTAAACCAGCGTCCGAGATTTTCAATCATATGCTTTTGGTATTGAATTTCTGTTTCATAGCCTTGAATCAATTCTTGTTCTGTCATGATTTTCCCTCTTTTTCTTAATATTGGAGACCTGGATTAAAGAAGCCAGCCAGTACACCAAGGAAGGCGATAACAACTAGAATGAGCATCACTTTGATTGGAGAAAGGTTCTTCTTGGCCATGAGCCACCAGCAAAATACGATAAAGACAGCTGTTAAGAGACCTGGATAAACACCATCTAATTTATCTTGTAAGACAAGGTAAGGCTCTTTTTCACCCGGATTGGTCAATTGGAAGGCAGTTTTGATAGGTACCCAAGTCGCTGCAACAGCACCGATAACCATTCCGCCGACAATCCCAACAGATTTACGGATAGCTTGCCCTTGTTCTCCTACTAGAAATTCAACAGCCTTGTCTCCCAATTCATAGCCTTTAAAGTAAGCGAAACGCATACCGAAATAAGCCAGCAGATTCCAAACTAGGATATAGAAGATAGCTCCAACAGGTGAACCTCCATTTGAAAGCCCCATTGAGATCCCCAAAATAACTGGAATCAAGGTTCCAACGATCAGAGAGTCACCGATACCAGCAACCGGTCCCATCAAGCCAGCCCGAAGTCCGTTGATGGTTTCGTCATTTACCGCTTCTGCACCATTGGCACGCGCTTCTTCCAAACCAGCTGTGATCCCAACGACCAGAGTACCCAGCTGAGGTTCCGTATTGAAGAAGGCTGTATAAGTGTGCATAGAGCGTGCTTGCTCTTCTTTTGTATCGTACAATTCTTCCACGATTGGTAGCATAGAAGTCAAGTAACCAAAAGTCTGCATGTGCTCTTGAGAGAAGCAGGTCAAGTGACCATAGTACCAGTGGTGGAATGATTTGGTCAGTGTTTTTTTAGATATTTTTTTAGTTGCCATCTTAGATATCCTCCTCGTCATCATCGTCAAAATCACCTACTGCCACAGCACTAGCTTTGACATTTTTCGCCATCTGTACTTCATAGAAGAGCAGGGCAAAGATCAGTGATACAACTGCACTAGACACAAGGTTGAGACCAAGTGAGGCAGCCAAGGTAAAGCCAACGAAGAATGGAACAAAGTCTGTCACTTTTTCAACGATTTGTTTCAAGAGAATCGCAATACCGACACATGGAAGGAGAGAACCTACTGTAAAGAGGGTTTTCATTGGTAGACCATCCATTGGGAGGGCATCTTTCAGAGCTGTAACGGCATCAGCACCGTAACGGCAAAGAATCAGTGTTGGCAAGAAAGAGAAGAGGAAGTGGGAAACCCATGGCAGATACCAGTCAACCGCATACAATTTTTTGTATTCTCCCTGTTCGACTGCTTTCCAGCCCATGTGTTGCCATACCAAGTTCATCGTTGCTGTTCCGTAGAAGAGAACAGTTCCTAGTGTACCAACCAGCACACCCATTGATTTTGCAAAGTCAGCAGCCTGCTGAGCATCTGAAATCCCTTGTGACTTGATCGCAACCATTGCCAAAGGAATACCGATATAAGAAACTGCACGGACATCGGCCGAAACAGTACCGCCAGGTGTTACCAGCGCAATATACACCAACTGCATGGCTACCCCACAGATAATACCGAGGCTCACATCTCCTAAAATTAAACCACAGACGAGTCCTCCGACAAGCGGACGTCCAAGTGTATAGTTACCAATACTTGAGCCACCCATACCCGGCATAGAGGATAAACTAGCAAAGATACCGAGGATTGCGGCTTGCAACCAAGAAATTGTCATAATCTTTCTCCTTTAAGTAAGATCGAGCAGTAGCAGGAGCTCGGTTCCAACTCCTTCAAATAGACCTTGCCCCGCAAGGCTATCGAAAGTCCAAAACCGTGTCCTGCTTAACTTCTGCCCCTGTTTAAAAACCAAATTTAGATTTGAAATCACTCCAGTAACCGATGGAAACGTCTGGAAGCAGCTGGAATTTTACCTTGTAGCCTGCTTTTTCAATCGCTTCGATCGCTTCCGCTTCTTCTTGTGTGATGGATTGATTGTTGCCCAGCTTGACAGCTCCTGGACGGTCATTGGCTGGTCCGACGATGATTTCTTTGACATTGCCTGGCACATAGCCTTGGTCCACCAAAATTTCTTTCATATCAATCGGATTTTTAGTAATCAAGAAATAACGGCTGTCAGATTCGGTTACCTTGCCAGATTTTTCCTTGAAGGCTTCCTTAGTCCAAACGAAAGTTTTCTTGTCAGAAGCCCCTTTATAGGCTTGGATCAAAACCTTGTTGCTGGCTGCTGCATCATTGACTGCAATCAGCCCATCGCAAGGATATTCCTTAGCCCAACGAGTGACCGTTTGACCGTGGATCATGCGGTCGTCAATCCGTACAAATGTTACTACCATTTTGAATCTCCTATCTAAGTTAGTAAATGAATAACTTTTTAAATGTCGTCATCTTCCTCATCGTCATCTGATGAGACTTCAAACTCCTGTAAGGCTGCTGTCGCTTCTGAAAGAATCGTCTGAGCAAGATCTTTGCCTTCCAGCATATCCTTCATCACAAGCCCAGTGAGCCCCATTGTCAGATTCAGCCCTCCAAGAATGACTGCCGAATCCAATTTGCCTAATTCTGCTAGGACACTAGCCGCCGTTGTTAGAGGACTTCCTCCGACAATATCGGCTAAAACCAAGACTGAATCATCTGCTTCTAAACCTGCCAAGGCTTGACGGAAATCGAGAGCAAAATCATCGACTGATTTTCCCTCTTTCAGACCCACAGCGATGATTTGGTCTGTTTTATCACCAGCAAACATCTTCAAGGAGCTCTGTACGCCTTCAGCTAGCCCCCCATGACTGACCAGTACAAGATATTTCATCTTTCCTGCCTCCTTATTTTCTTGATTCTATTGTACACAAAATGAAATCGCTTCCCTATTGTCAAATGTCACTTTGAAAAGATGACAAATGTGAGTTTAGATGTGACAAATGTCATATTGGTCTAGTCATCCTTGGCTTTTTTTCTGACTTAATTAGAAATAAAAAAGAAAGCAGAAAATTATCTGCTTTCTATTTCTCTTTGAATGCTCGGCAAGGCACTGTCAATCTCTTGATTTCCCAGAGCTTCCTTAATCAAATAATCAAGTCTTTCCAAGGTCTGCCGATCAACTTCTTGTCCAATATCTATGATAGAACGCTCCATCATACTATCTAGCCTCTCAGAAGTCAGAGAATCCAAGCCGAAGTCATCTGCCTGCAAGATTTTTCTAGTTTGTTGACTTTTCACTACAGAGGGCAAGACTGAAGTTCCCTGTGATTTTTCAAACAAGGTCTGCTGGCTCTCTTTGTCCTGTGACAACAAGAGCATAAATTCCCAAGCCAGTTTCTCTTGCTTAGTGTTGGAAGACATGCCAAAGAGGGAAGTCTTGACCTGTGTTCCCATCACCTTGCTATTGGCTGTCGGCATCGGGATACAGGTCCAAGAAAAGCTAGAATATTTAGCAACATGATAAGGATAAGGCTTGTAGGTCCGATACTGGGCTAGACTCATAGGATAGAAGGCCACTCGCCCCTCGTCAAAGTCATGAGAAGTCACCTTATAATGCTGGCTGAGCATGTCTAGCTTGCTCATAAAGGCCAATGCTTGATGCATCTCTGGGCTGTCTACATTGATACCTGATTTATCGGTAAGATGGCCGCCGTAAGCTATCAGAGCTTGCTGCCAAGTGTAATCTGTAATACCGTACTGATCTACCACGCCATCGCCATTGGTATCCTTGGTTACTTTTTTGCAAATCTCATAGAAATCCGCCAAAGTCCAGCCTGACTCAGGAATGCTGATTCCTTCTTTTTCAAGCAGGTCTTTATTGACACACATCATGATAGGATTGCTCTCAACTGGAAGAGCATAGCTGACTCCCTGATATTGCCCAGCTTCATAAGCGACGGGATAAAAGGCTGTCCGTTCATCATCCGTTAGGAGGGTATCCAAGGATTTGAGGGCACCAGCCGAGGCCAACATGCTAAAGTCGTTTTCCGGTACCATGAAAAGATCCGGCTGTTCGCCTTTTAAGACCTGCTCTGCCAACCAGTCAGCGTAATCCTTCTTGGGAATCCCGCTTTCGTAAACAACCTTGACATGAGGATGTGCCTTTTCAAACTTTTTAATCAGGCTGTCCATGGCCTTGTTTTCACGACTATTTGGAACATCCCAGCTAGAGCCCGCATAGACACCGATGCGTAGGACTTTTTCATGACTAGACGACCAAAGTGCAAAGCTTAAAATACCTGAAACAAGAACCAAAACAAGAACAACCAAATGTCTAAGTCGCCACTTCATTTGTCACTTCCCTTGCTAAAGTCTCGCTGGGTGACTCCGGTCTGTACGGCCCAGATAGCCAGCTGAGTTCGATCACGCAGATTCAGTTTAGATAGAATCCCTGATAGGTAGTTGCGTACGGTCCCTTCCGACAGATAAAGCTTGGCTGCAATCTCCTTATTAGAAATCCCAAAGCCAATCTGCTGGATAATCTTCCACTCCGTCCGGCTCATGTCCTCTACATTTTCCTCTGACACCGTGATAGCAAAGTTGGACTGGGCCATCTGTGAAAAGATTTTGAAGACCTTGGTGGCAATATTAGGATTAATCATAGCTCCGCCCCGATAGACTGTCTGAATGGCTTCGTGAAGCTCTTCTGTCGAAACCCCTTTGAGAATATAACCAGACGCGCCATATTTGAGAGCAGAGAAGATAAATTCATCATCGTCAAAGGTCGTCAGAATGATAATCTTAACATCTGGATACTGCTCCTTGACAGCCTTGGTACAGAGTACACCGTCCATGACCGGCATACGAATATCCATCAAAATCACATCTGGGCGTACCCGATGAAGCTTTTCCAGAACTTCCTTGCCGTCTCCAACTGTCCCGACTACCTCGATGTCAGCATGAGCGGACAGGATGATTTGCAGAGACTCACGAATCAAGGCCTGATCGTCTGCAATTAAAACTTTAATCATTCCAACCTCCTATTTTAGGGATTTCAATGTAGGTATAAAAGCCATCTCGATTTTCAAAATGAACCTTCCCACCGATAATAGCCAACCGTTCCTGCATTTGCTTCAGACCATAGCCATAGTGCAATTCATCAAAACCTACACCATCATCTCGAATAATCATAATATAATTTTCTTTTTCTAACAACTCAATCCAAATAGTCCTAGCATGGCCATGACGCACCGAATTCGTAATTGACTCTTGAATGATGCGGAAAACAATATCTTCTTTGGCAATATCTAAATCGATAGTATCCCATTCATAGAGAAAATGAATATCCAAATTGGAAATTGCCTCATACTCTCGGATAATCTTTAGCAAAGCCTCTTTCAGACTATTATTCTCCAAAGTTCCCGGCCGCATTTTATTGAGCGAGCCGCGAACATCCCGAATCCCGTCACGAACAACAACCGAGACATTGTTAAGCTGCTCCTTGGCCCGCTCGGTGTCAATGTCCACTAGAACCTTGATGGCATCAATTCCCGCTGAGATGCCCGTCAGGGCATGTCCTAGTGTATCATGAATCTCACGGGCAATCCGTTTTCTTTCTCGGTCTTCAGCAATTTTTTCTGATAAGGCTAGATAGCTGTTCAACTCCCGATTGGCCTGAGAAGCCATGCGAAGCTCCTCCTCAATCCGGTGCCGCTCTGTAATCGCCGACATGATATAAAAGAGCAAGGAAATCATAAAGACTACAATATTGAGGGAGAAAAGAAAATTCTTACCAAAAAGCAACAGCAAACGTATAGATTCTGGATAAAAACGAATATAGGTATCCAATGAAGGCAGTTTGACAAAGAGCGACAGCAGGTCGTAGTTTGACAATAGCAACATGCTGAAACTCAAAATAATAAAGGAAAACCAATATTTTTTGTCCTTGGAAGCATTGAACTCTTTGGAGCCATAGAAAATATCTGCAAAAACAAGAAGAATCAACCCATTGTAAGACGAATGCAGGGCAGTAAAGATGACCAACATCAGCAAAATCTCAATCATGGTCACTTTATCGTAAACGGATAGCTGATTGGGATGCTTTTCCCGATAGTACATCACCAGCAATAGGCAAGCATAAAAAATAATGGAAATCAGAAAAATGAAACTGGGAGATCCTGGAATGGCATCTAAGCGTTCCAAAAGCGAGTGACTGAAGCCTCTTGTTACGACATAATTGGTTGCAAAGAGGTAAATCGAAGCATTATAGACAATGGCTATAAAATTGATGACCATCAGAGCTATTTTACTGTAAAAAATGCTTTTGTTTGGTTTCATTACTGCCACCCTGTAACTGTATACTCGCTGATATTGTCCTTGTTTATCAAGCGGACTGGTATCAGATACTGGCTGTCACAGGATTTCTTTTCCCGCAGCAGCTCAATCACTTCTGCCACCTTTCGTCCCATCTGAATAGGCGATTGGGCCACCGTTCCTTGAATGTCGTTCGTATTGGCTAAAAAATTCTTAATATCTGGAGAACCGTCAACTCCATAAATATAAATTTTTTCTGTGACACCTTGATCTTTGATTGCTGCCAAGGCACCGATTGCAGCACGATCATTAAGAGCCATGACGACGTTAAATTCTAAGCCATTATCCAAGGCATTTTTGACCTGGGGCATGCTTTCTTCGGTCTGTCCCAAAGTCTCCAGCTGAGAAACGATTCGATAGCTTGGATGTCCCTTGATCGTATCCAGAAAGCCCTGTAGCCGATCCATAGCTGAGATGGCATTCTGGTGTTCAAGCAAGAGAATATCTGCCTCAGAAAGCCGACCCATCATATCTTTAGCAATCAAAACTCCCGCTTGATAGTTATCCGACACGATAGTCGTATCAACGGCTACTTGCTTGCTCATCGGCGCATCTACCACGATAATGCGGATGCCAGCTTTTTTAGCTTCATTCAGAGCACTGATGATATCTGGGCTATCACTCTTTACTGGGTTGATGACGATGACATCCACTTTTTCTTTGATAAAATAAGCAATTTGCTGGCTCTGCTTTTTCTCATCTAACTCCGAATCACGAACATAGAGCCGACTCCCCTGTTGATTGGTTTTTTTCTCCAATTCAGCATTCAAGGTTTGATAAAAATCATTGTTCATGGTCATATAGGTCGCCCCGATTTTCATTTGATTGCTATCGGGCATACTAGCCTTAGAATAAATAAAAGTAAGGCAACAGATTACCAGCACAAAAATAGACCAGAGAGCACATTTCTGGCAAGTCTGAATCCTCTTTTTCCCCTTACTTAATCCCATTCCCATCTCCTAGTCACCTATACTTATTAACAGTTCACCTACGTTTATTATATTATAATCAAGCGAAAAAGCAAAACGTTTCTTGAATCCTCTAATCAATCAGAGGATAAACGACAAACTTTTTTATCTTCTGATTTTTAGGGCAAGATAAATGAATATCAAAAACAAAAAACGAAGGTATCCTCATGGAATATCTCCGTTTCTGTATATATTTATTCAAACACAAATTGATTGTGGTAGAGCTCAGAATAGAAGCCGCCTAGATGCAGCAATTCATGATGATTGCCTCTTTCAATGACTTCCCCATCTTTTAAGACAATAATCTGGTCTGCATTCAATATAGTCTTTAAGCGGTGAGCAATGACAAAGCTGGTTCGGCCTGCCACAATAGCCTCCATCGCACTCTGGATCTTGCTCTCAGTCACCGTATCAACATTGGAGGTAGCCTCATCCAAGATCAGCACTTGAGGATCGGTCAAAAGGGTTCGAGCGATCGAAATCAATTGCTTTTGACCTGTTGAAAAGATGTTTTGATCATCATCTACGATTGTATCGTATTGATCAGGCAAGCTTTCAATATACTCGTGAATATGGGTAGCACGCGCAGCAATTTCAACCATCTCCTGACTGGCATCCGGCACTCCAAATCGGATATTGTCTCGAATGGTTCCGCTGAACAAGACAGAATCTTGCAAAACGATACCTACATGACTGCGCAAACTATCCAAGTCATAGTCTCGGATATCGCGCCCGTCAAATTCGATACTGCCCTTATCCACATCGTAAAAACGATTGATCAGGTTCATAATGGTCGTCTTGCCCGATCCTGTCGGTCCTACAACAGCTATCATCTTGCCTTTTGGCGCTGAGATGGAAACATCCTTCAAAATCGGCTTACCTTCGACATAAGAGAAATCCACATGCTTTATCTCGACGCCTTCTCTCAGCTCGGTAAAGGCTGGTGCATTCTGAGGGCGCACTTCCTCAGGCGCATCAAACATTTCCTGAATCCGATCCGCACCAGTGAAAGCCAGCTGCAGGCTTCCCCAGCTTGCCGCAACCTGAATGATAGGCTGATAGTATTGTTGAGAAAACTGTGTAAAGGTTGAAATCAGACCAATGGCTACTGAGGTCTTCACATTAGGATCATTGAGCATAATGGCTGAACCTACAAAAATCACGATAGCCGTATTGATCAGGCTCATTCCGTTCATGACAGGAAAGAGCAAGCCAGCAAAAGCGCGTCCTTTGAAAGTAGCTGACCGAACCTTATCATTTTGCTGGACAAAGCCTTTGATGACTTCTTCTTGCATTCCCTGCACAATGACTACCTTCTGACCCGAAATCGTCTCATCCATATAAGCATTGAGCTGACCGACTTCTTTTTGCTGCAAGTCGGTGTACTTGCGAGCCAGCTTGACGATAGACACCAAGACAATGATGGCTACTGGCGTACTGGCAATCGTCACCCAAGCCAGGGTCGCATGCCGCATAAACATGATGATAATCAGGCCGATGTAAAGAGCGATGTTGCTCATCACTTGGACTAGACTCTCGTTGAAAGCCTGCAAGATATTATCTAAATCGCTGGTAAAACGCGACAAGATATCCCCGTCTTGATGGCGGTCAAAGAAGGAAACGGTCAAGCGAGCCAATTTCCCAAAGAGCCCCTTACGCATTTCATTGGTTGAGTAGGAAATGATCCGACTCATCAACAGCATGTAAATCAAGCTCGATAGCGAAAGGAAGATAAAAGCCAGCGCTAAATTCCACATGATTCCTTGAAAAGCGGCAAAGGCTGAAACATCGCCTGAAGCAAGCTTGCCACTCGCAAAAGCACTGCCCAACTCCAGCAGCTCACTGATGGCGAGACCAGTAAAAATCGGAAAGAGAACCTGTAAAACCGTCGAGATGATAATCATAATCATGACGACCAAAAAGGCCAATTTATATTCTTTAAAATATTGCCAGAAAAATTTTGCTGTCTTCATATTAGTCCTCCTTTCCTTTTTGTGTCTCATAAATTTCTCGGTAGACATCATTTGTAGCAACCAAGTCTGCGTGTCTACCTTGGCCAATCAAGCGTCCTTGATCTAGCACCAAAATCTTGTCCGCATGGACAACAGAGCTAATCTTCTGGGCAATAATGATGGTTGTAGTTCCCTTCAAATCCTTGTTCAGTGCCTCCTGAACCAGCTTTTCGGACTTGGCATCCAGAGCTGAAGTCGAGTCATCCAAGATAAGAATATTGGGATTGCTGACAACACCACGCGCGATGGACATTCTTTGCTTTTGTCCGCCAGAGAAATTATTTCCCCGTTCTTCGACTTGGCTGTTGTAGGTATCTTCCATGCGATTGATAAACTCGCTTGCCTGAGCAATGCGCGCCGCCTGTTCTAACTCTGGCAGGCTAGCATTTTGCTTTCCTTGACGCAGATTGTCCGCAATCGTCCCCTTAAATAAAATAGCTTTTTGCAGAACGATGGAGACATTTTTTCTCAGCGAAGCTTCACTAATGTCTCGCAAGTCCTTGCCACCAATTTTGATGAAGCCTTCCTGAGGATCAAAAAGACGCGGAATGAGCTGGGCCAGAGTTGATTTCCCTGCTCCCGTCGCTCCGACGACACCAATCATCTCTCCCGGTTTGACTTCAAAGCTAATATCCTTGAGCATGGGCTCTGTATCTGTTGGGTAGGTAAAGGTCACATGGTCAAATACCAGACTACCTTCCAAATCTTCTTCAGCTTCATTCTTGAAAGTCATCGCTGGCTCTGTATCCAAGACCTCCTTGATCCGCCGAATCGATACCATGGCACGCGTAACGGTATTGCCCAGAAAGCCAACCATGATGATGGTAAACATGATTTGATTCAAGTAAGAAATGAAAGAGACAATCGAGCTAACTAAGCCTGGATCCATCTGTATCATGCTAGACAAGAGCCACATAGTCAGATAGACAGCCCCGTAGCCGACGATCATCATCATCGGTTGAACAATCGAAAAGGCATAACCAATAAAGAGATTTTGCTCCAAAAGTTCATCTGAAACTTGCGTAAATTTCTGATACTGCTCTCTCTCCTGCACGAAAGATTTGACGACACGGACGCCACGCAGATTTTCTTTGGCAATCGCATTGATCTTTTCTAAGAGAACTTGGAATTTGGCAAAGCGTGGCCCCATCAAGCCCATCATCACTCCTGTCAAAAAGAAGACCAAAAAGACCATCAGGACAATGACCCACCACAAGGAAGGAATGGTCACCACCGCCAAAATAAAGGAACCTAAAAATAAAATAGGTAGGCGGAATAAAATCTGAAACATCATCATGACCAAATTTTGTACTTGGTTGATGTCATTGGTCATGCGGACGACGAGATTCCCCGCATTGAACTGTTCAATATTGGCATAAGAGAAGGTCTGGATTTTCCGAAAGGTTTTTTCCCGTAAATCTGACGACACACCTTGCGCAATATAGGCTGCCAGGGTCACATTTGCCCCGCCAGCAAGCAAGCCAACCAAACCAAAACCCAGCAACCAAGCCCCTAAACGATAGATTTCTTCCCGGTTTCCTGACAAAAGAGCATTCAAGACATCTTTGAGATACAGGGGCTGCAACAGCGAGCTAGCTAGCATCAGCGATGTCATAAGAAGAGATAAAAAGATAAATAATTTATAGGCTGATAAAGCTTTTCTGAACATAATTCCTCCTCGTAGATTTTTAACTTTGTTTAGCTTCCTTACTATATCATAGATAAAAACAATGTCAAGTAAGAAATTTCAGTTATTATATGGTACAATATAATAAATAACTCTAAATTGACTGAGTCCTTTTATAGGTCTCGTACAAGGAGAAAAGATGGATAAACAACGAATTGCTGTGATTGGCCCTGGCTCTTGGGGAACGGCTCTGTCGCAAGTCCTCAATGATAATGGCCATGAAGTCCGAATTTGGGGCAATATTGCAGAGCAGATTGACGAGATCAATAACCAGCATACTAACAAACGCTATTTCAAAGATGTGGTTCTAAGCGAAGAAATCAAGGCTTATCATGACTTGAACGATGCTCTAGAGAACGTAGATGCTGTGCTTTTTGTCGTGCCGACCAAGGTGACCCGTCTGGTAGCCAAACAAATTGCGCAAACCTTGGATCACAAGGTAAAAATCTTGCACGCATCCAAGGGATTAGAACCTAATAGCCACAAACGGATCTCGACTATTCTGGAAGAAGAAATCCCTGCAGATTTGCGCAGCGAGATTGTCGTTGTTTCAGGACCTAGCCACGCTGAAGAAACTATCGTCCGCGATATTACCTTGATTACCGCAGCATCTAAGGATCTTGAAACCGCTAAATATGTGCAGGAGCTCTTTAGCAACCATTACTTCCGCCTCTACACCAATACCGATGTCGTCGGAGTGGAAACAGCAGGTGCTCTGAAAAACATCATCGCAGTTGGAGCTGGTGCTCTCCACGGACTGGGCTACGGTGACAATGCCAAAGCTGCCATCATCACACGCGGGCTTGCTGAAATTACCCGGCTTGGTGTCAAGCTTGGTGCCAGCCCCCTGACTTACAGCGGTCTTTCTGGTGTCGGCGACTTGATTGTCACAGGAACTTCTGTCCACTCTCGCAACTGGCGGGCCGGCGATGCACTGGGTCGCGGCGAAAAACTTGCTGATATTGAAGCCAACATGGGCATGGTTATCGAAGGAATCTCTACCACCAAGGCTGCTTACGAACTAGCTCAGGAGCTCGGTGTCTATATGCCTATCACTCAGGCCATCTACAAGGTTATCTATGACGGCCATGATATCAAAGATGCCATTCATGATATGATGAATAACGAATTCAAAGCTGAAAATGAGTGGTCTTAATTCATAGTATTTTTTATAAAGGAGAAATTTATGCCAAAAGTCAGAAAAGCAGTCATCCCTGCAGCCGGTCTCGGAACCCGCTTCTTGCCAGCCACTAAGGCACTGGCCAAGGAAATGCTGCCAATCGTTGACAAACCAACTATTCAGTTTATCGTCGAAGAAGCTCTTAAATCTGGAATCAAAGACATTTTGGTTGTCACAGGGAAGTCAAAACGCTCCATCGAGGACCACTTTGACTCCAACTTCGAACTAGAATATAACCTCAAGGAAAAGGGCAAGAACGACTTGCTCAAGTTGGTGGATGAGACCACTGGTATTGGCTTGCATTTCATCCGTCAGAGTCACCCACGTGGACTCGGGGACGCCGTACTTCAAGCCAAGGCCTTCGTCGGAAATGAACCTTTTGTGGTCATGCTAGGTGATGATTTGATGGACATTACCAATGACAAGGCAGTGCCACTCACCAAACAACTCATGGATGACTACGCAGCAACCCACGCATCTACCATTGCAGTTATGCAGGTTCCTCACGAAGAAGTCTCTGCTTATGGCGTTATTGCACCGCAAGGCGAAGGTGTCAACGGCCTCTACAGCGTTGAAAAATTTGTTGAAAAACCAGCACCAGAGGATGCGCCAAGTGATTTGGCCATTATCGGACGCTACCTGCTAACGCCAGAAATTTTTGAAATCTTGGAAAAACAAACTCCCGGAGCTGGCAATGAAATTCAACTGACTGATGCCATTGATACCCTCAACAAGACTCAGCGCGTTTTTGCCCGTGAATTCAAAGGCGACCGCTATGATGTCGGCGACAAGTTTGGCTTCATGAAAACTTCTATTGATTACGCACTCAAACACCCTCAAGTCAAAGACGATTTGAAACAGTACATTATTGATTTAGGCAAAAAATTAGATAAGAAAACGAAAAAATAATAGAAGTGCACAAGCAATAGATTAGCTAATGCGTCAGCTTTTATCATCGTACAGAAAAACACCTAGTAAATCTAGGTGTTTTCTTATAAGTTATTCACTTACTTATTGTCTTGGTTGGAAGAGTAGTTAGTGTTAGGGAATGATTCTACATTCTTGAAATTTTTTCCACCTTCCGAACTTGCCGCATAACCAAAACGATTATTTGGATTGCCTTCTGCATTCGCAACTGTTATTTGTGTAGCCTGACTTGGTACTTGAGGAGTCGGGCTTTGTACTTGAGGCACTTCAGTACGAACAGCTGGTTGTCCAAAAACTTGCACATTTGCTTTAGCTGCATATCCAAAGCGATTGTTTGGATTGCCTTCTGCATTGGCAGGAATATCATGTGTCGGAGGAGCAGCAGTATAATCTGGTGCTGGGATGATAGTTTTATTTGCATCATCCGTAATTTGTGGTTTTTGTGGTGGCTTCGGAGTATCCGGTTTTTCAGGTGTTGATGGATCTTGTTTATCGTCTGGTTGTGAAGCACGATAAGGATCAGACTTACGTCCAGCAGCTTCTAAACGTTTTTCCATCATCTTTTCATAGTCCTTGAAGTGTTGGAAAAGTCGATCTGACATTTCAAGAGAATCTTTAGTTACTTTACCTTCAGCAGCCTTCGCAGCATCTGGTTGATCTTTCAGCGAATAGTTCTCAATATCTTTTTTCTCTTGATCAGCGATAAATTGTTTTTCCATCAGTTTCCAATGGTCTTGAACACTCTTTCCAAAGATATCTTGGTTCTTGATAGCCATTTGGTCAATGTGCCATACTGTCCAGTACCATGAGTTTGGATCATAAGTAGCTGTCTGTGGTTTGAAGGCCTTGTAAGTATCCTGAACGTTACCGTAGAAAGGCACGTATGGTGTATTACGTGATGGTCCCAAGCCGAGCCAAACTTTACCACCGAAAGATTTTGGCAGTTTCGGATCAATTTGGTAGACATGGGCATCGATAACATTTTCATTGCCTAAAGCGTATTTGTACTGATCTTTCCGAACAGCATCATTAGCCCCATCATCACCTTGTTTCTTAACGCCAATTTGATCATCCGGTACGAAACGGCCATTCAGATGTTCAAAGCGGTTCCGTTGCAAAGCAAAGGCATCTTCAAGAGTGAATTTCTTGTTTGGATCTGTTGGAGAGCGGAAAAGTTCGTACTCCTCATCTTCGTAAGTAATTTTAGATTTTGGATCAAGCAGTGTGATTCCTGCATACGTACGAGAACGGTCGCCTTCTGCGTATTTTTCAGGTCCATATGATTTAGCAATGTGGAAATTGCCATCTTTATCTGTCTTGTAGTTTCCTGCTTCTTTGGCTACTTTCTCTACATCTTCAGAAGCAATAACATTTTCTTTGTCCTTCAAATCTACATGGCCAAGGTAATAAGTATTAGCAAATACTGCGTACTTATCTTCAGGCACTTTCACGGCTACGTATTGGTGCCCAGACAAGATTTCCATGTACCAAGTCTCTTTTTGATCGGCAACCACCACTGTATTCCCTTCAGCAGAGCCCTTTTCTTGAATGACTTTTCCAAGCAACTCGATTGCTTCACGAGCTGTTTTGGCACGAGGCAAAATCACATCTAACATAGCAGCTTCTGCCAAGCCATCTGCTTTCAGAGGGTCTTTTTCAAGAACCTTCTTATTTGGAATTGCTGTGACTGTGGACGACATAGAAACACCTGCTTCATTAAAGCCATGTTCTCCAAAAGCACCGTTACTACCATCACCACGCGCAGAATCATAGGTTGCAGTATATTTCATTTCGCTGGCTGCACGTGGATAGGTGAAACCATTGGACTCATCCACAATCTGGTCGCCTTCCTTATATTTCTTAGCTTCCACAACAACATAGTTTTTGTTATGCTTGCCACCATTCGGGTAGTAAGGATAGTCTTCTGTCCGACCAAAAAGTGTTGATCCATCCTTGGTCAAATGCCGACCAATAATGAAGCCACAGCAGGCTTGCACAGCTTGGATAGGTAAGAGCATGATTGCCATTAATGAAATAGCAATTTTAAAGATTGTCTTCTTCATTATGAACTCCTTTTTATTTTTGGGGAATACCCCTGATGTTTATAGTTCTAGTATAGTCCTTTTTAGATCTTTTTGCAAGCGCTTACAAAAATGTTTTTTTATACCTTTTACAGATAGAAAATAGAGAAAACATACATTAATGAAAAAGTAGAGATAGAAACATTCCTAGTTTATTCCTGATTTATGACTTATTATGAGCCTTTAAAGTAAAATCCCTTGCTTTATAGAAATCATATTTATAAAAAGAATACCACTTTAAAAAGCGGTAATTGAATTCATTTCTTAAAAAATTGGTCGTTGAAAAGTCAGAAAAATCAAAATAGCTGCTACTCCAAGGTAGGCTGCCAGTGCTAAAAATCGTTGAGTCTTGCTAAAAGCGTAGCGCTCTCCCGATACTGGTAAGATCACAGCTCCTAAAGCTCCGCCGACTAGACCGCCCAAGTGACCTGCAAGGCTAATTCCCGGTAGAAAACTCATGACCAGATTGACAGCTAGCAGGCTCATATAGGACTGACCCAGCTGCTGCAGATAGTAGTTTCGCGTAGCATAACGAAGCACGACAACGGAAGCAAAAAGGCCGAAAAGAGCAGTAGAAGCTCCAGCTGCTAAGCTATTGGGTGAAAAATAGACAACAAATAAATTCCCCATCACTCCTGACATCAGGTAGAGTATCAAAAATTTCCATGAGCCAAAGATAGCCTCAATCTGTCGACCAAGAAAGTAGAGCGTCAGCATATTGACCACAAAATGCTCCAAACCAATATGGATAAAAATAGCAGCAAAAACCCGCCAAAACTGCTCCGGCAACGCTTGAATCGTGTAACCACGCACAGCTCCGAAGTAATACAAGGCTTCGGAACTGCTGTATTGAAAACCGTAGGAAAGAAACATCAAGACAAAAACAAGGCTCGTCAGGATAAGCAGGATGCTTGTCACAGGATAGTCTCTATCAAAGATTTGCTTCATAAATAAGTAACTCCTTTACCGCAACATCATGTTGAGCTGGTAGAAATTCTGCCTGCTGGACTGCATAAACGGTGCTGATGCTTGCTCCTTCATAATCAGCCAGATAACGGTCATAGTAGCCGCCTCCGTAACCAATCCGAAAGCCTTGAGAATTGAAGACCACACCTGGCACATGAATCAGATCAATTTCTGTCTTATCTACAGCCTCTTCACTTATCGGCTCCAGCAGACCAAAAGAGCTTTTTTGCAGGCGACTTTCATCATAGTCCACAAATATCATCCGACCCTGGCCATAGGTCTTAGGCACTAAAACCCGCTTGCCATCCAACTGAGCCTGCTCGATAAAGGATGCAGTTGAGACTTCATGCGGCATAGAAAGATAAGTAGCGATGACCTGAGCTTCTTGATAAGCTCCTGAACTGAGCAAGTGCTGGGTCAGCCAGCTATCTGCCTGCTCTTTTTCTTTTCCCGAAAGTTTCTTCATTTGCTTTAGTACAGTTTGTCTCAGCTCTTTTTTCATACAGCCAGTCCCCTCTTTTCTTATCTTTCGTTGATTTTATAATCTAGGAATTTCCAAATCTTTCCAATAGCAAAGGGCAGTGCTGCCTCGTCCGGTGTCATCTTGGGATGATGGAGGGCATAGGGACTGTCCACTCCCAGCCAGAACATGACGCCCTTGACCTTGCTGAGCAGATAACCAAAGTCCTCGCCTGTCATAGCCGGCGCAATATCAATCAGCTGCACTCCTTCTTCCTTCTGGAAAAAGCCCATCAATTCGTCTGCCAGGCCAGGATGATTTTCTACAGGTAGGTAGCCACCTTGTTTAAGCTCCAAGTCCAATTCCAGATCGAAACTTTGGGCTATGCCCTCTGCTATTTCCCGTAAGCGCTTCTGAGTCAAGATGCTCATCTCCTGAGTCAGAGTCCGAATGGTGCCATGCAAAAAGGCTGTTTCTGCGATGACATTGTTGGTCGTGCCAGCATGGAGCGAACCAAAGGTCACAACTGCCCCCTCGATCGGATCGACATTGCGGCTGACAATGGTCTGCACCTGGGTGATAAAGTAGCTAGCCGCCACCAAAGCATCGTTGGCTTCATGAGGAAAGGCCGCATGACCTCCTTTCCCCTTAAAGGTCAGCTTGACTTCACAGGTACCAGCAAAAAGCGTTCCTCTGTTAGTCGCAATATCGCCGACCTTGAGATCTGGCCGCACATGGAGACCATAAAACTCATCTGGCAACCAGTCGCCCAAGGCACCGTCTTCGTACATGAGCATTCCGCCAGCTTCATTTTCCTCAGCAGGCTGAAAGAGAAAGAGCAGATTGTGGGTAGGCTGAGCGCTCACAGCTTGCTCCAGCAGGCCTAGAGCGACCGTCATGTGCATATCGTGTCCGCAGGCATGCATCCGACCTTCATGAGTGCTGGCAAAGTCCAGTCCGGTCTCCTCCACAATCGGCAGACCATCAATATCTGTCCGCCAGCCAATCGTCTTATCCGGTGAACTTCCCTTGATAAAGACCAAAATACCCGTCCGCCAAGTTCGGATTTCCACAAAGTCTAGACCTGCTGTCAGTCCATCAATGACCTGCATCAGGTAGGCATGGGTCTTGTATTCTTCCAGACCGATTTCTGGTATCTGGTGTAAATCACGGCGAATGTTCAGATAATCAAGCATTTTTCTTTCCTTTAAAATCTTGTCAGAGCAAACAAAGAGTCAGACCGCCCCCGATGAAGTTCAAGGGCGGCTATCTTTTAACCAATATTAAAGAGTACGCAGAGCGTCTTCCAGAGCTGTCTTCTGCTGGGTCTTCTCGTCAATGGTCTTGATAACTCGTGCCGGAACGCCAGCAACTACTACATTTTCCGGAACATCCTGGGTCACAATCGCACCAGCCGCAACAACAGAACCACTGCCAATTTGCACTCCTTCAATCACAACCGCATTGGCACCAATCAGCACATTGTCTCCAACCCGAACTGGCTCAGCACTAGCTGGCTCAATAACTCCCGCCAGAACCGCACCAGCACCGACGTGGCTATTTTTGCCGACAATAGCTCGGCCACCTAAAATGGCACCCATATCAATCATAGTTCCAGCGCCAATCTCTGCACCAATATTGATGACTGCTCCCATCATGATGACAGCATTGTCACCAATTTCGACTTGGTCACGGATAATAGCGCCCGGCTCAATACGGGCATTGATATCGCGCTTGTCCAAAAGCGGCACCGCTGAGTTGCGGGCATCCTGCTCTACGACATAGGTCTTGTTTTCCTCTAAGTTCACTAGGAGCGGCTTGATTTCTTCCCAGTCTCCAAAAAGAACATTGCCTAACTTCACAACAGACCAAGGAATTGAACCGTGCAATTCTCCATCAAAGGTTACCTTGACAGGAGTCTTTTTCTTGGCATCAGCGATAAATGTGATAATTTCTTGAGCGTTCATTTTCGTAGCAGACATGGCGTCACCTCTTTGTTCTTTCTATTCTTTGTTGGGGGAGAAAAGTCCCTCTCCTATCTTTTTTATTTCTCTATTATAACACAATTCGGCTATACAGTTAGGACTTTATTAGCAGCTAGTATGCTATTTAGTCTCTTGAACTTTATTCAAATGAAATTGTCCGTCCTTGCCCTTTACAAAGTTTAAATGGAAGAAGGTTTTATCCTCTGCCCCATAGCCCATAGACATACTGTAATATCCTTTCACCACTGCTTTGTAGTAGTTGTTGGGAAGTCCCAAATGTTCTATCACTTCTAGATCAGTAATGCCATTTTCTTCATCTGATGTCATTCCCTTAAGGAAGGAAAGCCGTTCCCCTGTCAAATCCTCATGTTGATAAATATTATAAGCTATGCTAGTAAGATGTAGACCTGAACCAACATCCCAGAATTGAAGGACGGCAAAGCCTCCTCCCTTCAAATCATAGATCAGTGATAATAATTTATCCTTCTTGCCAATCACCGTTTCATCGCTGCTTTTAGCTAAACCATGTTGACGAACAAAATTGGATACTGTTATATTTTTATCCTCGTCCTCTTCAATCTTATACTTTATAAAATCCCTTGGTTCCCAATCCAAAACTTCGGCATTTGAAGAAGAATATTTTGCTTCTGTTCTTACAAACGGATTCTTTCTGTAAGAATTGGTCCAATTCCCGATTAAGACAAGTAGGCCGATAACAAGGCCAATCAGGGCTAGAGCACTCACTAGCTTGAAAAATGGTGATTTGTGTTTAAACTTTGCGGTTCTCTTAAAAGTTGACTTTGGTACCTGCCTTGTGCCTTCCTTGAGATTTGTTTCATCTAGCAAACTAGACCCTTCCCTAGACTCTCGTTTTAAGGGTGCCCTAGTTCTGCTAAATTTTCCCTTATGTTCCCTTCGTAATTTTTCTAAATCTCTTTTTCCCATCTTTCTATCCTTGTCTATTTAAGAAAAAATTCCGCGCTCTCCAGTCTAGGCTCTCAGACTGTGCTTGTCATCATACTTTTTAGACGGTAAAGCCCATTCACTTCGTAAAAAAACAAAGAAACTGTCATATTGTCCGTGGTTGAATATTCAAGAAGAAGTGAATCAACTTTGCCCTTAACTGGTTTATGAGCATAAATACTCTTAGGCATCCCCAGTTCTTCTATGGCTTGCTTGACTTCCATTCCTTCTCGATCACTTTTGGGAATGAGCGACCGATAATCATCAACTGTCTTCGTAATCGATGCCTCAGCATTCTGGAGGAAATCGGCAGATACCGTAGAGAGCTCCATTCCTCCTCCAGTACTCCTAAGATGCATATTAACAACTCCTTTTCTTCCTGTTAGCTTGTATGAAAGCAGCACCAGTTGACTATCTTCCACGCGATTATCTACACTCCCAGAGCTAGCTTTCCCATACTTCTCAACAATATCCTCTGGAGACATATTGGGTTGGTTCATGGTTTTAATCAATTCTAAAATCTCTTCGAATTGAAAATCGACCTCTCGATTCTTTTCAATAAAAGCTGAATTCCCCTCCGTCAGGATCTCTATCTTATTTTCTGATTCTGTCGGAACAGTATTAACAGACGATACAGCCGATTGATTTCCTTCTGACTTAAAAGTTGGTCGCATATACATCATCAAGAAGCTAATCAGTCCCACTAGACCTGCGGCAATCAGTAAGAGTGAAGCATAACGTGATAGCCAAGACTTTGCTAAAAACTGGCCATTAGGATTGACTGCTGACTCTGTTCGCCGCTTTTCTTTACTTGAAAACTCAAAACCCGACTCTCGAGAGCCATCATTAGAGAAGGCTCTCTGCTTTTTTTGGTCTAAACTTGACCTTTTTCCCCATTCTCTTTGGACTTTTCTTCCTTTTCCCATCCTCATCTCCTCCAAGGAACCTAAGTTCCTCTTGTTTTTCTAGTAATTCCTGTCTTTCCTCTAAAAACAACTTCTGCTAAATAAGCCAAGCTCTAGCACCAAGCACGTCCTATCAATAAACACTCTTCCGAGTCAACTCATAGTCACCTGTTGGACTTAAGACAAACTCTAAATAGAGATATCTTTCATCTTTGAGTTTATATTTGATGTAAACTGTCGTTTGATTCTTATAGTCCGCCGACTTATTGATAACTTGTGGCACACCAAATCGTTCCAATACTGCTTGTAAATTTTTACTTGGTGCTGATTTATCCACAGTAAAATCCTGAAAATCCTCCTCAGTCCATAAATCCGAATGGCTTAATTGAGACTGGCTAGTCAAACCTTCCCCTCGAATTGTATTCAGCCGATACTGATCTCCGATAAGATTGAAATAGAGCTTGACGATTTGCCCTCCACCTGATGAGAGATAAAAAAGGTAGAGAGCCTTTTCTTCTCCATCTTTAGCCACACTTCCCGAACTTGCTTTTCCATATTGTTCAGCAATTTCCTCTGCTGTCGGAGACAGTTGCTCACTCGCCCCCTGCCCAGGCGAAGAAACGTGCAGAGATAGGACATCCTCGAAAGTCCAAGTCATATTTTCTGGCTCCTTGTCAGCACTAGAAGCCGATGATGCCGACTCCTCTTGCTCCGAAGCTTCCCATTCGCTAGACGAAGAGTCTGCAACGTAAGCAGAAGCTATATTTTCTTGGCTCGATTCCCAGCTTATTTGGTCAATACTTCTGTCACGAGTGCTCATATTTGAAAGAAAACGATAGAGTAAAAGAAGGGCTAATGATAGCAAGACCAGACTCGCCAAAGCAGCAACTAGAGACTTAACATTCCCCTTCTTTCTTGTTCTGAGCCTACTCGATTTCCAACCAGTTTTAACTCCAAACTGCTTCTCTCCTTGCGTTTCTTTCCTTGCTTCTTCCTTTGTCTGTTCGAGGGCAGCTCCTCCCCTTTCCCGCTGATTCTTGACCGACGAAATGTTTCTGGCTTTAAACTTGGATTTATGCTCCCGCCTCAATGCTTCTAAATTTCTATCTTTCACCTTTTCACCTATCAACTAAATACTTGATTGCTCATTCCCTTTCTACAAACAGCTGATGCTCCTGCTAGGAAAGCGCTACCGAGCACCTGCATCTCCCGCTTCGCTTGCCAAACCTGAGCTGTCTTTCAATCGATAGCTCTGAGTGTCATCTTTTTCAAAAGAAAAACTAACCTCTTGACCATCCTCCAAACGATAAGAAATTGATAAAGTGGTATAGCTCAAGATTCCCCCATGCCAATCGAGGCGCTCTGGAAGTCCCAACTGACTGACAATCTCTTGATAGGTCTTTCCTTTCTCTATACCAGAAAGATCTTGACGAGTGAGCTGAGCATTTCGGTTAGGCAGTTGCGCACTACTGAGATGCGTACATTTTAGGGATTCCAACTTAAGAGTTTCAGAAGGACCAAGATAGCTCTTAAAAGAGAGGTTAACTTTCGCTTCCGTCCCTGCTTGTGAATAGTTTAAATCTATTGTCTTGATTAGGTCATCTTGGTTCGTTTCCCTACCAGACTCAGCTTTCCCTAACTTTGCAACCACCTCGTCGACCTTTGTCAGATTTGGAACCGATGAAGTGAAGTCTGAGAATAAAGAAGTGATATCATCATAGGTGATATGAAACTGATACTCCTCTTTCTTAGCAATCCATTCTGGACGATTATCAGATTTTAAATCTTGATCCTTTCCATATGAGTCTAACATACGAGAAATAGCTGCAGCTTCTTCCATGCGTTTTATATCATCATTCTTTTTCCACTGCTCTACTATGCTATACATTGAGGCTATAATCCCCAAACTAGAAAGTAGCATCACCCTTATCTTAGAAAAGATTCCTCGTTTTTTCTTCCTAAACTCTACTTTATCTGTCTCTCTAGCAAGCTCATTGGAGCTTATTCGCGGAGAAAGCTTGGTCTGCTTTGCTTCAGTTACAAGGCCTGACATCGGCTGGCTAGCTTGATTTCCACGAAGGACTTGGTTTTGTTTTTTAGCTTTCAGTGATTCTAAGCTAGAAATAAGGCGCTTCAGCTCTCTCTGCTTTAATTCCAACAAATTCTGTGATAGAAGCGACAGAGGCTCCTTCACCTGCTGAGCTCCTTCTAATTGCTCAGAAAACACCGGCTGGTCTTGAGAACTTGGTTTAGCCCCATAGCCGGTTTTGTCCTCTATCGAAGAAATGTCAGATAGCTCATTGCTTGAGCTCTCTATTGGAAATACCACTTTTGATGGAGACGAACCTGAAGGACGAGGTTGATTTTCTTCTGCCCCTCTCTGCGCTTCTTGCAATTTAGCAGACGGTTTGATGTATTGGTCTTCCTTGGTTTTCCATTTGGATAGAAAGGATGATTGGCTATTTGCTGGCTTTTTCGTTTGGGCCTTCTTGAATTTTGATTGATGTTTCTGCCTCAAAGCTTCCAGATTTCTCTTTCCCATAACTCCTCCTCATCTATTGACTCTTCTATCATTGAAAAGACGACCCTATTAACCGTTAACAATTCCTACCGCTGAATGCTACTATTCTCTTTTCTATACCATTCATACTGGGGGTAACATCCAGCGATTGTCTGCACCATGAAACTTGTCATGCTAATATAACTTTATTCCAGTATATCATATTTTGAACTGGCTTAGCTTGAAAGCATACAAGCAAAAAGGCACGAACTCTCGTCCGTGCCCATGAAAATAACTATTTATGACTATTTTTGTTTCACTTTTTCAGCCAATAATAACTTCATCAGGACTCCTTTCCAATCTTGGTCTTCTGTTTTTCTAGAACCGTCCAAATAGCAGCCAGCTCAACTTTCTAGATAAAAGTCTATCACATTGCTACTGCATCTTCTCTGATTGTAACATATAATCAGGGAAAGGAAAACTGCTGCTGAATAGATAAGTAAGTAAAAGACAAGCTAGATAGCGAGCTAACTAACAAAACATGATAAAATCTATTTTTTAAAATAGCAAAAAACCTCCTAGAAGGGAGGTTGTGCCTAGTTTTAGACTTTTATTTTTCTAAATTGCTTGATTTGAAATTTTATTATGGTCAAGCAGTTTCGAAAATCTGAATGGTAGAGCTCTTTTCAATTACTACTGCTTGGTCTGCTGCAACATGGAGAGTGCCCGGCAGGCTGCCCTCTTTTGAACCATCAAAAGAAATCGTGATATGGCCCAGTCCAGTTAAATTTTTTTCTACTACATTTCCTACGGCAGTAATCGAATATTCCTGACTATCTACGACTAGCTTTCCACCTTCTAGTATTGCACCTAGAAGATTTTTGTTATCGATTTTAAAACAATACTCTGCTAAGTCTTCCGGAGCTTCTTCTCCAAACAAAATGAGCATATTGGCATCTTGAATCATATTCTGAGCTTCAGGCCCCACTTGAATTACTTTAGCTTCAAAAATTTTCTTCATCTAATTCCTATTCATCCTTTCTCAAATCTGTCATAAACTTATGCTTATAGATAAGTTTAACATAATAGTTGCTATGTTTACGTGCATCTATCAAAGGTCTACTGATAAAGACCAATACTAGCTATCCAAGCTACTAGCACCCGCGGAACACCATTGAGGAAGCGTGAATAAAGCACAGAAGGGACACCAACCTCAACTGTTTCAGACTTGGCTTCAGATAGACCGAGTGCTACAGGAATGAAATCACAACCGTTTTGAGTGTTGATAGCAAATATAGCTGGCAGAGCCATTTGGGGCGGAATATTCCCTTTGCCGATTTCAACTCCAATTAAGGTTCCAATAATCTGACTGATAACAGCTCCGGGGCCTAACAAAGGAGATAGGAATGGCAAGGAACAGATAAAGCCAATCAAAATGAGTCCCCAGATGTTCCCTGCTAGGGGAACCATTAATTTTGCCAGCCAATTTCCAACACCGGAACCTTGAATAACCCCAATCAGCAAGGAAACAAAGGCCATGAAAGGAATGATTGTGTTGAGCATTGTTTGGATGGCTTCACGAGCAGCCTGGTTGAAAGTCGCAACGACCTTCCCAGCGCCCATCCCAATTCGTGCTACAATACTTGTTTCAGCTTTTTGCTCTGTAATTTTTTTAGTAGTATCGTAAGTTGGCTTTTCTGTTACCACAGTTGTCTCTTTTTCATCTTCATTAGCAGCAGAAATTTGATTAAGGCCAACTGCTGACACATAGATTTCCTCAGTGATATATTGAGCTAGAGGGCCACTTTTCCCTGTAGCGACGATATTGATTGTAGGGATCCCCTTTTTAGGATAAATACCGCAGCGAAGAGTACCGCCACAATCCACGATTGCTAAAGCAATTTCCTCATCAGGGATAGAAGTTTTAAACCCGTTAACAGCTTCCATACCGGTCAAATCAGCAATTTTATCTACAATATCTGGCTTTTCTCCGCCGCCAGTGATATAGATAAATTTGTGCTTAGCCTCACTAGGTGTAATGACCAAAGGTCCTCCGAAGCCGCCATTTCCTTTAACAACTTTTATACTCTTATATGACATAATTTCACTCTTTCTATCAATCAAATGTTTTACTCAAGGTAACACCTTGCTGTTTTGCTACATAAGCAGTTGTAAAATCGGTCACCCAACCGCCTACAAAGTTCATGACAAGCCCAACAAGCATGTAACGAATGGCTAAGTCCATTTGACTTAAACCTAAAGTTTGAATTCCTGTTGCAATTCCCATCCATACAAACAATTCCCCAGGATTGATATGCGGAAATACACCATTTGAAGTGTGGCAGAACTGCATCTGAGCTGCTACAAAACTAGGTTTATAATATTCTGGTAAGAAACGTCCCATACTGATTGACATCGGATTCCCCAGCATAAAGGCTGAAATGAAAGGTAAAATCATATACCGGCTAACAGGATTTTTGGCAGAAATCTTAGCCAGGGAATTGACCTTCTCTTCTCCCAAGAAAGCGATAAGTGTATTCATTGCAATCAATAGCATTAAGACAAGCGGTACAATATTTGTCATCCAGCTAATAAAGGTTTCTCCACCTAATTGGAAGAGTTTCATAAAACTCTCTGCAAAATTTGTAATGTGATTCATAAGGAACTCCCTTTCTTATTTTTTTTAAATAACTGTTTAATAGATAATTGTAAGTAATTCGCATAAAAGCCGAATCCCAGAAAAGAATCAGATGAACTTGTCTCTTTCTCAATACCTGCCTCATGCCAAAGATAGACTTTTCTAGCATCTTCTATGGCTGATTGCATCAACTTATTTTCTTTTCTCACAAGAGGATTATACTTGTCAAAATAATGGATGTCTTCTCCAACATAATCGTCCATATTTTGAAAACGTGCTAAGATTGTGACTCCTTGCACTTTGCTAGCTTTAAGAACCCGACCGTTTTCATCAACCGCGAACATGACAATCGTACCGGATTTGATTCTTCCGGACTCCCTGCCAATCGCTACGCGCCCCAGTTTTCGGAGCATCGTATAGGTCTTATTGAAGTCTTTAAGTTGCTGCCAGCCGAGGAACATTTGAAATACATAAGCTGCCATGACAAATACAGCGAAAATTATTAGCGAACTCATTAAAATACTCCTTTACTCTTAGAAAATGATAGAAACTCTGTCTCTGTTTCTACAGCCCTCAATGCTTCTTTTAGAGAAGGCTCTCCTGCAATTCGAAAAATATCGTCATACAATTCCAGCAATTCACTTTCCATTTTTCTTTCAATTTCTGAGGGAATGGCGACTAGAAAGATAAATTCAATCCATTCATCTTCTTTTTGATAAGGCTCTTCTAGTTTTCCGAACATTAAAATAGTCTTTGCATAACCCTGGTTAATTGTATGGGGGAAGGCAATTCCTCCACCAAAAATGGTTGATTGCTTTTTCTCCCTATCAATTATCCGATTTCTAAACCCTTCATCAATCATCTGAAGCTTCTCTAACTCTGCAACCATATTTAGCAAGTATTGCTGATAGGTTTTTTGGGGGCTCAACCGAAGAAAGCGCAAGCTGACTGTTTCTAGATTTTTTTGATGAAAAGCATTGGCCCTCTGCCATTCTTCCTGCAGCCATTGATCATCAAAAAGATGATTAACCTGAATGACTGGAGATTTGGAATTTTTATATTTCAGAGGCACCGTCGTAAAAATTGCAAAATATTCCTGGTTCAGCTCTACATTAAAATCCTCTTCAGAATGTTGGGTAATGTCTATATCATTTCCAAGGACTCGCCTGAGTTGCTGAATAATCATCGCAGCAGTTCCTCTTCCTGTTGTGCAAACTACAGCTATCTGCTTGCGAGAACCCTTAACAGCAGAATTTTGCTTTCTTAAAATCATTTCAAAATACAAAGCCAGATATCCGATTTCAGATAATTCCAATTCAGAACCAAAAATTACAGATAGTTCTTCTCCAGCTATTTTTGCCATTTCAAAAGCAAAAGGATATTGAGTTTGAACCTCGCCATGAAATATATCATTAGCTTGCACATGGAAAATCAGTCGATTGATTAAGGGGCCTAGATGAGATTTGATTTCTTCAAATAATTCTTCATCATCAAAGTGAACCAACATTGTCTCTTTGACTTTCTTGACAATCCCTTGAAAAATGTTTGAAAGCTGTTCAGATTGATAAGACGGCTTGCTTAAAGTGTCAATAAAACGGACATTAAACGGAAAACACAAAAAGTCTATCTCAAACTGACTGAGGGAAATCTTATAAGTCATCTCAATATGATAGATTAATTTCTCAGCCAAATGTGTCTCTGTTAAATCATTCCTATAGTAAGGAATAGGACAATTCAACACTCTAGATGTATGAATACGCTCCACCATAATTGAAATGGTCTTTCGAAGGAGTTCCTGTGTTTCTTTAGGGATTTTATAGTCCTGAACTAGCGTCTCCAGAAAAGAAGATGTTGCCTCAGTGAGTGTCCTTCCTTCAAAGTAAGGAGCCACTTGGTGAATATAGAGCAAGCGCAAATTCAGCTCGCTCCCCAAGACCTCCAGCCCACGGTTGGGCTTTCCTGAAATAGTGATAGAGTAACTCTCTGCCAAAGATTTTACTTGTTTCAAATCCTTATTAAGGGTACTTCTACTAACACCTACTTCCTCAGCCAAGTCGTCAATAAGAAGAGGGGAGGTTGACTCAATTAAACGTTTTAGCAAATAGGCAATTCTTTTACTGGAAGAATTGAAGTCACTCTCCTGTTTTAAACTACCAGATAAAATCCTTTCCAACTCTGTATAGTCATATACTTCTAACATTAACTGATCATCTTGTGCGATAATCTGGATATTAGGAGCCAAAACATCATTTAATTGTTGGATACTCTTTTGCAAGGTTTGCAAGCTAATATCCAGTTCTGAGCGCATATCTACCAAGGAATAAGTTGGCTGCGAGACCATTTTATCTAAAATATTATACCACCGATTTACTAAGGTCAACTCTCTTCCCTACCTTCATTGTTTTAACCGCGAGTTTTACCTCCGGCAATATTTGTAGTGACACCTGTTATATAGCTAGAACGGTCTGAAATATAGAACGCTACAAGATCAGCTACTTCCCGTAGTTTCCCACTCCGTCCCAATGGAGTCGTTGAAGTTGAAGCATAACCAGCTCGAATATCTTCTACCGTCTTTCCACGAGTATAAGCAAGAGCTTCCTCATAAGAAAGAGTTCGAAGTCCCGTAGCTTCCATAATTCCTGGAGCAATTCCAACCACACGTACACCATGTTTACCAAGCTCTTTCGCCCATGAACGAGTGTAACTATAGACTGCCGCTTTCGTTGCAGCATAGGCACTTTGTCCTTCAGAACCTTCCAAGCCTGCTTCTGAAGCCATGTTCACAATTACACCTTTTCCGTTTTGAACCAGAATCCGGCCTACTGCCTGACTAACCAAATACAGACCTTTTTGGTTAATCATTGTTACTTTTTCAAACGTTTCATCGTCTAACTCGTAAGGACCTTTAGGATTTTCTGCATCAATTAATAATCTAGGAACATTAATCCCTGCATTATTGACTACCGCATCAATATTGCCAAATCTTTCAACTATTTTGGCAACACCCTCTTCTACTTCAGAGCGAGAAGTTACATCAACTTTTACAAATAATAGATTCGGGTGACGTAAATCGTTGTCGCTAAGATCAAAATTCGCTACATTGACTCCTAATTCCAACAATTCTTCGACGATTGCCTTACCAATCCCAGATGACGCACCCGTCACAAGAACTGTTTTGCCTTTAATGTCTAACCAATCATTCATTTTGATACCTCTCAAATTTTATTTACAAGGCAATTATACAGCGCTTTCATAAAAGAATTAAGACACTCTTTTTTACACTGTTCAAAAAAATAATAAACTAATTAAGAGGCTTGTACTAAAAAATCCACAAGAAATGAACCTGTGGATCTTTTTATATCCTGAATGAACTCAAAGCATATGAGAATCAAAGGCGTGCATTCAACTCAGCACCCAGCTCTTCAAAGCCTGGTTTCCCAAGAAGAGCAAACATGTTTTTCTTATAAGCCTCAACTCCAGGCTGATCAAATGGATTGATACCATTCAGGTAGCCAGAAAGAGCAATAGCTAACTCAAAGAAGTAAATAGTATAGCCCAAAGTGAACTCATCTTGCTCAGGCAGGGTCACAAACATATTTGGCACTCCGCCGTCTGTGTGAGCTAACAGCACTCCATCTGTTGCTTTCTTATTGACAAAGTCAACATCTTTTCCTTGCAGATAGCCAAGGCCATCCAAGTCTTCTGCTAATTCAGGAATCAACACATTTTTGCGAGGCTTATCTACACGAATAACTGTTTCAAAGAGGATACGAGTTCCTTCTTGAATAAATTGCCCCAAAGAGTGCAGGTCTGTTGAGAAGTTGGCTGAAGTTGGGTAGATACCTTTTTGGTCTTTACCTTCTGACTCACCAGCCAGTTGCTTCCACCATTCTGAGAAGTATTGCAAAGATGGTTCGTAGTTAGCTAGAACTTCTGTCAGATAACCTTTACGGTACAAGATATTGCGTACAACTGCATATTGATATGCTTCATTTTCAGCCAACTTATCAGAAGCATAAGCCTTGCGAGCAGCATTTGCTCCTTCCATCAACTTGCTGATATCAGCCCCTGCAGCTGCGATTGGCAAGAGTCCCACTGCTGTCAATACTGTAAAACGACCACCAACACTATCAGGCACTACAAAAGTATCCCAGCCATTAGCATCTGCTTCAACCTTAACTGCACCTTTAGCGCGGTCTGTAGTTGCATAAATCCGTTTATTTGCTTCTTCCTGACCATACTTCTTAACCAAGAGTTCTTTGAAGACACGGAAAGCAATAGCAGGCTCTGTAGTTGTTCCTGACTTAGAAATAACGTTGACAGAGAAATCTTTGTCTGATACATAATCTACCAAATCAGCCAAATAGCTTGAAGAGATAGAATTACCAGCATAGAGGATTTGAGGTGCCTTACGTTCTTCCTTGCTTTGTAGATTTACAAAAGAATTATTCAAGAAATCAATCGCTGCACGTGCCCCTAAATAAGATCCTCCAATACCGATGACGATTAACACTTCACTATCAGATTGGATTTTAGCAGCCGCCTTTTGAATACGAGCAAATTCATCTTTATCATATTCTTCAGGCAAATTCAACCAGCCTGTCATTTCTGCTCCAGGACCTGTTCCATTTCGTAGAGCATTATCTGCTGCAGTCACTTGAGGCTGCATATAATCTAATTCATGTGGTGCTACAAACTTATCCAGTACCTTTGAATAGTCAAATTTAATATGTGTCATGTTTATCCTCCAATTGTTCTTTTCTTTTATGATAACGCTTTAAGAAAAAATAAGCAAGTACTTTTACTATTTTAAAACGTTTACATTTTTTATTCTATACTATTTTTCTAAATAAGCTAACCCTAGGACATAACTGATAGCAATCGTTTGCGCAAGTCAACAAATCTTAGGCCTATTGAGAAGAACAGTTTTGATTGACAAGAAAACCAATATGCTTCTTAAGATTGGATGTCAGCTGAATTCATTTCAGGTCCGTTCAAACTAGATTCACTGCTCCAATATTCATCTGCGCCTTTTAGGCTTGATTCATCAAGGGCAATAGAAAAGAGCACACAGTTCAAATCGCTTAGGGCTGCTGGATTCCTCCCCTGACCCGCTTCACGCAGAACTGTTGCTCCATTAATTAGTATAACACAAACTTTCTTTTTTGGCTAATTTTCTTTACTTTTTCCTGCGATTTCTGAAAAAGTTCTGCATAATCGCCGCACATTCTTCTTCTAAAAGGCCGCTTTCAACCTCTACGCGATGATTCAACCGCTCATCCGTCAGAATATCGTAGAGACTACCCCCAGCACCGAATTTCTGGTTTTTCGCCCCATAGATCACCTTGGGAATGCGAGCCAGACCGATAGCTCCGCTACACATGACGCAGGGCTCAATCGTGACAAAAAGCGTCGTATCTAGCAAGCGCCAGCTATTTTCCCGCTGATTGGCCTCCTCGAGCGCCATGATTTCCGCATGCATGACCGCCCGCTGCAGCTCCTCACGCGCATTATGCCCGCGTCCGATAATCTGGCCATCCTTGACCAAGACACAACCAATCGGTATTTCATCATTGGCGAGGGCAATTTCTGCCTCCTTCAGCGCCTCCCTCATAAACATTTCTTTTTCCTCTATCGTGTAGTCCATCTCTTCCCTCTTCCTTTTAGTTTCTTTGTTCATTATACCATAGGCAGCTTAGGACTCACCAAAAAAAGCCGCTGATTGGGCGACTCTTATGGGAGATTATTATGAAAAAGTTTAGGAGGTTTAAACAAAGTTAGGAGGTCTTTGTTTATGCTTCTAGTATAGCTGGCCTATCTTAAATAAAGCTTAAGCTTTTTGAATATTGATGATTTTAGCAATATCGCTAACTTCTTGGGCAATATAAGTGGCTCCGGCTTCTTCCAATTCTTCCCTGCTACCAAAGCCATAAAGGACGCCGATAGAATCAAGCTTTTGCGCTTGAGCGCCAAGCACATCATGCTCCCTGTCTCCAATCATGATGGTATGCGCCAAATCTGTAATCTGATTTTGCTCTAAGGCATACTGGATAACATCGCTTTTTTTACTACGTTTTCTATCCATGGTCGCACCAGCTACAAAGTCAAAATAATCATACAAACCAAAATGCTTGAGAATTTGAATGGAAAATTCTTCAGGTTTTGACGTAGCTACAATTAACTGTTTGCTAGCCTGCTTGAGAGAAGCCAGCAAGTCAGGGATGCCTGGATAGACCTCATTTTCATAAAGGCCTTTTTCGGAAAAGTACTCATGATAGTAGTCAATGGCCTTTAAACATTCTTCCTTAGAAAATCCATAAAAGCGCTCAAAAGACTCCTGCAAGGGCGGACCGATAAAAACTCTCAATGCTTTCTTGTCTGGTACTTGAATCCCATATTTTCCTAAGGCGTAGGCCACCGAGTTGGTAATCCCTAGTTCTGAATTGGTCAAGGTGCCGTCTAGGTCAAATAAAATCGTTTGATACATTTTTTCCTCTTTCTGCTTTCAAAAAGAGAGTGGGACAGAAATCGGTAATTCGTTAGAATTCGATTTCGTCGTCTCACCTCCGCACAGTTGAGTAGGGCTGTAAAAGTTGATGAAATCAGCGTAGTATAGCCCACTAAACCACTGCGTCTTGCTCGACATTCCAAAGACAATTGAGAGGCTAGGACTTTTGTCCCAGCCTCTGTCTTCATTTGCTTATAAACTAGACCAAACACTTTCCAAGATATTGGTTTGCTCGCGACCTGGTCCGACTGAGAAGGTCGAAATGCGGACTCCAACCAGTTCGCTGACACGGCGAACATAATTGCGGGCATTTTCTGGTAGGTCTTCTAGGCTACGAACACCAGTGATGTCTTCTGACCAACCTGGCAATTCTTCATAGATTGGCTTGCAACGCTTGAGCTGCTCCAGACTAGCTGGATAATGATCGATTCGCTCCCCATCCAAGTCATAGGCCACGCAGATTTTGACTGTATCCAGACCACTCAAAACGTCAATGGAATTGAGGGAAAGATTGGTAATGCCTGATACGCGGCGGCTGTGACGCATCACAACGGAGTCAAACCAGCCCACCCGACGTGGACGGCCAGTCGTTGTACCGTATTCATGACCCACTTCGCGAATGCGTTCGCCCACTTCATCAAAAAGCTCTGTTGGGAACGGTCCATCACCGACACGGCTCGTATAAGCCTTGCAGACACCAACTACCTTGTCAATCTTGCTTGGACCAACACCTGAACCAATCGTCACCCCACCGGCAACTGGGTTAGATGAAGTTACAAATGGATAGGTACCTTGGTCAATATCTAGCATGACGCCTTGTGCCCCTTCAAAGAGGACACGCTTGCCTTGATCCAGAGCGTCATTGAGGATGACAGATGTGTCAGTCACATACTGCTTGATTTGCTGACCGTATTCATAATATTCTTCAAAAATATCGTCAACGCTCATCGCTTGGCTATCGTACAATTTCTCAAAGAGGCGGTTTTTCTCAGCAAGATTCCGCTCCAAGCGCTCTCTGAAAATGTCTTTATCCAAGAGATCAGCGATACGGATACCAACACGCGCAGCCTTGTCCATGTAGGCAGGGCCAATTCCCTTGATCGTGGTACCAATCTTATTGTCGCCTTTAGCTTCCTCTTGCAGGCGATCCAGCTCGATATGGTAAGGCAGGATGACATGGGCACGGTCTGAAATACGCAAATTATCTGTGGTAACACCTTCTTGGTGCAGATAAGCCAACTCCTTGACCAGAGATTTAGGATTGACCACCATCCCATTTCCAATCACTGAGATCTTTTCTGGGAAGAAAATTCCTGACGGAATCAAATGCAATTTATATTTTTTCCCGTCAATCACAATCGTATGTCCAGCATTATCACCGCCTTGGTAGCGGGCAATCACTTCAGCATTGGCCGAAAGGAAATCCGTAATTTTCCCTTTTCCTTCATCTCCCCATTGGGTCCCTACAACAACAACTGATGTCATAATTTCGTCTGAGCTGCGAGAGCTCTTCCTTTCTTAATCTACAAGGCAGGAGTTTCACCTGCAAACGTATCTTACACTTTATTATAAGAAAATTTTGAATTTTTTTCAAGATTAGGTGTCTTTTAAATTTGGATTTTCACTTTTGAAAACGAATGATTCTTTTTAAAATTATCTATTTTCCCGAAATATATCCAATAAATGGAAATAAAAGTTCGGAAATTCATCAAAAACGTAGTGAATAGTTGTTTTCTGGCCTTTTTTATAATAGACTGAAAGTACTATACTAAGGACGGAAAAACATGATGACTATTGATCGTTTACTTGAAAAGCTAGACCCTGCAAGCCCGATCTTACAGGCGACTTTTGGACTGGAGAGAGAATCCCTGCGCGTGACAGAGGCAGGTACACTGGCTTCAACTCCCCATCCCAGTTCTCTGGGTTCTCGGAGTTTTCATCCCTATATCCAGACGGATTTTAGCGAGCAACAGCTCGAATTAATTACGCCCATCGCCTCTTCAACCCAGGAGGCCCGTCGCCTACTGGGTGCCATCACCGATGTAGCTGGACGCTCCATTCCCCAAGATGAACTCATGTGGCCCTTGTCCATGCCTCCCCAACTCCGAGAAGACGAGATTGGGATTGCCCACCTCGAAAATGCCTACGAACTCCATTATCGTCAAGGTTTAGCAGAAAAATACGGCAAACGGCTCCAGACCATTTCCGGCATTCATTACAATATCGAGTTAGGAAAAGATTTGATGACGGCTCTCTTTGAGGCTAGCGACTTTTCTTCCTTCAAGGATTTTAAAAATGCTCTCTATCTCAAATTAGCTCGCAATTTCCTCCGTTTCCGCTGGTTCTTGACCTATCTTTATGGTGCGGCTCCACTGGCAGAAGCTGGCTTTTACGATGAGCCGGTTGAGGCTCCTGTCCGCTCACTCCGCAATAGCCATCACGGCTACGTCAATGACGAGCATATCCATGTATCATTTCGCTCGCTGGAAAGCTATGTCTCAGACATCGAGGCCTATGTCGAGTCTGGCGACCTAAGTGCGGAAAAGGAATTCTACTCGCCCGTGCGCTTTCGCGGTCAAAAACGAAATCGAGATTATCTGGAACAAGGCATTACTTACTTGGAACTGCGCTGTTTCGACCTCAATCCTTTCGACGTTTTGAGCATCAGTCAGGAAACCTTGGACACGGTCCATCTCTTTCTTTTGGCTCTATTGTGGCTGGATGATGTGACAGATAGCGATACACAGCTACAAGCGGCTCATGCTCTCAACGATGCCGTTGCTCTGGCTCACCCCTTGACGCCTCTACCTGCAGAGGCCGACAGCTCTGCTATTCTCCAAGCTATGGAAAATGTGATCCAACATTTCAATCTCCCTGAGGCCTACCGTCAATTGCTAGCGCAAGTCAGAGCTACGCTGACTGAGCCCAAACTGACTCTGGCAGGGCAATTATTGCCTCATATTGAGAAGAACTCCCTCTCAGCATTTGGACTGGCAAAAGCACGGGAATATCGAGATTACGCCTGGACTGCGCCCTACGCTCTCAAGGGCTATGAAAAGATGGAACTTTCCACTCAAATACTCATGTTTGACGCTCTCCAGAAAGGCCTCCATCTCGAAATCCTAGATGAAAATGACCAATTTCTCAAGCTTTGGCATGGTCAGCATGTGGAGTATGTCAAGAACGGCAATATGACCTCTAAGGATAACTATGTCATTCCTCTGGCTATGGCCAATAAAACAGTCACCAAAAAGATTTTGGCAGCAGCTGACTTTCCCGTTCCAGCTGGGGCAGAATTTTCTTCTCTTGAAGAGGGTCTGGCCTATTATCCTTTGATTAAAGATCGAAAAATTGTTGTCAAACCCAAGTCAACCAACTTCGGACTAGGCATCTCTATTTTCCAAGAACCAGCTAGTCTGGAAGCCTATCGCAAGGCTCTAGAGATTGCTTTTTCAGAAGATGCTGCAGTCTTGGTGGAAGAATTCATCGCTGGAACGGAGTACCGCTTCTTTGTCTTAGATGGTCAATGTGAGGCGGTTCTCTTGCGCGTGGCGGCCAATGTCGTCGGAGACGGTCAACACACCGTGAGAGAATTGGTTGCCATCAAAAATGATAATCCGCTGCGGGGTCGAGATCATCGTTCACCGCTTGAAATCATTGAACTGGGCGACATTGAACTCCTTATGCTGGACCAGCAAGGCTATGGACCAGATGATATCCTGCCTGCTGGAGTCAAGGTTGACTTGCGGCGCAATTCCAACATTTCTACTGGCGGAGACTCGATTGACGTCACAGGCAGTATGCACCCATCTTATAAAGAACTAGCTGCGGACATGGCACGAGCTATGGGAGCTTGGGCTTGTGGCGTTGACCTAATCATCCCTGACAGCTCTGCTATTTCCACAAAGGAAAATCCCAACTGCACCTGCATCGAGCTCAACTTTAATCCCTCTATGTATATGCACACCTATTGCGCTGAAGGACCGGGGCAAAGTATCACTCCTAAAATACTGGCCAAACTTTTCCCAGAAATGGACTGATAACATACGAATCGCAGGGAATTCCTTGCGATTTTTGCTTGCCCACTTGTGATAAAAAAGAACTCTTACGCTTGCTTTCAGTAAAGGAAGCAAAGCTCTTTCTTGATGAGGCAAATATTCTCATCAAATCTAAAAGTGCGATTGAATATATCAATCTTTCTCCTTCAAAAACTAGCTTTTATGTTAAAATAGAGATATCATATTGAGAAGAAAGAGAAAGGTTTATGTCGAGAAGAAAGAATTATTCTAACCAGCAGCCAGAATGGTTTAGCTGGATTTGGATACTTGCAATTATATTTGGTTCTGGAGTGGTAGCCAGCTATCTGATCCCCATTGCTATTTTGGGAGGTATTGGCTACGGAATCTATCGCTACCAAAAGCAGAAAAGAGTTCGTATTGAAGCTAAACAAGCCAGCATTGGCCGTATTGAAGATTTAAAGGCAGAGATTGGTCAGGCGGACCGCCGTATTAAAGAATTAGAAAGCTACCAAGAATACGGCAAGAAGGAAGACTACCAAGATTTGGCCCTGCAAATTCTTCCCCAACTCACCTATATCAAAAACGTTGCTAAGGAATTGCGAGATGAAATTCCTGCCTCTGTCTACCAGCGCATTCAGACTAAAATTACTACTGTAACCGAGGAAATTGATAAACAACTGCAAAAGATTGAACGAGAGAAAAGGCAAAAGGAAGCGCAGCCAAAGAAAACTAGTCTAGAAGAGCTAGCCCCAGAATTGGTCGCTACGGTTCGCAATATTCAGATTGACCACGAGGCCATTCTTCAAAAAATCTCTCAATCCGAAAGCAATAACAAGGAAGAGCTGACTGCCATTCATCAGTCCCAGATGGAGCACTACGAAGATATTTTACAAGGCTACCTCAAAATCAAAGCCTCTCCCAAAGATTTTTATAATGCCGAGGAGCGGCTAGCCAAAGCCAAAGCAGCTATCGAGCAGTTTGACTTGGACCTAGACGAAGCGCTGCGCCAATTAAATGAAGCTGATTTGAGGGACTTTGACATTAGCCTGCGCATCTTAGACAAAGGAAAGCAAACAGACACCGGCTTTTAAGCTAGATAAACCAAAGGAGAAACTATGAGCCAAGAATTTAATTTTGATATTGATAAAATTGCCAATAATGCTATCAGCAAAAGCGACAAAACAACAGAAATCATCGAAGCCAACACGACTCAAGAAAATGGTCAGCTAACTTTTCTGGAAAAGCTGACTCCTGAGCAACAGAGTGCGATTACGGCTAAAGCTCCGCAGCTGGTGGATAACTTCGTATCAGACCAAAATGCCTTGCTGGACTTTGGCCAATCTGCTGTAGAAGAGGTCAACGGTACTGTCAATCGTATCTTAGCCGAGCAGAAAAAATTACAAATTCCCCAGGTAGATGAGCTTTTAAAAAATACCAACAAGGAACTCAATGGCTTTGTTGCAAAATACAAGGACGCTCAAGTTGCGGAACTGGACAAGAAGCCTAATTTCCTGGAAAAACTCTTCAAACAAAGTCGAAACACCCTTCAAGAATTCTATTTCGACTCACAAAATATTGAGCAGAAAATGGACGGCATGGCTGCAACCGTCGTCAAGCAAGAAGACGTTCTGGCTCGCAATATTGTTTCTGCTGAAATGCTGATTGAGGACAATACCAAATCGATTGAAAACCTAGTCGGAGTTATTTCCTTTATTGAAGCGTCTCAGCAAGAAGCTGGCAATCGGGCGCTCAAACTGCAGGCTGAAGTCGCTCATCTAGATACGACAACTCTTGACTACCAAGTCAAATCGCAAGAATTAGCCCGAATGACAGAGGTGGTCAACACCCTAGAGCAGCAACACACTGAATATGTCAGCCGTCTCTATGTGGCTTGGGCGACAACGCCTCAAATGCGTAACCTAGTCAAGGTTTCCTCTGATATGCGCCAAAAACTTGGAATGCTCCGCCGCAATACCATTCCAACGATGAAGCTGTCTATTGCCCAGTTAGGCATTCTCCAGCAATCTATGAAGTCTGGTCAGGTAGCTGACGCTATCTCTAATGCCAATAACGCTGCCCTGCAAATGCTCGCCGAAACGAGCAAGGAAGTCATTCCTCAGCTGGAACGGATTTCCCAAAGCCCTACTATCGCTGTTGAGTCTGTCACTAAGCTGGCAGAAAGCCTCGTCGCACAAAACCAAGGCATTATCGAAGCCATTGATAAAGGACGGGAAAAACGTGCTCTGCTAGAAGCGGCGGTCATCCAATCTGCAGAGACCATCAACAACTCTGTCAAACTGCGTGATCAAAAGATTATCCAAGCCTTGCTGGACCAAGGCAAGGAAGCCCAGAAAGAATTAACTTCAGAATAAGCAAAAGAGCCATCCAGGCTCTTTCAAATCGTGGAGGCTGGGACAAAAGTCCTAGCCTCTCAATTGTCTTTGGATTGTCGAGCAAGACGCAGTGGTTGAGTGGGCTCTATTACGCTGATTTCATCAGCTTTTACAGCCCTACTCAACTGTGCGGAGGTGGGACGACGAAATCGAATTCTAACCAATTACCGATTTCTGTCCCACTCTCTTTTTGTATTTTTGGTCAAGAAGACAAAAATGCACTCAACTCTTTATGAAGAATTAAGTGCATTTTTTGGAAAAGTATATTTCTTTACAGACTTTTGACTGCCGCAATGGCTGCATCATAATCTGGCTCGGTGTTGATGTTGTCAACATATTCAGCGTAGGTCACAGTGTTATTTTCGTCCAAGACAAGAACTGCACGGGCCAACAGATGCCATTCATTGATGAGGACAGCATAGTCGCGACCGAAAGAATGGTCGAAGTAGTCAGATAGCATGACGGCATTTTCGATGCCTTCAGCAGCACACCATTTGCCTTGAGCAAAAGGTAAGTCAACTGAAACCGTGATCACAACGGTATTGTCCAAGTCAGAGAGTTCTTGGTTGAAACGACGGGTCTGAGTTGAACAAACGCCAGTATCGATAGACGGCACGATGCTGAGGACTTTCTTTTTACCAGCAAAATCAGCCAAAGTTTTCTTTGAAAGGTCAGTAGCTGTTAGGCTAAAATCGTGGGCTGTGTCGCCGACTTGCAGTTGTTGGCCCGTAAAGGTTACGGGATTTCCGAGAAAAGTTGTCATAGGAAGTCTCCATTCATGTTTGATAGCTCCATTGTACTGCGAATAGCGATTTTTTTCGAATAATTTGACTGAAAATTTAAGAGCGACTCCATGTGAAGCTTGTCCTACAGAAATAAAGAGGTTAGGATTTTATCTTCCTAACCTCTTATTATTATTTAGACAGACCTTCTGCAATCTTTTCTAAGTTGTATTTCATCATGCTGTAGTAGCTATCACCCTCTTCGCCTTTATCAGCGATTGAGTCAGTAAAGATTTTAGCGTAGATTGGGATGTTGGTGTCTTTAGAAACAGTCTTCATCGGACGGTCGTCTACACTTGATTCCACAAAGAGAGATGGCACTTTCGTCTTGCGTAGTTTTTCAACCAAAGTTTTAATTTGGTCTGGAGTCCCTTCTTCTTCAGTGTTGATTTCCCAAATATAGGCAGATGGCACATTGTAGGCCTTAGAGAAGTATTTGAAGCAACCTTCGCTGGTTACAATCATTTTCTTTTCTTCAGGAATGTTGTTGAATTTCTCTTTGGCTTCCTTGTCCAAAGCGCTTAGTTTTTCCACATAAGCTTTAAGATTTTTCTCGTAAGTTTCTTTGTTAGCTGGGTCTTTTTCGCTCAAACGCTTAGCAATGTTTTGAGCATAGATGATCCCATTTTCCAAGTTGAGCCAAGCATGTGGGTCTTCTTTCCCTTTTTCACTTTGGCCTTCCAAGTAAATGACATCAACACCTTCGCTGACAGCATAATAGTCCTTGTTTTCTTTCTTCTTAGCATTTTCTACTAATTTTGTGAACCAAGCATTGCCGCCGGTTTCAAGGTTGATCCCATTGTAGAAGATGAGATCCGCTTGAGAAGTCTTTTTGACATCTTCAGGTAGCGGCTCGTATTCGTGCGGGTCTTGGCCGACAGGTACGATACTGTGCAAATTGATCTTATCGCCAGCGATATTCTTTGTAATATCCGCAATAATCGAGTTGGTCGCAACAACATTCAATTTTGAAGAACCAGTCTCGGTACTGCTTTTTTGACTAGAGCAGGCTGCTAGGCCGACAAAAGCCAGCAAAAGCAGAACTAAGAAACGACATTTTTTCATTGGAAATCCTCCATAAATATATTATTTTACTTTTCTTTTTAAATACCGCTGTTTTGGTGCGATAAAAAATGAAACCAAAAAGATCAGGGCAGAGGTTAGAACGATACTAGAACCTGCTGCAACATTAAAACTATAACCGATGAAGAGACCTAAAACAGATGCACCAGCCCCCAAGACAGATGACAATAAAATCATGGTCTTGAGACTCTTGGCATAGAGATAGGCTGTCGCAGCTGGTGTAATCAGCATGGCCACAATCAGAATCGTTCCGACACTTTGCATGGCTGTGACAGATACCAGAGTCAATAGAATCATCAGCAAATAGTGGTAAAAATTCACCTTCATTCCCATAGCTTGGGCTAAGAGCGGGTCAAAGGACGTCAGCAAAAGTTGCTTGAAGAAAATACTAATGACCAGCAGCACTAAAATACCCACGCCAATACTAATCCACATATCAAGGTCTTGTACCGCCAAGATATTCCCAAAGAGAATATGGAAGAGGTCGGTCGAACTCTTGGCAACGCTAATCAAAATGATCCCCAGAGCCAAGAAGGAAGAAAAAGTAATCCCGATAGCCGTGTCACTTTTGATAATAGAATTGCCCTTGATGTAAGTGATAATGATGGAAGCTAGTAAGCCAAAGGTGATGGCACCGATGAAGAAATTAATCCCCAAAATATAAGACAGAGCCACACCGGGCAGCACCGCGTGAGAGATGGCATCCCCCATGAGTGACATGCCTCGCAGAATGATAAAACATCCAACGGCACCGGCCACCACTCCAATCACAATGGCTGTAATCAAAGCATTTTGCAGGAAATGAAAGTCATGTAAGCCTTGAATAAATTCCTGAATCATCCTAGGCACCTCCATTCATAAAGAGCTGAGAGCCGTAGGTCTTCTGCATATTTTCTTTGGTGAAGGTACTCTCGGTTGATCCGAAAGCGACGACTTTTTTGTTAAGTAGCAAGACCTGATCAAAATAAGCGACCACCTTGCTCAAGTCATGGTGGACAATCAAAATCGTCTTCCCGGCTTTTCTTAGCTTACGGAGTGTTTTCATAATAATCTCTTCGCTGACCGAGTCAATCCCAACAAAAGGCTCATCTAGGAAAATATAGTCCGCCTCCTGAACCAAGCAACGGGCGATTAAGACCCTCTGAAATTGCCCACCAGACAACTGGCTAATCTGCCGCTCAGCAAAATCTTCTAAACCAACGATTTTCAAAGCCTGGGCAACCTTTTCCCAGTCAGACGCTTTGAGGCGTTGAAAGAGCTTGATCTTAGGATACAAACCCAGAGACACACACTCCTTGACCTTGATAGGAAAATTATAATCAATGTGAATTTTCTGCTCTACATAAGCAATCTTGCTTAATTCTTGCTTCATGGGTTTTCTGTCTAGAAAGGTCTGCCCCTCACTATCAACAATTCCTAACATACCCTTTATGAGAGTTGACTTTCCAGCCCCGTTTGGTCCGATAATCCCTGTGATAGTTGGTCCTTTTATTGTTAAAGAAGTTGGTTCTAAGGCCAGCTGTCCTTGATAACTGACACTTAAATTTTTCATTTCAATCATTGTTATACCTCTTTTGTTTTAATATACATTAAAATGAAAATTAAGTCAAGTTAATTTTTAAAAAATCCTTACAATCAATATAAGAAATATTTGAAAAAAGGAGCTAATTTTGATAAGGTTATATCAAAAGCAGGAAAGCGAGAAAAACATGACACGTTTACAAGATGATTTTTATGACGCCATTAATGGCGAATGGGCCAAAACGGCCGTTATCCCAGATGATAAGCCTGTCACCGGCGGCTTCACAGATTTGTCAGATGAGATTGAAAAGCTGATGCTCTCCACTACTGATCAATGGCTGCGGGGTGAGGAAGTTCCTGATGATGGTATTTTGCAAAATTTTATCAAGTACCACCGTTTAGCAGCTGACTATGACAAGCGGGAAGCACTCGGTATCAAGCCTGTTTTGCCTTTGATTGCAGAATATCAAGCACTCAACTCCTTTGCAGAATTTACCACAAAGATTGCCGAGTTTGAACTGGCTGGTAAGTCCAATTTCTTTCCTTTTGGTGTAGCGCCTGACTTTATGGACGCCCGTATCAATGTCCTCTGGGCAGATGCGCCAGGTACTATTCTCCCAGACACAACCTACTATGCCGATGAGCATCCTCAAAAGGATAAGCTCTTGAAAAAATGGCGCGAAGCTTCCGAAGCTTTGCTGCAAAAATTCGAATTTTCAGCAGAAGAAATCCAAGATTTGCTGGATAAAGTTTTAGAACTGGATGCTCGAATTGCCGAAGTCGTACTATCACGGGAGGAAAGTTCAGAATATGCCAAGCTTTACCACCCTTACAAGTGGGAAGATTTCAAAGCCTTAGCACCGAATCTACCTTTAGATGCGATCTTCACCCGACTCATCGGGCAAATTCCTGACCAGATTATCGTACCAGAGGAGCGTTTCTGGCAAGCTGCCGACCAATTCTACTGCGAAGAGACTTGGCCCCTGCTCAAGGCCGTGCTTATCTTTAATGCTATCGCGTCAGCTGAAGCCTACTTGACTGACGAAATCCGTGTCCTAGCAGGCGCTTATCGCCGTGCCCTATCTGGAACACCTCAGGCGCAAGACAAGAAAAAAGCTGCCTTTTACCTAGCTCAAGCGCCTTTCAATCAAGCCATCGGGCTCTGGTATGCTGGACAAAAATTCTCCCCTGAAGCCAAGGCCGATGTGGAGCACAAAGTAGCCAACATGATCCAAGTCTACAAGGAGCGCCTCGCAAGCAATGACTGGCTAACACCAGAAACTCGGGACAAGGCTATTGTCAAACTCAATGTCATCAAGCCTTATATCGGCTACCCAGAGGAGCTGCCTGAGCGCTATGCAGACAAGCTTGTGGATGAAAATCTCAGCCTCTTCGAAAATGCCCAAAAACTGCGACAAGTGGAAATCAAGTATGGTTGGAGCAAGTGGAACCAGCCTGTAGACTACAAGGAATGGGGCATGCCAGCCCATATGGTCAATGCCTACTACAATCCTCAGAAAAATCTGATTGTCTTTCCAGCGGCTATCTTGCAGGCACCATTCTATGACCTGCACCAGTCTTCTTCAGCCAATTATGGCGGTATCGGAGCGGTCATCGCCCATGAAATCTCTCATGCCTTTGATACCAACGGCGCTTCCTTTGATGAAAACGGCAGCCTCAACAACTGGTGGACGGAGCATGACTACCAAGCCTTTACTGAGCGGACTCAGAAAGTCATTGACCAGTTCGAAGGTCTAGATTCCTACGGTGCCAAGGTCAATGGCAAGCTGACTGTTTCAGAAAACGTAGCGGACTTGGGCGGTATTGCAGCAGCTCTTGAAGCAGCCAAGAAAGAAGACGATTTCTCTGCGGAGGAATTCTTCACCAACTTTGCCCGCATCTGGCGGATGAAGGGACGCGAAGAGTACATGAAGCTTCTAGCCAGCGTCGATGTCCATGCGCCCGCTAAACTTCGGACCAATGTCCAGCTACCTAACTTTGACGACTTCTTTACGACCTTTGATGTCCAAGAAGGAGACGGCATGTGGCGCAGTCCAGAAGAACGGGTAGTGATTTGGTAAGCGACTTTAATAATATTTAATCAATCAAAAAACCTGCTCAGAAAGGGCATCAGAGCCTTCCTGAGCAGGTTTTTATAGTTCTTTGATTTCTTTCATATAGCCGGCCGTGATGATACCAGCGGGCAGAGCCACAATGGCGATTCCTAAAAAGGAAGAAATCATGGTAATAATTTTTCCAGTCGTTGAAACTGCATAAATATCACCATAACCAACCGTCGTCAGGGAGATGGTTGCCCAGTGGAGGGCGTCAAAAAAATTAGGAAATGTGCTGGGCTCGACATTAAAAATGATAAGGGCAGAGATAAAGATATAGCCAAGAGCCAAAAGACCCACGATCATCAAACTGTCCTTCTGCTTTTTTAGGACATTGGTCAGTATTTGGATATTTTTAGAATAGCGAATAAACTTAAAGACCCGCAAGATCCGAAGCATGCGCAAAATCTTAAAGAGCCGCAAACTATTATTTAACAAAAAGAGAGAAGGCAAAATGCAGAGCAAATCAGCCAGAGCCAGAAAGGTAAAAGGATAGAGGAAAAAAGAAAGCTTCCCCTTTTCCAATTTATAATCGGCAGTAACGAGCCTAAGCACATAGTCAACAATAAAAATAATCGTTGACACAAAATCCAACCACATGAAGATTCCTGTGTGACTCTTGGTGGTCAAGGGGATCAGGCTGATAATAATAGTCAGGAACATAAGCACATCATAGGCTTTTTCAATCGCATTTTCCTTTTGATGGGGCTCAATAATCTGAAATAAAGTCTTCCTTGTCATCCTCAACCTCACTTTTTTAAACTTGCTTTCATTCTATCTTTTTTAAAAATAAGTCAAGGTCAATCCGCAAAGATTTTCTTCATTCTCCTTCGCCGGTTGCTTTCAAAATCCCTTGAAAATGGTATAATAGATAGAAACGTGTTTAGAACACAGAAAAGATCGTTGGAGAGTAAATGATTATGGCAACTTACAATCACAAAGAAATCGAGCCCAAGTGGCAGAAATACTGGGCTGAGCACCATACATTCAAGACAGGTACGGACAAGGAGAAGCCTAACTTTTATGCGCTGGATATGTTTCCTTATCCATCAGGAGCTGGTCTGCACGTAGGACACCCAGAAGGCTACACAGCGACGGATATCCTCAGTCGTTACAAGCGCGCGCAAGGCTACAATGTCCTTCACCCAATGGGTTGGGACGCTTTTGGACTGCCAGCTGAGCAGTACGCTATGGATACAGGAAATGACCCAGCTGACTTTACAGCAGAAAACATTGCCAACTTCAAACGCCAAATCAATGCGCTTGGTTTTTCTTACGACTGGGATCGTGAGGTCAACACAACTGACCCTAACTACTACAAGTGGACCCAGTGGATTTTCACCAAGCTTTATGAAAAAGGCCTGGCTTATGAAGCTGAAGTCCCAGTAAACTGGGTTGAAGAGCTAGGAACGGCTATCGCCAATGAGGAAGTTCTGCCAGATGGCACATCTGAGCGCGGTGGCTATCCAGTCGTCCGCAAGCCTATGCGCCAGTGGATGCTGAAAATCACAGCCTATGCAGAGCGTTTGCTCAATGACTTGGAGGAACTGGATTGGCCAGAGTCTATCAAGGACATGCAGCGCAACTGGATCGGTAAATCAACCGGTGCTAATGTAACCTTCAAGATTAAGGACACAGACAAGGACTTCACCGTCTTTACCACTCGTCCGGATACTCTTTTTGGTGCGACCTATGCTGTTTTGGCTCCAGAGCATGCTCTCGTTGATGCTATTACAAGTGCAGAACAAGCTCAAGCAGTAGCAGACTACAAACATTCAGCCAGCCTCAAATCAGACCTAGCTCGGACTGACTTGGCTAAGGAGAAGACTGGTGTCTGGACAGGAGCTTATGCCATCAATCCTGTCAACGGCAAGGAAATCCCAATCTGGATTGCCGACTATGTGCTTGCAAGCTACGGAACAGGGGCTATCATGGCTGTTCCTGCACACGACGAGCGCGACTGGGAGTTTGCTAAGCAGTTTGATTTAGAGATTATTCCGGTTCTAGAGGGTGGCAATGTTGCTGAAGCTGCTTACACAGAAGACGGTCCGCATATTAACTCTGGCTTCCTAGATGGCTTGGACAAGGCTGCCGCGATTGACAAGATGGTTGCTTGGCTGGAAGCAGAAGGTGTCGGAAATGAAAAAGTCACCTATCGTCTGCGCGACTGGCTCTTTAGCCGTCAGCGCTACTGGGGTGAGCCGATTCCAATCATTCATTGGGAAGATGGCACCTCAACAGCTGTCCCTGAAAATGAACTACCACTTGTCCTGCCTGTAACCAAGGATATCCGCCCTTCTGGTACTGGTGAAAGTCCTCTGGCCAATCTCATCGACTGGCTGGAAGTGACTCGGGAAGATGGTGTCAAAGGACGCCGCGAGACCAATACCATGCCTCAATGGGCTGGTTCTAGCTGGTATTACCTGCGTTACATTGACCCGCACAATAATGAGAAATTAGCGGACGAAGAGCTACTCAAGGCTTGGCTGCCAGTTGATATTTACATCGGCGGCGCGGAGCATGCCGTGCTCCACCTCCTCTACGCTCGCTTCTGGCATAAATTCCTTTATGACCTCGGTGTCGTTCCAACAAAAGAGCCTTTCCAAAAACTCTTTAACCAAGGAATGATCTTGGGAACAAGCTACCGTGACCACCGTGGAGCTCTTGTAGCGACAGACAAGGTCGAAAAACGTGATGGTTCTTTCTTCAACATCGAAACGGGAGAAGAACTAGAGCAGGCGCCTGCTAAGATGTCTAAGTCTCTGAAGAATGTGGTCAACCCAGACGATGTAGTAGAGCAATACGGTGCCGATACACTACGTGTCTATGAAATGTTCATGGGGCCGTTGGATGCATCCATCGCTTGGAGCGAAGAAGGTCTGGAAGGAAGTCGTAAGTTCCTCGACCGTGTTTACCGTTTGATTACAAGTAAAGAAATCGTTGCGGATAACAATGGTGCTCTTGACAAGATATACAACGAAACAGTCAAGGCTGTCACAGAGCAGATTGAGGAGCTCAAGTTTAACACAGCCATTGCCCAGCTCATGATCTTTGTCAATGCAGCCAACAAGGAAGAGAAGCTCTATGTCGAATATGCCAAAGGCTTTATCCAATTGCTAGCGCCTTTTGCACCGCACTTGGCTGAAGAACTCTGGCAAGTAGTCGCTCAAACTGGCGAGAGCATTTCCTATGTAGCTTGGCCAACTTATGATGAAAGTAAACTGGTCGAGGCAGAGGTCGAAATCGTAGTTCAAATCAAGGGTAAAGTTCGTGCTAAGCTAGTCGTAGCGAAGGACTTGAGCCGTGAGGAACTGCAAGAAATCGCTCTTGCAGATGAGAAAATTAAATCTGAAATTGCCGGCAAAGAAGTCGTGAAAGTCATTAGTGTGCCAAATAAACTGGTTAATATTGTGGTGAAATAATCAGTTGGCTACAACATTATCGTGATTACAAAGAAAGGAGTCGTTTAAAACGGCTCCTTTTTTGATAAGAATTTTCCCTTAAATCGTCGGACTTTTCTCATTTTCCGACTTTCACTTGCTATCCTCATTCTTTTTATTTATAATCATTATAAATAAAAAGAAAAGAGAAGAGAAAAGTTTTAGAATGGAAGAACATAAGATTGACAAAAATTTTAGTGGACGCCTGAATATTTTGCGGGCTGGAGTTTTGGGGGCCAACGACGGTATTATTTCTATCGCAGGGGTGGTCATCGGGGTGGCCAGTGCGACGGAAGATGTTTGGATTATCTTTCTATCTGGTCTGGCTGCTGTCTTTGCTGGAGCCTTTTCTATGGCAGGTGGGGAGTACGTATCCGTCTCCACTCAGAAGGACACTGAGGAGGCTGCAGTAGCTAGAGAGCGAGAACTCTTGGAAAAGAAGCCCGATATTGCCAGACAGTCCCTCTACGCCTCCTACGTCCAAAATGGTGAGTGCGAGACTTCTGCCCAACTCTTGACCAATCGCGCCTTCTTGCAGAATCCGCTCAAGGCCTTGGTCGAGGAAAAGTACGGCATTGAGGTCGAAGAGTTCACTAATCCTTGGCATGCAGCTATATCCAGCTTTCTAGCCTTTGCCATAGGTGCAATCTTCCCTATGCTGACCATCGTTCTGCTTCCGGCTGCCTATAGGATTCCAGCGACCGTCCTTGTTGTAGCTCTTTCCCTCTTGGGAACCGGCTATACTAGTGCAAAATTGGGACAGGCACCCATTAAAAATGCCATGATCCGTAACCTCACTATCGGACTTTTGACCATGGCTGTCACCTATCTCCTAGGCCAATTCTTCTCAATTTAAAAGAAGAACTATTCAGGCCAGCATAATAAAAAAGATTGAAAAGAAATAATTTCTTTTCAATCTTTTTTGTTATAAACTTAGATTAGTTTTGGCCAAGAGCAGCTGCCATTGTTGCTGCAACTTCTGATTCGAAGTCGTTAGCTGCTTTTTCAATACCTTCACCAACTTCAAAGCGAACAAACTCAACTACTGAAGCATTCACTGATTCAAGGTAAGCTTCAACTGTCTTGCTGTCATCCATGATGTACACTTGTGCAAGAAGTGTATAAGCTTGGTCAACTTTAGTGTTGTCAAGCAAGAAGCGATCCATTTTACCTGGGATGATCTTGTCCCAGATTTTTTCTGGTTTGCCTTCAGCAGCCAATTCAGCTTTGATATCCGCTTCAGCTTGTGCAATCACTTCGTCAGTCAACTGAGCTTTTGAACCATATTTCAAGTGTGGAAGTGCTGGCTTATCAACCATAGCGCGGCTTTCATTGTCTTGATCGATAGCATGGTTCAATTGTGCCAATTCATCTTTAACAAATTGCTCATCCAATTCTTTGTATGAAAGAACAGTTGGTTTCATCGCTGCGATATGCATAGAAATTTGTTTCGCAAGAGCGTCATCACCACCGTTAATCACTGAAACAACACCGATACGGCCACCATTGTGTTGGTAAGCACCAAAGTGTTGAGCATCAGTCTTTTCAACCAAAGCAAAACGACGGAATGAGATTTTTTCTCCGATAGTTGCAGTTGCAGATACGTAGGCAGCTTCAAGAGTTTCACCTGAAGGCATTGTCAATGCAAATGCTTCTTCGTTATTAGCTGGCTTGCCTTCTGCGATAACTTTTGCAGTAGCATTTACCAATTCAACGAATTGAGCGTTTTTCGCAACAAAGTCAGTTTCAGCGTTGACTTCAACGATAGCTGCAACGTTACCATCCACGTAAACGCCTGTCAAACCTTCAGCGGCAACACGGTCAGCCTTCTTAGCTGCTTTTGCCATACCTTTTTCGCGAAGCAATTCAATCGCTTTTTCGATGTCACCATCAGTTTCAACCAATGCTTTCTTAGCGTCCATGACACCAGCACCAGATTTTTCGCGCAATTCTTTTACAAGCTTAGCTGTAATTTCTGCCATTTTTCTTCTCCTATGTTTACTATTTTTAAATAAAGGGGCTGGGCTGAGCCCCGCCCCTTTAGGTTAATTGACTTATGAAAATTATACGTTGTCGCCTTCTACAACTTCAACGATTTCTTCGATTGAGTCTGCTTGAGTTTCAGTTGCAGCAAATTCTGCTTCAACAGTCGCTACAGCGTCCTCACCTTGACGACCTTCGATAACAGCGTCAGCCATTTTCGCAGTGATCAATTTAACGGCACGGATTGCGTCGTCGTTAGCAGGGATAATCACATCGATATCGTCTGGATCAGTGTTTGTGTCAACCATCGCAACTACTGGAATACCAAGTTTCTTAGCTTCCTTAACAGCGATTTGCTCTTTATGAGGGTCAACGATGTACATTACATCTGGGATGCGAGGCATATCTTCGATACCACCCAAGAATTTTTCAAGACGAGCACGTTGTTTGTTCAAAAGTGCTACTTCTTTCTTAGGAAGAACTTCGAAGATTCCTTCTTCTTCCATACGTTTGATTTCTTTCAAACGAGCAACACGTTTTTGGATAGTTGTCCAGTTTGTAAGAGTTCCACCCAACCAACGGTGGTTGATGTAGTATTGACCAGCACGTTCTGCTTCTTCTTTTACAGCTTCAGCAGCTTGCTTTTTAGTACCAACAAACAAGATAACTGCATCGTTTGCAGCTGCATCACGCATGAAGTCATAAGCTTGATCTGCGTATTTTACAGTTTGTTGAAGATCGATAACGTGGATACCGTTACGCTCAGTGAAGATGTACTTAGCCATCTTAGGGTTCCAGCGACGAGTTTGGTGACCAAAGTGAACACCAGCCTCAAGAAGTTGTTTCATTGAAATTACTGCCATGAGTAAATTCTCCTTTTTGTTTTTTTCCTCTCTTAGATTTCAGCTCGCAGAGCTACCAATCGGCAACGGCTCCACAATTCATCTAAAATGAGTATTTCTGCCGTTTAAACGGCATCTACTATCATATCAAATTTTCTAGCTTTTGACAAGTCTTTGGGCAGTATTTTCTCGCTTTGATTCAGCCCATCTGCTAGCCATCCTTCAAGAAATTCTCACTTAAGTCAGGTCAGCCTCTTGACGAACAGGCCGTTTTAAGGTAGAATAGTAAGAGTTGCGGCGGTATAGCCAAGTGGTAAGGCACGGCTCTGCAAAAGCTTGATCGTCGGTTCAAATCCGTCTACCGCCTTTTTTATCGGTTTAAATCCGACTTTATACTAACTAAAAGCCTGAAAAATCAGGCTTTTTTTGCTTGTTTTTTACGTCATTTGTCAAGTTTAATGAATTGCAATGATCCCAGAATGACCAGCTTTTATCTAAAATCTCAGCGCTGCTAACAAAAAAGAGCGGAAAATGCTTTCCGACTCCTTTTCATGCATTCAAAAATTATAATTCAGCAATTTGGCTGAGGTTGACTTCGGCCACCGTGTCATTTCCAAACATAGAGATAATCATCTTGACCTTATTATTGTCAATTTCCGTGATTTTACCAGTATAGTTAGCAAAGGCACCGTCAATGATGCGAACTGTATCGCCCACTTTGACATCCAAGTCAAACTCTTGAACCGTTTGTCCCATAGAAATCAGAATGCTGCGGATTTCTTCTTCCAAGAGCGGCGTTGGTTTCGAACGGTTTCCGTGTGAACCCACAAATCCAGTTACGTTTGGTGTATTCCGCACGACAAACCAAGCTTCGTCCGTCATGACCATCTCAACCAATACATAACCTGGGAAGCGGTTTTCTTCGACTTCCTTGCTCTTGCCGTTTTTCTCGACTTGCACGGTCTGAGTCGGAATTTCCACGCGCAGGATATTCTCCAGCATATTATAGGTCTGAGCACGTTGCAAGAGATTTTCCTTTACCTTATTTTCATAGCCTGAGTAGGTTTGCAGTACAAACCAGCCTTTATCAAAACTGTCCATGTTTTGTCCTTTCCTAAATAAAAAAGCCTAGGGCTTATGCTTGATATCTAGCCTTATTATACCATAAAATCTAAAATTACAAAGCATTTTGGTAAATATTTTACAGACAAATGAGAGTGGGACAGAAATCGGTAATTCGTTAGAATTCGATTTCGTCGTCCCACCTCCGCACAGTTGAGTAGGGCTGTAAAAGCTGATGAAATCAGCGTAGTAGAGCCCACTCAACCACTGCGTCTTGATCGACAATCCAAAGACAATTGAGAGGCTAGGACTTTTGTCCCAGCCTCATCTTTCTTATGAAAACATGTTGATTATGCGGAAGAGACCGCTGGCAACTACCTTATCAAAAATATAGATGACAACAGCAAAGAATGCTGTGTATTCCATTACGGAAAGGAAATCAGTCCATCTTTCTTTACGGGTAGGCCAAGTTGTATCTCGTAGCAAAACGAAAACATCTTTAATGAATTTCACAACTATCTCCTATCTGGTTTCTTTATGCAGCGTATATTTACTGCAGTGTTTACAATATTTATTCACTTCTAGACGCGTAGGTTTTGGAGTGCTACTAAGTTTGATTGAGTAGTTTCGCGACCCACAAACTGTACACGCTAGACTCGCTTTTTTTAATGCCATGACGCCTCCATTCCCCTTATTATAGCAGTTTTCTACTTCTTTGACAAGCCGTTTAGACGATTAATGGAACCAGCCAGTAATGGTATCCCATAGATTTTTGGCTTTTTCAGTAATCCCAGACTCATCGATAGCTTTCTTGGCATCATCTACCAGGTTTTGCGCCCGCTCCTGGACATCTTTCAGGAAGTCTTTATTTTCGCTAGTCGTATTCGTTTGACCAGTACCGTAGGTATCGATTGGGGAAATTCCATTTTCAGCATAAGCATTTTTCTGACCCGAGAAGGATGTTCCCTCCGTATAAGGCAGGATGGTGTTGGCTACATTACGGAAAATAGCCGAAGCTTCATTGGCACTTGTACCAGTCAGATAGTGAGTTTCATCTGTCTTAGGGAAGCCCAGCCATTGGCTGATAACCACATCTGGTGTGTAGCCGATGACCCACTGGTCTCCTGACAGATCAGGGTTAAAGTCAGTCTCTGTTGTTCCTGTCTTTCCAGCCATTGTATAGCCATAAGGAGCCGCATAGACTCCCGTTCCGTTTGAGAAGGTTCCCAGCATCATACTGGTCATCTTTTCTGTGGTTGAGCGATTGAGAACGCGGGTAGAAGTCTGCCGGTGGGTTTTGACAACCTGACCACTAGCATTTTCTATCTTGGTGATAAGATGGGCATCATTCATAACTCCATCATTCGCAAAGACTGAATAGGCTTGGGCCATCTGAAGTGGATTGGTCGTCACGCCGCTTCCCAAAGCCACACCTAGATTCTGTTCTACCTTATCCATATTAAGACCAAACTTTTTGCCGTACTCAAAGGCCTTGTTCACGCCTAATTCATCCACTGTTGAAACCGCGGGAATATTGAGGGATTCAGCCAAGGCTTGATACATTGGAACCGTCGGTGAACTTTGGATATTGCCATAGTTATTAACTTTATAATCACCAAAAACTGTCCGACTATTATCTAGTTCCTTATCCGTTGACCAACCAGCTGCTATTGCTGGGCTGTAGGCCACCAAAGGCTTGATGGTCGATCCTGGACTGCGAGCAGACTGAGTCGCGTAGTTGAAAGTCCGAAAAGCAGAGCCATCAGCACTGTTGACACGGCCAACCAGAGCCCGAACACCACCCGTCTTAGGATCTAGCGCTACGCTTCCTGACTCGGCCCGCGTCCCGTCTTCAGCCAGTGGGAAGAGATCGACATTGCTATAAATAACCTGCATGCTGGCTTGGTAATTTTGGTCCAATTCGGTGTAAATCCGATAGCCGTTGTTGACGATTTCTTCTTCCGTCAGACCGTAATCATTGACCGCTTCATTGATCACCGCATCAAAATAAGACGGGTAGCGATAGTCTTCTGACTTGCCTTCGTAGGCATCGACTAGCTGGCCTCCAATGCCAACCGTCGCAGCCTGATCCGCCGTCGCCTGATCAATGTAACCTGCCGCCACCATATTTTGAAGAACGGTGTTACGACGGTTGGTCGCATTTTCGACTGAATACAGGGGATTATATAGCTCTGGTCCTTTGAGCATGCCAGCTAGAACCGCTGATTGATCTAGACTGAGCTGGCTAGCAGATACACCAAAGTATTTCTTGCTGGCATCTTCCACGCCCCAAACCCCATTTCCAAAATAAGAGTTATTGAGGTACATGGTCAGGATTTCCTGCTTGCTGTATTTTTTGTTAATCTCTAAAGCTAGGAAAAATTCCTTGGCCTTCCGCTCAATGGTCTGATCCTGAGAAAGATAGGCATTCTTGGCCAACTGCTGCGTGATAGTCGAGCCACCACCCGAACGCCCCGCAGTCAAAATGGCCAGAAAGAAGCGACTATAGTTAATCCCGCCATTCTTATAAAAAGAACGGTCTTCTGTCGCAATCACAGCGTTCTGCAAGTCCTGACTAATCGCGTCTAATTCGACATAGGTTCCTTTTTGCCCAGACAAGCTGCCCGCTTCATTTCCATCCTTATCATAGATCAAAGTCGTGGCTTTAAGAGCATTCTGCAAGTCTTTGACATTGGTCGTCTTAGCTACATAAAAAAGATAGCCACCAACCACCAGACCAAAGGTCAAGCCGAGAATCAAGAATATCTTGGTCAGATGAAACCTGCGCCAAAAGCGACGGAAGGGATGTTGAGACAGGGGCTTCTTCCGATTCTTACCAGACCGGCTATAGCTAGGCTCAGGTGTCTCACCTTCCAACTCCTCAGCAACTTTTTTCTGAGGATGATCCGTTTTAAACAGATTAACTAATTTTTCAAATATATCATTTAATTTCTTCATAAAACATATTTTATCACCTTATCCATGCAGACACAAGGCACGACTCCGCTACTTGCTACTCCTTTTAGCTTTCTTTAAGGAAATAGCAGAGCTTCTTTCCTCTTTCCAACGAAGCATTTTCAAATGAGCTAGTTTTTGCTACAATGAAAACATGAAATTTACTATTACCATCCCCGCAAGCCTGCCTCCGATGACCGTCAAAGAATTACTAGAAGACCAACTGCTCATTCCTCGCAAAATTCGTCACTTTCTCCGAACCAAGAAACATGTCTTAGTCAACGGAGAATCCATCCATTGGCAAACTTTGGTCAAGCCTGGCGACAGCATTCAACTAACTTTTGACAAAGAGGATTATCCAGAAAAAGAACTCCCCCCTGGCCAACCTCATCTGGTCAAGGAGCTCTATCAAGACGAGCATCTCATCATCGTCAACAAGCCAAACGGCATGAAAAGCCACGGCAATGAGCCGACAGAAGTCGCTCTGCTCAACCATGTGTCAAGCTATGTCGGACAAACCTGCTATGTCGTCCACCGGCTGGACAAAGAAACCAGTGGTGCCATCCTGTTTGCCAAAAATCCTTTTGTTCTCCCCATTCTCAACCGCCTCTTGGAAAACAAAGAAATCTACCGCGAATATTGGGCCCTTGCTCAAGGAAAATTTCCCAGCCAGACTATCGTTTATAAAGATAAAATTGGACGCGACCGCCATGATCGACGGAAACGACTCGTTGATCCGAAAAAAGGCCTCTATGCCGAAACTCATGTAACCCGACTCAAGGACTTTGGAAATACGACTCTGGTCAAATGTCAATTGAAAACTGGACGGACTCATCAAATCCGCGTCCATCTCGCCCATCACGGCCATCCCATCATCGGTGACCCCCTCTACCATCCTCAACCCCAAGGCCGCCTCATGCTCCATGCCCACCGCTTGACATTGACTCATCCATTTACCCTAGAAACCATCAACGTGGAAGCACCGTCAGAAAGTTTTGAAGCAGAAATCAAACGGCACAAAAGCAAATCTAAAAAAGATAGCTAACCAGATAACCGATTCCCCAAGACTAATACTCCACATCGCCAACTAGCCACAATTCTTTCAAAAAAAGATTTTCCCCAAAAAGACGATTCCCTACCGGACATCGTCTTTTTCTTCTCCTCTATCTAGCAACTTAGCACGCCAGATACAAACAAGCGCCTATCTGTTCTTTATAGGTCATCTATCTTTGCCAACTTGCTCCCCAGTCCATCTTTGACTACTAGCACCTCCACCTCGTTTTGAATCATCCTATCTGACCAAAGAATAATCACAAAGTCACAAGAAAAAGCTCAGCTAGGCCGAGCTTTTTGATTATTGATTTTTAAAGCGTTCTACATCACGCGCAATGACTAACTCTTCATCTGTCGGGATAACCAGAACTCTGACTTTAGCAGCTTCTGTTGAAATATCTCCTGTGGCACCAAAGAAATTCTTCTCTGGATCGACATCGCAGCCAAACCAAGAAATTCCTTCGATGACCATGCGACGGATGGTCACAGAGTTTTCACCGATACCAGCTGTAAAAATAATGGCGTCTGCTCCATTTAAAACAGCTAAATACTGACCAATATATTTTTGAATGCGATCCACAAAAATTTCATTTGCCAATAGTGCCTTTTCATCACCCGCACGCATAGCTTCGTGAATATCGCGCATATCACTTGATTTCTCAGAAACGCCCAACAGTCCAGATTCACGGTTCAGAATTCGACTGATATCTTCTGGCGTGTTAAAGTCATCTGTATGCTGCATCAAGTATGGAATAATCGCTGGGTCGATGTCACCCGTACGTGTTCCCATCATAACTCCACCAAGAGGAGTGAAGCCCATAGAAGTATCCACTGAGCGCCCTTTATCAACTGCTGTGATAGAAGCACCGTTTCCGATGTGGCAAGTGATTAATTTCAATTCTTCAATCGGTTTACCCAAAAGTTTTGCAGCTTCGTGGGCTACATACTCATGGCTGGTTCCGTGTGCCCCGTATTTACGGACCTTATTTTCAGTGTAATACTTGGTTGGCAATGGATAGCGATAAGCTTTTTCTGGCATGGTTGTGTGGAAAGATGTATCAAAAACAGCCACACTGGTAATGTCTGGAAGAAGTTGCTTGAAAGCACGAATACCGTCAGCATTGGCAGGATTGTGCAAAGGAGCCAATAGAGACAACTCTTCAATTTTTTCCAATACATCGTCAGTCACAAGAGCTGATTCTTTGAAATACTCGCCTCCAGCTACGACACGGTGCCCAACACCTGTGATTTCATCGTAAGATTGAATAATTTCAAACCGTTTCAAATCATCCAATAAAATTTTCACAGCTTGTGTATGATCAGCAATATCTAAGGTTTGGCGTTCAGAACGACCATCAAATTTAACCGTAGAGATTGAATCTTTGAGACCAATCCGCTCAATCAAACCTTTAGCCAGCACCTTTTCTTCTGGCATTGAATAAAGTTGCCATTTTACACTCGAACTTCCAGCATTGATAGAAATAGTTTTTGACATCTCGTCACCTCTTTAAGCGTTTTCAAACTATTATATCAAAAATTTGTTTGAATTTCACTAACTTTGACCCAGTTTTGAAAACTTTCACGAAACTTTAAGATTTCATCCTGACTTTGCAAGTCCTGCAAAGGGTAGATAAACGGCTGAATGTCTGATTCGCCTTGTTTTCTCAGGACAAATATTGTCTTAGCATTCTGTCGGCTCGCGAAAATCTTCTCTGGTAGGGAAATCATTGCCAAGAGCTGGGCACTAGAAAGCAGCCATTTTTTCAGCAGATGACTTTGAGGGCTCGTCAGCAGATTATTTGGCGCGAGAAAGATAGCATAGCCCCCCGGTTTCAAATATTTTAACGATTGCTCCATCAAGAGATGATGGGCGTAAGTATGCTCGTCTGGACTGGCAACCTCATAACGAGCCGCCACGGCATCATCTGGATAATAGCCCACTGGCAAATCACTGACAATCAAGTCGCTTTCTTTCAGAACCTGAGGCCGCACCGCATCTCCTTGAGCAAAGTGTGCCTTGGAATTCATGACTTCGGCAATGCTGGCAGACAAATCAATCAGCAAATCGTCAATTTCTAGACCCAGATAATCCATGTTTTTTTGTGTGTGGTTGAGCAGAGTCTCCGCCAAATTGCCTGTCCCACTACCGATCTCTAGCAAATCGACTCTCTCGTCTTGGGCCAACTGGTCGATCAAAAAACTCAGCAAGAAACCGATCGAATCCGGTGTGAACTGATGATTGGCTTGAAGAGGCTCTGTCTGAGAAGCCTTCATAAAAATAAACTGATAGGCCCGACGCCACTCTTCCTTGGTCAAATGCAGGGCACGAAGCTTGTCATTATTTTTCAGAATTTCTTGTAATTCTGTATCTCCGTCCAGATAAATCCCATTCTGCTCAATCAAGGCATCATAGAAATTAGTTCCTAGCGCATTTTGGATATTTTGCACATTTTCTAAAAGCAGGTGAAAAGCTCGTTCTATTTTTTCAAATTTCATGGCATCCTCCGTTGTCTTATGATACCAAAAAGAAGCCCTCTTTCCAAGGGCTATCGGATTACAAATCTTTTACATTTATATTAGTCGCTTCTCTTGTCAGTTGAAGGAGAGGGCACTTTAGTTTTTTTAGTATCTTTGGAGTCTTTAGCTTCTTTGTCCTTCTTCTCTGGCTCCTTTTTACTCTCAAAATAGAAAGAATAACTCTTCTGATTGGCAAGTTGGCTGCTGACTTCCAGCATATTTCCCTGCCTGCGATAATGGGTGCTCCCTTGGTCAAAGGCTAATTGCCCGTTCTCCTCTGTGGCAGTCTCCTTGGTCAAAACAGCCAAGGCATAGGCTTCTGTCCGCTCCCGATTGGCTTGAAAGAGACGCTGATTGGTCACCTGCCGGTTCAGATAAAATTGCAAGAGCAAGCTAAAGACAGCTGCCATAAAGAGGGCATAAAGCAAGATGCCTGCCTTAACTTTTATCTTGAACACGATAGATGTACTCTCTTTCTAAATTATTTTCAAACCGGAAGCGAAAGCGAACAAGGTCCCCCTGCTGACTGACCGGAGCAGCTTTAAGTCCATAGATCATGGGTTGATAGCCACGTCCCGAAGCATCCGTCTTGCGAAAATCATCACTCCGAGATTTGCCCAAAGCTATATGTTTGCCATCCTGTTTGACATAGATTTTGTCGTTTTCGACTCGGTCAAATTGGCTGCGCGATAGCTCCGTCTCCAACTGATCGACAAATAAGAGCCATTCCTGCTGCTTATTTTCCTGTTGATGTCGCAGTTCAAAAGCCAGAAGCTTGGTCATCGACTGAAAGACCAATATACCACCGCTCAAGACCAGCAGGGCGACTAGAGTCTCTAAAAGTGTAAAAGCTTTGATTTTAACGTTTTTTAACACTGAGCACCTTCTCCTCTTGGTGATAGACGGTTAATTGCTGGTCTGTTTTAACCTGGCGGACTGTAATGCCGTTTACTGTCAGATTTTCCTGTCCCGTCTGCATGGCCATCCGAGCAACCCGTAGGACTTCCTCCTCCTGCAATAAGCGAATCTGTTCCTGCCGCGACTGACTAATCTGGCCAAGCAGGAGGCTGGCAATAGCCGCAAAAACCGCCATTGCCACCAGAGCCTCCAGCAAAATGCTAGCCTTCATTTGTCGTCTTTTTAAATTTTCCATTACCCATATAAAGCTGGTAAACAACCTTTTTATCCTCCGTTTGAAAAACAATCTTGCTGAGCGAAGAATTCCCGCCAGCCTGATCAAACTGAATGGTCTGAGGAGCATGTTCCTGCAAGGTCTTGGGAAATTCTACTTGCTGATAGCCGTTGGAAATCTTACGGTCCGAAATGGTCAATTTGATCTTTTCATGTCCAGCTACACTTAGCTTTTGGCTCTCCTGATAAAGATGCTCAAATTCCAGGAAAAACAGCTGCTCCTGCACTTGATTGAAACCGGCCTGAACAGAGCCAGATAACCCTAATAAAATGAAACTGACCACAAATAAAGCCAGGAGACTTTCCAGCAGCGTAAAAGCCTTAATCCGCAACTGCGCGAGTTTCACTACTGTTTTTTCCATAGTAAGCCTTATAGGATGCCACCTGCTTGTCGGTAATCCGACCATCAGCAACCAATTTCCCTAGAGTAGCTTTTTCATTAACATTCTTCAATTCATAAAGCTCAGCCTGACTTTCTACCACCTTGACTACAGCCGCATTGCCTGTATCTGAAACAGCATCCTTCTGCTTAGTCAAATTCGGGACAAACAAGAGCATCAAGACGCTGATGATTAAAAGGACGACTAACATTTCCACCAGAGTGAAGGCTTTAACCTTCAAAGTTTTTAATTTTTTCATAATTGAATCTCCATATTCTGATAAATTGGCAGCAACATGGCTGCATAAAGTAAAACGATAACAAGGGCGACAAAGACAAAGACGAGAGGCTGTATTAAATTCATGGCACGATTGATTCTCAGGAAAAACTCTTCCCAAGTCTTTTCAGCATACAGCTCCAATTCGTCACCCAACTTAGACTTGACCTCGCCGTATTCGATAATTAAGGCCAGCTCTTTCTTAAAGAAGGGGTAGGTGCCGACCTTCTCGGCATAGCCCTGACCTGCGCCTAGAGCCGTCTCCAAGTCTCGTCCCAGCTCCTGAAAGAGCTGAGAAGGCTGATCCTGCATGATAAGAAAGATCTGGCTCAATTCCAATCCTTGCCCAATCATATTGCCCCATTCACGCGCATAGTAGGCCGTCAGATAGGCCCGAACGAGCGTTCCAACAAAAGGAAACTTAGCCAAACGACTGAAAAATCTCATCTTAGAGCTCTTGCGATAATAGAACCAACCACCGCAAATCAGTAAGCAAATCACCAGAACGCCTCCCAGAAAGATCTGCGGTAGATAATGAATGAACTGAGTGGCCATATTTTGACTGTCCAGCTGAGGCAAGAGATAATTACGCAAGCCTAGCATGATCAGTACTAGAAACCCAAGCAGCATCAGGGGATAAGTCCCCACCTCAATCAATTTCTTACGGACTTTCGAAAGATTTTCTAAATAATCCTCGATTTTACCCAAACTAAGATTTAGATTTCCGTGCAACTCAGACAAAGATAGCTGGGTGACCACATTATCGGAAAAGCCCAAACGCTTCATAATCTGGGAAAATGACTGACCCGCAGCCAGACCCGAACGCATTTCCATGATATAGGCCTCCTCTAAAAGGGCACTCCGCCGTAGGAAATCGACAATCTCCGCCAAATGAAAACCGCTGGTAAAGAGATTGCGGAACAGCTCGATAATTTTCTTTTGCTTAGGCGTAGATAATTTTTTCCGCCTGCCTTTGATCATCTGTGATATGTCCATCTGCAAAAAGCTGGTCAATCTGCTGGTTCCAGAGACTGGCTTCATGCTGTTGATAGTCTTGGTTGACAAAGTCGATCACACCTCCTCCCCCGATTAAGCGCTGGTAACAGACGCCCTGTAATACCATGCGTAGTTCGTCCTCACTGACACCCAGCTCTAGCAGCCGCTCATAGACTCCGCGAATGCTCTTAGCATGGATGGTTGAAAAGACCGTGGCTCCTGTCAAACTAGCCCTTACCACCGCACGAGCCGTTTCTTGGTCGCGGATTTCCCCGATAATCAAAAGGTCCGGTCGGTGACGCAGAGACAGCTTGATAAGGCTGTCGTAGGTCATGCCGATCGTTTCATTTAGTTGAAGCTGGAGCATATTTTCCTGCTTGATTTCCACAGGGTCTTCGATAGACATGATCTGTTGTTGGCCAAATCTCATCTGAGCCAGCTGGTGCATCAGCGTCGTCTTTCCACTGCCAACTGGCCCTGAAAAGAGATAAAGGCCGCGAGAATTGACTTTTTTACGAAGATCAGGCAGATTGTCAAACCAGAAACGCAACTCACGCTCCTCATCGTGTAAGAGCCGAATCACCAAGCTCTCATAGCCACGGTAATCGCCGACGGTCGAAAGACGGAGCGAAACTGTGACCTCTCCACAATCATAATCGCAGGAGCCTAACTGGCTGCGCCTCTTCTCTCCGACATTCATGCCTGATACAAATTTAAAATGGCTGATGACTGACGATAATAAATCAAAATCATAGGTTTGAATAAAACGCCGCTCATCTCCTACCCGCATATAAAGCTCATAGCAGGAGCTCTTGGGAATCAGATAGACATCTTGAGCCGCCTCCTGCCTGGCCAATTGAATCATTTCCTTTGCAATTTTTTGAACCATAAGTCCTCCTCACCTTACTATTCGTACAAAATGAGAAAAAATAAAAAAAGAATGAAGAAATTTTCTCCATTCTTTGACTTTTATCCTACCTAGCCCGCACTTTAATTTTGCAAATACGGTGTTTTTCAGTGGCATTTTGTTTGCGGTAGCCTGGACGATACTTGCTCTTGGGGATCTTACTTTCATTTTCTAACAAAAGCAGGGAGTGGTATTGCTGAATATCTTCATTACACTCCTCACACCAACGTTGATCGGCCGGATCCCAGAAAATCGTCATAAGATCACTGCGGCTTTTATAAAATGGAGATGCTTCAGACATCTCTAGCCAGCGGTGTTTATAGTATTTGAGGGCGGTGTAATAATCATCGAAATACCTTTTTTCAATGATATCGTCCTCCCAACCGTCTAAAAACCACCAGGGCTCATAATCGCCATACATTTCTATTACGCTGTACATACCTGTCCCCTTTTGTATCCTATATTATATATAAAATTCTTTGATAATGAAACTATTTTGCTTGTAGGCTCTATAATAGTTCGTTTTTCATCAAAGAAAGCAAAGAAACAAAAGGGAGTGTCGCTTTTTGTGCTTATTTCCAATTCAGATGCACATGCTCTTTCATTTCCTTATAGGCCGTATCAATCCGATCTTTGGTCGCCTGATCCAGCTGATTGCGATATTTTCCACCCTCGATGAAATCTTCCAAGATCAGAGTTTGATAAGTGTAAAGCGGGTAACCCTCTGGTGAGTAAGTTCCCTTTTCCACACGGCTAACCCAGCTTGGATGTGCCTGAGCTTTTTTGATAATGGTCCCCTTGTCCGTCTTTTCAATGGTAACATCCATCAAGACACCACGCTCGGTCCACTCAGCCGTATCCACACCAGCCATAGTTTCAATCCGCTGATTAGAGATAAAATTTCCCATGGAATAGATAATCAGCTTCTTCTGACCATCTTTTTCAAGGATTTCTGAAGGCTGCACCACGTGCGGATGCCCACCAAAAATGATGTCCGCTCCCCAGTCCACCATCTTATGATAAAGCTCGACCTGCTCCTCGTTTGGCTCCAGCTGGTATTCGATCCCCGTCTGTGGCATGACTACTGTAATGTCCGCTTCTTTCTCAGCTTGCTCAATCTCCGCCTTCATCTTGTCCTCATCAAAGGTCGATAGGTGATGATCAATCTCCTTCTGACTGAGATTGGACTCCAGGCCATTAAAACCATAGGAGTAAGCCAGAATCGCAATCTTGATACCTTTTACTTCTTTGATCAGAATGGGCGATTTATCCCTATTTTTGTGAGTATAGACACCGACTGGGCTAATTCCGTGATCTTCAAAGGCTTTGGCAGTCGTAAAGACTCCCTCAAGCCCTGAGTCTAGGATGTGATTATGGGCCAGATCCACTACTTGGTAGCCGGCGTCTTTGATGGCGGGCACAACAGCCTCCGGAGCATTGAAAAGCGGATAGCCTCCCAAAGGATAGTCTGAGCGTATGGTCCCTTCAAAATCTCCCAAGACCAAATCTCCTTGCTGGAGCCAGTCCTTGACATAGGTGAAATTTTCCGAAAAATCATTGCTACCATCAGCCTTTTGGGCACTCATATAAAGCCCATCGTGGTACAAAAGGTCGCCATTAGCCATAATGCGCACCGTTTTCGAGTCTTTCTTCTCACCTGCTACTGAGGAGGATTTGGAAGCATCTTTAGCAACATTCCTACCGCTTCCCTTTGGCATCCCCATGATGCTTTGGAAGAATAAAATGACAGTCGCTGATACAAATACCGCTCCCAGCAGGGCAAGGATAAAGGCACGATTGCTTAACGCTACTTGTCGCTTGGTTCCAGATCTTTTCTCCATTTTGCCAACCTCCGTATTACTTATATTTTATCATAAATTATCCTCCCAAGAGAATAAAAAAAGAGTCTGGGACAAAAGTCCTAGCCTCTCAATTGTCTTTGGGTTGTCGAGCAAGACGCAGTGGTTGAGTGGGCTCTACTACGCTGATTTCATCAGCTTTTACAGCCCTACTCAACTGTGCGGAGGTGGGACGACGAAATCGAATTCTAACCAATTACCGATTTCTGTCCCACTCTCTAAATATCAGGCCGAGCTCGGCATCAAGGACTGCAAATACCAGCGGTAAGCCACCCGATAGTGATAGGCATTAAAAAACTTCATCTCCCCAATACCATAGCGCATCAGGTAGTAAATTAGATAGCGCAGATGCAGGCTTTCCCACTCCATGCTAGCCTTTTGACAATGAGCATACTCAGCTTCAAGCTCCCCATAGTAATCTCTGAATTGATTATAAATTTCTTGAATTTCCATTATAACTCCAATCTTTTTGCTTTAACACTAGTTTAACGCAAAAAGGCGCGGATTAGGAGCAAGAATCGTATCTGGTCTCATTTTAGAGCCAAAAGGTAGGGTTAGGCACTAGAAAATAACATTTCAGGGAATATTTTTGACATTTGAGGGTTGAGAATTATTTCAAGCAATGTGAATAATCTTAATCTCTCTTAAAAATATCCCTAGTGTAGACTTTTTCTTTTACATCTTCTAAGCTTTCATCAAAACGATTAGCAATAATCACTTGACTAAGTTCCTTAAATTTTTTGAAATCATTGACTACCTTACTACCAAAGAAGGTAACACTATCCTCAAGCGTTGGTTCATAAATAATAATGGTGACACCCTTGGCTTTCAGGCGTTTCATAACACCTTGAATAGAAGATTGCCTGAAATTATCTGAGTCACTTTTCATTGTTAAACGATAAACACCTACAGTAATGTCTCGCTCCCTAGCTGGCTCATAGGAGTCATTACCAACATAAGCACCAGCAAGATCTAAAATCCGATCGGCAATATAATCTTTCCTTGTCCGATTACTTTGTACAATCGCTGTCATCATATCCTGAGGAACATCAGAGTAATTTGCAAGAAGTTGCTTGGTATCTTTAGGAAGACAATAGCCACCATAGCCGAAGGAAGGATTGTTATAGTGAGAGCCGATCCGTGGATCTAAACAAACTCCATCAATAATAGCTTGAGTGTCTAGACCTTTCATCTCAGAATATGTATCCAGCTCATTAAAATAAGAAACACGCAGAGCAAGATAAGTATTCGCAAAAAGCTTTACTGCTTCAGCTTCTGTAAATCCCATATACAATGTATCAATATCTTCTTTTAAAGCCCCTTCTTGAAGAAGCCCTGCGAAGGTTTCAGCAGCACCTACCAAGCGCACATTATTTTTATCTGTTCCTAAAATAATTCGACTCGGATACAGATTATCATAAAGGGCTTTTGACTCCCGTAAAAACTCTGGGCTAAACAAGATATTTTCAGTCTGAAACTTTTCTCGTACTGACTCTGTATAGCCCACAGGAACTGTACTTTTAATCACCATGATTGCCTCAGGGTTATATTTCAGCACTGTTTTTATGACAGACTCTACAGCAGACGTATCGAAGAAATTCTTTTTTGGATCATAATTAGTTGGAGCTGCAATAACAACAAAATCTGCATCCTGATAAGCTTCTTCTGCATTTAGTGTAGCAACTAAGTTTAACTCTTTTTCTGCAAGATATTTCTCTATATAGTCATCTTGGATAGGAGACTGTTTTTGATTGATTAAGTCGACTTTTTCAGGAATGATGTCCACTGCTACTACTTGATGATGCTGAGACAACAAAACTGCAATGGACAAACCAACATACCCTGTACCTGCTACTGCTATTTTCATTTATTATAATCCTCATTAATTTCTATATACGATTTTTAAATTTTCCTAGCATAGCAACTATTATCTTATGCTTTAATGCTATTAAAATTAACAAATAAGAAGGAGCTGATACCATTATAGCTGTTATAATTCGAAGAACTGATATGATAACTGTATCCCCTAAAATTACGTGATTTATACTCCAACATACAAGGATAACGATCCCTGCTCCTAAAAAAGAGCAAATAAACGTTTTCCAGTTAGCTAAGTTATTGCTTAATACATATTTTTTTGAATAATATCTCTGCATGAGCATATTCAAAAATTCAGCTAAAACTGTTGTAAGAGCTGCACCAATCATCCCAATATAGGGAATCAGAATCAAATTACCAACAATATTAAATATAGCTGAGATAGAGGTACCAATCAAAATTTTCTTTTCCTCACGACCTATAATTAGCATACAATTTGTATAAATTGAAGAAATTAGGGCAAATATGATAGAAAAACTCAGCAATCTTAAAACTGATTCCCCAACAAGGTACTCCTGCCCTCCAACAATCAAAATTATTGACTTACTCAACATAAACAATCCACTAGATATAGGCAATAATATTAGTATTAGTAAATTGAAAATATCCTCTAAATATTTTCGATAACGCTGAATATCTGACACTAAGGTAACGACTAATCGAGGTACTGCAACAACTATAACAGCATTTATCAGTTGTTTGAGTATATTATATATCTTAGATGAGAAACTATATATTCCCACAACTGAGTCGGATTCAAACATACCTAAAATAGTAATATCAGAATTCACATAGATAATAACAGCCAATGAATTCAAAAATAATATACTCATTGGCACAAAAAATTTCCTAAAAGGAATGGAAAATGTGAAAAACACATCAACATATTTTCTTATATAAAAAAGATTGACTACATTCCCTCCATATGAGCCACCTATCATTATCCAACAATAAATAACAGTATCATCTGGTTTTCTTACAAACAGGAAAATAGCTATTAATGCAATAAGCTGGATAATAATATACCGTATTGTAATATATAAAAAATCCTCATAAACTATGTTAACCCAATCCAAGCCAATTGTTGTTAATATAATACATAAGCTTTGGACTGCTATCAACGTAAAATAAATGTTTAATTTACTGCTATAAAAAGTTATAAAGAACAATAGTATATATGCAAATGCTGATGTTAGTAAATTAAAAGAAAACAGTTGAGAAGTTAAGCAAGAAAGAGCTTTTCGATTCTCTCTAATTCTTGCACCCTCTCTCACTGCATAATTCGTTAGTCCAAATGCTGCTAGTAAGGCAAAATAGCTTACAATAGACACCGCAAAATTATACTTACCAAACTCTGCACTACCTAAAACTCTTGACACATAGGGAAAAGTCACCAAGGGAAAAACAATTGTCATCGCTTGACGTATAATATTTAAGATAGCATTTTTAGTTAAAGATTGTTCTTTCATTTCCTCTCCGTAAAGCCTGTATTATTTCCATCTCAACCGCATCCTCATACCTTCGCCCGATAAAAAACTGTATAGAAATATAATTACAAAAAGTATAATAATAGTACCAGCGGATACATATGCACTACTATACTGATCAATAGGCGATAAAACAATCCAATAATACAAATATCCATAAACTAAAGTCCAACGAGTTGTTTTTAGACTTCTAGTTCTATATTTTATTTTTCCGTAATAAATATAAGAAAAAAGAATTGCTATTAAAGCTACAAATATGTACATTCCCAATAAACCAAAATCATGCAAAGGTCTTCTAAAGAATGTATAGATATTACTTAATCCGATTCCTAGTGGACGAAACTCTAAATTATAAGAAGTCGACTTTTCACTTAGGCCTAAGTAGTTAAGAATTTTTAGCAAACTAAACAGCGACTCTTCTCCCCAGACCTTTACAGGAACAGGGGACTCAACATATTTTGAAAATAATACTATGGCACTTGCAATGTAATCTGAAACGTAGTCAAATAACGTTCTAGAAGTACTTCTACCTAAAAGAGACAAGGAATAATAGAAACCAGGAATTCCCAGCAATAGGCCAGTCAAACCTACTCGTATTACTTTCCATGATAAATTTCTAAACCAACCATTTTTTTGATGCCAAAGAACATAGTATTCAATTAGCATAGCGCTTAACAACTTTAAAATCTGCGTTCTTCCAGCACCAAATGTACTAGGTAGGACTGATAAAATAATTAACACTAATAACAAACTATTTGTGAGCTTATTTTTATAACGAGATACAATATTATTAAGCAATATGTAAGATGCAACATATCCTGAACCTTCTACTATTTTAAGAAAATGTATAATCATCCCACCAACAGATTCAACATCCCTACCTTCTAACAGGTTTACTCCCATTCTTCGATATTCTTGAAACATTGCAGATATATCTCCACCTCCAACTAGGGAGCGAATTTTCAAGAAATACCAAATTACAATAAAAGTATTTGTGATAATCAATAGATACAATTTCCAATGATTAATAGGATAACCCATAATAGCTGGTTCGGAATCTATTTGCTTACTTACTACACGTTTTTGTGATCTAATTATAAGATTTTTTATCAATACTTCGCTTAGCATAAAAATAAACACACCAGATAGTGTAATCAATCCAGCATTAACATTGTAATCAATATGCCAATTACGAATATTAAGTATTGCAAACAGTGAACTAATACTAAACATTATTGTCATCATTGTAGATGGTGAAAGAATATCTCGATCTGATAATAGATAAGATAAAAAGAATAAACTCAGCATCCCCAATAACAGAATATATAGAAAGCTCATTTTCCCCTCAATCTTCTGTTGATTCCATTAATTCAATAAAAGCATTACATGACTCCAGTAGACATTTATTCACAAAGATAACTTTTCTATATAAATCTTTATAAGTTTGATTTGTCGATACATCCTCATGATGAACCACCTTTATACTAGGATCATATACAAATTTTAAATTATCTCTCATGCCTAAATAGTGTAAAATATAAGATTCATAATACATGAATGTTTTTGAATAAAAACATTCATCATGTATGTCTATAAATGATTTAGCAAATATATAGATTGCACCATGTAAAGGTTTATTAATTTGAACAGAATCGAAACCCGCTACTTGCGAAACATTTTCATCAGGTCTGTTACGTAATAAATACTTCAATCGAATTAAGAACTTAAATTTGTCTTTGAATTGTAATTTTTTTTGGGCTATTTTTAACTCTTGCAAGCTATAGTTTCGCTCACGTTGAGGATTCTGATGAATATTTGTTTTTGTAGAAAAAATATCTGGACCCAAGACATCAAATTGATGAATTGCCTGCAATTTATTTAATCGCTCAGTAAAATCCGGCTGTGTAATAAATACATCATTATTCATTACAACGATATATTCTGGAGAGTGTCTTTTAGCTTCTACATATCCAAGGTTATTTCCTCTTGCAAATCCAATATTTTCTTTTGAGACTAAGACAGTAACTTCCTCATCTGTCTGATACTTCTCAATTAATTCTTCACCTGTTTTATTAGGCGAAGCATTGTCTACAATAACAATACATTTCGGTCCCTTAACCATCTTCTTTATTGTACAAACACAGTCAATCGTTTCATCCAATGCTTGGTAATGTAAAATAACAAAAGCAATCATACTCTTTTATTCTCCTTAATGAAATTATCTACGTCTTGTCGACAAAGTCTATGAAATTGAAAATGTTCAGCTACTTCACGACAAGTCACGTCATATTTAGTTATAAAATCCCGAAGCTTAGTGTCATCAAAATAATCCATCGTAGTCTCTTTTCTATTTCGTAAACGGATAAAATTCATTATTTCATCTACTGGCACAGAGACAAATACGACATCTACATTTTTTAATAAATCTTCAAAAATGGTAATTAGTTGTATGATCTTGGTATTGGAAAGATTATAATTAACTCCAAATGCAATAATTCTATGGACAAGACCTTCATCCAGTATGATGCTAGAATTCATACCAATTTTATAGGATGTTGCTACTAAAATAATACTGTCTATCATATCTGAGACGGATGTTTCATGAAAACTAGCAAATAGAGTTTCTTTTGATATTAATCTTTTAAAACAATATTTATAGTATAATGATATAGGTGAATACCGAGAAGCCTTTTTTATTTTAGATAATATTGGATTATTAGCTTTTGCTTTAATACTTTCTCGGCTGATTCCTCTTATGTTTTCTACTATATATGTTTTTCCACATCCTGGTGGGCCAAAAAATTCCATTTTCATAATAAACTTCCATTTCTCTTAGTGGATTAATAACACTTTCAATCCCTAATATATTCTTTTATATATTCTATCTCTTTAAGAATAGTGTTTTTTGCAAAATATTTATCCCACTTCTTATCGTTGTGACTGTGTTTTAACTTTTCCAGGGCTTGTGTAATATCTGGATTTTCATTTGAAATAAAAAAGACTTTCTCACAATCTCCTAATACTTCTAAGCACACTTCAATATCTGATGTTATTAATGGAATCCCATAAGCTGCAAATTCACACGCCAATAAACCTTGAGTATCTTCTTTAGTTGGCAACAATGCTATCCTAGATTTATCTAAGTAAGCTCTCATTTTTTCGTGTGTTAACTCAGCTTCTATAAATTCAACATTATCAGGTTTTTCATAATATTTAAAAAAATCTCCCTTACCAACAACACAGAAGTTTAGATAAGAATATTTACGCGCTATCTCCAGAACGACATCTAAACTGTATTTGCTATCATCCATATATTGTCTAATAGTTATAAAATCATATTGTATATTTTTAGGAGAATAAGAATTTCTTTCAAAAAATTCTCCTATGCTATTAGAAATCACAATACAAGAATCTTTTAAATCCAATTTATTAAATCTAAAATCTTTGCAAAATGCTCCAAAAAACCAGTTACTTACAAATATTAACCGGATATCTGATAAATTTCTTGCAATATAATTTCTCCAAATAAAAATTTTAAACTTATCATAAACACTTTGAAAGAATCGCTTTAAAATATTATCTTTATAATAATAAGGTTTAGGGTAATATTTATTAATATACAAAACTTCATGACCATGAAAAACAAACAGTTTCTTTGCGTATAGTTTTCCGTATTTTCTTATAAATATATAATGGTTCCTTAAATTTGCTGCATGTGAAATTAATAAATCTGCAGCTACTGGATTTTTTTTGAAACTACTTAGAGAAATAACATTTATTCCATCTATTACATAATCTGACGTAGCTGAAAAATTCAAAACAACAACTTCAATTCCTGATTTTTTGTAATATAGATTTCGAGAATGTACATAATACATTGCTCGACCACCAAATAATGTTGGGTAAGATGTTGTACAAACTATTACTTTCAAATTAGTCCCTCATCACTTCAATTTAAAAACTTTAATAATTACCCAATAAAGAATATGAAAACTACTTCTAAAAATACTTAACTTTTCAATATCTCTATACAATTTCCAATGATATTTTATCAGTGAGATTTTATTACTCGATATTGAGTTACTCCGAATTCTATACTGCATGAGTACTTGGTTCAATCCATAAATATACTCTGTTTTTTTTAGCATTTGAAGCCAAAGTGCATCATCATTCCTTTTTCTTATGTTTGGGACTTCAAACTTCCCTAATTCTTTTACACTATACATGACTGTAGAATTACCAACAGGACAATCTAATAGAATTCTATTATAACTTGCTTTGGGAAGCGTTTTTATGATTTTACCTGTTTTCTCACCAGATTCATTAATCTGTTCATAATCAGTGCAAGAGAGATAAATATTATGCTCTTGCATAAAAGACAGTTGTTCACTTAATTTTCCAGCAGTCCAAATATCATCTGAATCCAGAAAAGCCATATACTCCCCTTCGGCTTCTCCCATTGCTTTATTCCTAGCAATAGCTGCACCAGAATTTTTTTCTAACCGTATATACTTAATTCTTCTATCTTTTCGAGAATATTGACTCACTACCTCCTCTGTGTTATCACCTGAACAATCATCAACAATAATCATTTCCCAATTGGAATAAGTCTGCGACAACACCGATTTTATGGTTTCTTCTATAAAATTAGCAGAATTAAAGGTAGGAGTAATAATTGATACTAAACCATCTCTCATTTAAAAACCTCAGATATTATCTGTTTATATTTTAAGACAATATATTCTACTTCTTCGTCACTTAATCTTGTATGCAATGGTAATGTAATTTCATTTTCAAAATAACGATATGCATTTGGATAATCTTTGATATCAAAACCTAAATCCTTATAGGCTGTCAACATCGGTAGTGGTTTATAGTGCACGTTGCACGCAATGCCAGCTTCAGCCATCTTTTGAATAATCAAGTTACGTTCTTCTAAACTGATTCCTTCAACACGTGTAACATACAAGTGTCTAGATGACTGATAGTAAGCCCCCTCGTGTTTCAGGGGTGAAATAGGCGTACCTTCAAATGCCTTATCATATTGAGCAACAATCGCTTTTCTTCGTTCCAGTAATTGAGGATATCTTTTTAATTGTACTAACCCAATTGAAGCCATGATATCTGTCATATTACACTTATAGGCCGGTTTTACAATGTCATATTCCCAGGCTCCTAATTGAGTTTTCGCTAATGCGTCTTTGGTCTGACCATGAAGTGATAAAATCTGAAATTCTTTATACAATTCATCATCATCAATACCAGGATGTGCTTTCCATGTGACACTGCCTCCTTCTGCTGTTGTAAAGTTTTTTACAGCATGAAAAGAAAATGATGAAAAATCAGCAATATTACCAGCAGGAACATTTTTGTACGTTGCGCCTAAGGCATGAGCGCTGTCAGAAATAACTACAATCCGATTAAAGACATCTTGCAACTTACCAGTCGCTTTAAATAGATGCTGTTTTGCAAAAACAATGTCGAAAATTCTATCATAATCACATATAATTCCTGCTAGCTCTACAGGAATAATCGCTTTCGTATTGGATGTAATGGCTTCTTCAAGCAAGTCATAATTCATTTCAAAAGAATTTTCTTGAATATCAACCATAACAGGAGTCGCACCTACATGAGTGATAACACTGCAGGAAGCTGTATAAGTCATCGCCGGAACAATGACTTCATCTCCTTCACCAATTTCTAAAACTCGCAGAATAAGCTCCAAAGCTGCTGTAGCAGAGTTTAAACATACCGTACGATTAGTATGGGTATACTCTGATAAGCGTCTTTCTAATTCTTTTGTTTTAGGTCCGGTTGTAATCCAACCTGAACGTAAGGTATCTGCAACTTCAGCAATTTCTTCTTCTGTAATATCTGGGGGTGAAAAAGGGATATTATATTTTGTCATAATGGATTACTCTCCTATTTAACTACTTCCACTACTGTCTGAATCATGATTTTTAGATCATTAATAAAACTAAACTGTCTCAAATACTCTAAATTATAGTGCATTTTTGCGGGTAAAACTTCGTTCACATATGCGTCATCAACCGTTAAACCACGTTCGACACATCTATTGATTATAATATCTTCATCTTTGAACGAAATGCTTGCTGGAGAGGTTATCCCAGCTGGCAATAATAAAGTTGCTTTCATTTCATCTGTATACTGATCGGTATATTTAGGAACTTCCGGTCTGGTACCAACAAAACTCATATCTCCTAATAATACATTAACCAATTGTGGCAGTTCATCTATCCGATATTTCCGAATAAATTTTCCAATTTTAGTAATGCGATTATCATTGTGAGAAGTTACAAGAGAACCTTTTTTATCCGCTCCCACTACCATAGTTCGAAACTTCCAAATTTTAAATTCTCTGCCATATTGTGTAATTCGGACTTGTTTATAAATAGCTGGGCCTGAACTATCTATTTTTATCCAAATCCCAATTATCAAGATAACAGGAGAAAATAGGATGAGAAGTACCAAAGCTAGTAAACGGTCCATTAATAATTTACAAAACAATGATGTTCGTTTATTATTCAACAATTTATAATAACGTTCTACATCTTCATTTCTAAGCTGAACTGGCAAATCTTCGAACTTTATCATTTATACTCCTACTGTTGCGCAAATTTTATTAATTTAGCTTTCAATTCTGCTCCATCTAATTTGGAAATAGAAGCAATAAAAGCTGTTACTTCTGAATTAGGTAAAGCTTGAACATTTCCTACAAATATTTTTTCATAGATTTGTTCGTCAACTCGCTCTTCGGTAGAGAGCAATTCCTCATATAATTTCTCTCCTGGGCGAATTCCAGCTTCTACAATTTGGATTTCCTCTTCCGTATGACCGCTCAAGGTAATCATTTTTTTAGCTAAATCTAAAATTTTAACTGGCTCACCCATATCTAACACGAAAATTTCTCCTCCATGCATTAGCGCACCCGCTTGAATAACAAGACGACTTGCTTCAGGAATAGTCATGAAATACCGTGTCATTCGGAAATCTGTGACGGTAATTGGACCACCGTTCGCAATTTGCTCCTTGAACAAAGGCACTACACTACCTCGACTGCCTAAAACATTCCCAAAGCGAACCGCTGCAAACAAGGTCTTCCCTTCCTCATTCAAACTCGTAACGATCATTTCTGCCACACGTTTTGTAGCTCCCATGACGTTTGGAGGATTCACAGCCTTATCTGTAGAAACCATTACAAATTTTGCAACTCCAGCTGCTTTCGCAGCTTCAGCCACATTTTTGGTTCCATAAATATTGTTTTTTACTGCTTCAGTTGGGTTGTATTCCATCAGTGGGACATGCTTATGAGCTGCCGCATGGTAAACACGATCAGGTTGATACTCATGCATAATATGGAATATCCGTTCTCGATCTTGTATATCCGCGATAAGAGGCACAATTTCGACTTTATCTCCATATTGAGCAAGTAATTCTTTATGAATTAAATAGATAGAATTTTCTCCATGACCTAAAAGTAGCAACCTTGCAGGAGAAAAACGAGCAATCTGACGACAAAGCTCTGAACCAATTGAGCCTCCTGCTCCTGTTACCAAAATTGTCTTACCATCAATATTGGATTGCAAACTCGTTTGATCAAGTCTAACTTCTTTTCTTCCCAATAAATCAGCAATATCAATTTCCCGTAATTTATGTACTTTTAGCTTTCCTGTAACCACTTCTTCATATTTTGGCATGGCACTAACTTTAGCACCTGTCTTTTTACAAAGAGAAAAAAGTCGTTCATACTCATCTGGTTTTAGAGAAGGAATTGCTAGGACAATTTGACTTATCTCATAATTTGCTACAATTTCAGGGATTTGCTTATCCGTACCAACAACTTTGACACCGTGCAAAAACGAGCCTTGCTTACTGGTATCACTATCTACAACAGCAACAATCTTTAACTCAGGTGACTCTTTTAAAGCCGTTTTAATAAATAGGCTTCCACCATCCCCTGCTCCGACAACCAGCGTTCTACTTACTTTGCTTTCTTCAACCTCTGTATAGGTTGTTCCGTTTTTAAAACTAAACCACATTCTCCAGCCAAGACGCATGGACATAGTAAATAAAACAGAGAACATGCAACTAAGCAATAAAAAACGATAGCTTGTATGCAAGGATAGCGCAAGTTCTACTAAGAAAACAATAAAGTAAGCACCTACCAAGGTTAGACTGATCGTGCTGAGAGTTTTATAGTCCGTGTAACGATTGATAATCGAAAAAAGTTTCGTTTTGATTCCAATTAAAAAATAGAGCACTACTGTCATTGTTAAGGTTTGTACAAAACTCAAATCTGACAGCAAAACATATTCAGATAAAAAGAAGTATGCCACAAAACCACTAAAATATATTAAAACAGCATCTGCTATCATCAGAATAATTCTTTTTTGTGATCGTGTTAATTCCATAATATCCCTTTATTTTTTTCTATTCTTTACTCAAATTATCCCCATAGTGTCCATAGGAACCATAGAAACCATATTTGTCTGCTTGGACATTGTATTTATTTAAGACCACGCCAAGGAATGGTGTAGATGATTGTTCCAACTGCATTTTAGATTTCTGAACCATTTTCCGTTTGACTTCATTTGTCGATACGACTAAAAGGCTAGCATCGCAAACTTTGGCAATCAAGGTTGCGTCTACCACCATACCAATAGGCGGCGTATCCACAATAATATAGTCGTAATGACGGCGCAAGACGCTCATCATAGTGGTAAATCGTTCACTCTGGAGAAGAGCCGTTGGATTAGGTGACGCTTGTCCTGAGGTGATGACGAAGAGATTTTCCTCATCCGTTTCACACAGTCCTTGAGATAGGTCTGTATTTCTCGCAAGATACTCTGTCAAGCCAGAAACCTTCTCACCGCTCTTAAAGACTCCACCTAGCATTTTTGAATTTCGGATATCTGCATCAATCAAAAGTGTCTTATGACCCGCCTTGGCAAAGGTCAGGGCAAGATTGGTTGAAGTTGTCGTCTTTCCCTCACCTGGGAAGGTAGAACTAACAGCAATCACCTTGATATCTTCACCGCTAAGTTGGATATTGGTCCGAAGGGCATTGTAATACTCCTCTACCCGTGAAATAGAAAGTTTTTTCTTTTTTGCTAACTCTAGTATTGGCATTGTATCTCCTAACCTACCTTACTCATATCTGGGATGACACCAAGCAGGGTCATTCCTAGGGTTTCTTCGATATCTTCTGGCTTCTTGACACGGTCATCAAGGATTTCCACGCTCACTACTACAAGGACCATCAAGACACCACCCGCAAGCACTCCAATGATAGTATTGCGACGGATGTTTGGAGAAGACGGTGTTTTTGGCGTTTCTGCTTCTTCCAGCGTTGTAACGTCGGATACCTTGGTAACAGCGATGATTTTCTCAGCAGCAACTTCGCGCAAAGTATTGGCAATACGGCTTGCTTCTGCTGGATCCGCATGCGTAACCGTAATAGACACAATCCGAGTATCTGTCGGTACAGTCACCGTCACCTTAGATGCCAAGTCAGATGGTGAACCTGACAATTTCAATTCTGAAATGACGGATGCCAAAACATCTTGTGACAGGATGATTTCCTTGTAGTCCTTTACCAGATAAGAACCAGCCTGCAAGTCTTGGTTTGTCAAGGTAGGATTTTCGCCCTGCTGACGATTGACAACGTAGATACGCGTCGTGCTCTTATAAGCAGGCTTAGCAATAAAAACGCTATAACCTAGGGCTAGAATACCTGTCAATAAGGCAGTTAAGATAATTAAAAATTTCTGTTTCCAAATTGTCTTCAACAGAGACAACACATCGATTTCGATCATTTGATTTTCTTGATTCATGTATTTACTTTCTCCAGAGTTTGATTGATTAAATAAACTCGTTACTTAATAAGATTTCTTGGTTTGTCTTAAAGAGTTCTTCCGCACGCTCAGCGCCATATTTTTTCGCGACAATCTGATAGGCCTTTTGCATATAAGGCGGTCTGTCATCGAGATTGTGCATATCGCTGGCAACGAAATGAACTAAGTCCCGTTCTAGAAAGAACTGAACACGCTTTTTCATAAATTTGTAACGATCACCAAAAAGCTTTGGTTTCAAAACATTTGAACTATTGACCTGCATATAGCAGCCCATATTGATCAATTCGCTGACCCTGTCTTCGTCATTTTCCAGACAGTGATAGCGCTCAATATGTGCCACTACCGGAATCATACCGAGGCGAATGACATTGCCCAAGGCTGAGTGAATATCCTTGTAGGGTGTATTCATACTAAACTCGATCAAGACATACTTAGTGCCACCTAGACCGGGAAATGTCCCCTCTTCTAGCTTTTTCAAAATATCACTAGTATAGTAAATCTCCGCTCCATATAGCACGGTCAAATCGTCAGCAACTTGCTTGGCCAAGTCCTGCACTTGCTTAAAGTTTGCTGCAATTTTTTCTTCAGGCGTTTCAAACATGCCCTTTCGGCGATGAGAAGTAGAAATAATGGTGCGAACGCCCTGACGATAGCTTTCTTCGAGCAGACGTCGGCTATCCTCTAGTGTCTTAGGACCGTCATCCACATCAAAAATGATATGCGAGTGAATATCAATCATGCTTTACTTCCCTTCCATTACTTCCTGAATCGCTGCTTTGGCAGCTGCCAAACTATTTTGATCAATTTCCATCATGTAGAGATTGGCTTCTGGCATCGCGTGGGAAGGCAGACCTGTATTTCCAGTTCCAGTCAAGGCCTGAGAAGTCACATTATAACTTCCGCCTGACTCCAGCTGAGTATTGATCAGATTCATCATTGTTTCCAAGCTCATATCGGTCTGGACAGAATCCTGCAATCCTGAAAGAATGGCGTTGTAATTCTTCAATGCATCTGTCGAAGTCAGCTTTTTAATGACTGCTGCAATGACTTTTTCTTGGTTCTTACCACGATCATTATCTCCGCCATTTAGAGAATAACGTTCACGGACGAAAGTCAACGCTTGTTCAGAATTTAATGAAATATTACCAATAGGATAATGAGTATTTCCTACAGTAAACTCTTGGTCGTTCTCAATATCAATCCCACCCAGCAAGTCAATCAACTTGAGGAAGGAAGTGAAATTTAGCCGGACATAATAATTCAAATCAATACCGTAGAGGTTTTCCAAGGTGTGAACTGAAGCATCTACGCCGTAAATACCCGCATGAGTCAGCTTATCCGGCTGATTAAGGCCACCGTCCGCAATTGGAACATAGGCATCTCGTGGTGTGGTTGTCAGCAAGACTTTCTTGGTCTTACGATTGACTGTCATGATAATGTTGACATCCGAGCGTGACACAGAAGAAATCGGGCCATAAGTGTCAATACCACTGACATAGATATTGAAGACCTCTGCATTTGGATCTTGCTTGCCAATAGCTGTATCAATCTTCTTGCTTATCTTATAAGTATAGATTTTTTTAATTTTTGAAGCATAGTCAGGATCTTCACCACGAATCGTATCTTCAAAGACGCTATTCAGAACTATAGCCTTGGCTTCACCAGAAGTCAACGACTTATAGGCAGCGAGATAAGAAGATGCTGTATCTACTGTCAGCTCATGCCCTTGTGTCTGACTGATATTTTTCATCAGTGCTTGGACATTGTCTTGGTCATTGCCTGATGGTGCTAAGACATTTGTCAACTGCTTGAGGTCCTGAACATCACTATCTGCCGGCACAACGATACTCATTTCATACTCAGAGTAGTTAGAAGTGGAGTTGACGCCAGCCGACAAGTCGACTAAACCCTTTACAGCATACATAGACACAGACCCCACAAGCAGGGCTACTATTAGGATAGCACTAGTGGTCTTGCCTGCCTTACCCTTGAAAATCAGGAATCCTGATAGAACCGCCACCACTAGGATAAGGGCTGTCACTAAGATATTCACATAGCGAAAAGCTAGAAAATGATAGCGAAAAATTGTGAAAATCAAGAAGGCCGCTAACAAAGTATAAACACCCAAGAGGGTGCTATTAACTATTTTTAATCGATCGCTTTTCTTTTTAGACTTTTTTGCTCTCTGATACATTCACCTTACTACTTTCTGTGCGAAATTACTCTAGTCTATTATAGCATAAAAACATAGCTTTTTAAGAATTTCTTAAGAATATTACATAATTGTAAAAAAATCCTATTCTTTTGTCAACGACTTCAACTTTGAAATCGAATTCAAGCTAAAACACAGAAAAATAAAGCGATACCAAGGCATTGACACTACCTTATTTTGGTAGACTAAGATAGAACTCTGCTCATGAAATTCAGAGAGCGGCTAGCACATAGTAAGGACATTTTAAGAATTGTGGACAAAGTTGGACTAAATGTTCTATTTTTATACTGAAAGTTTTGCTCCAATCTAGACGATTACAGCAAGCCATCTCGATCAACTTGCTCATAGGCTCGCAAACCATCATTCAGCTTGTCCCAGATGACTACTTGACCAGACTGAAGGGATTTCTGCACATCAATGATGCGCTGATTGGAAGAACCACGAAATTGTAGCATGAGATTTTTCTTCGTGATATCAAAACGGCCGTCCACCAAGATGTCAATCAGACTCAGCAGCTCCAGCTTGTCCTCCGTTTCCAGCATCATCTCCTCCCAGGTGTAGCCCGTCCAGGACCAGATGTCCTTGTTCGGAAGCTCTCTCCGAATCCGCTTAACCAAGGGCAGGAGAATGCCTGTGTTGAGAAATGGCTCGCCGCCTAGGAGGGTCAGCCCCTGCACATAAGGCTCCGCCAAGTCTTTCATAATCTGCTCCTCCAACTCTTGCGTATAAGGAATACCAGCGTTGAAAGACCAAGTTGCTGCATTATAGCAGCCCTCACAGTGAAACATACAGCCACTGACATAGAGGGAGTTGCGGACGCCTTCGCCATCCACAAAGTTAAAGGCCTTATAGTCAATGATTCGCCCCTTACTCAGCTCCTCACTTTTCCATTCTTGGGGTTTGGGATTGTTCATCGTCATCCTCCAAATCTATCCAGTAGCGCTGACTTCTGTCGATTGTATTTTCGTAAACACCGCCAGCAGAGAGAATGGTACGGCGGCTGGCTTCGTTGTCTTCATCGCAGGTAATCAGCACTCGTTCCAGTCCTTGCTTGCGAGCTTCTGCTAACCCGAGCTCCAGCTGCATCTTGGCCAAACCCTTTCTGCGTTGACTGGGCCGGATAGAATAGCCTATATGCCCACCCTCCACAAATAATTTGTCATTCAAGGACAAGCGTAGGGCCAAAAAGCCCAGAGGCAAGCCGGTCTCATCAAAGGATAAAAATTGGATGGCACGAACCCAGCCTGCTGGCAAGTTTGCCACATCTTCCTTCCGTTCTACAATTTTCAGCCAATCCTCATAATCCTTTGCTCGTTTCCAAGTAGAGCCCATGCCACCGTGCATGTAGGATTTTGCAGCATCAAACTCCGCAATCATCTCTAAAATCGCATCTTTATCTTCCAAAGTTGGTCGTCGTAACTTCATAAACTTTCCTCAATCTAAATCAATCCAATAGCGCTCTTTTCCAGCTCGAATATCCTCTAAAGCTCCGCCATTAGCTAGAATCACTGCCCGACTGGCAGCATTATCACAATCGCAAGTCACTAAAGCACGTTTGATATTTTTACTCTTAGCTACTTGCAAACCTTGCCGCAACTGCTCTTTGGCCAATCCTTTCCCACGCGCAGACGGACGGATACTATAGCCGATATGCCCGCCTTCTTGGAGCAAATGGTCATTGAGCCGCAAACGCAAATTAAGAAAGCCCACTGCCTGACCATCCACAGCAAAAGCGACCAGTTGAATATAAGGCACAAAACCTTGTGGCAAGCCTAGACCTGCTTCAGCTAGCTGAATCGTCTCCAGCCAGTCCTCATAAACAAAATCCGCTCCGCCAAAGAAGCCATCCTGTCGGCTACCAGCCGCTTCAAAGTCAGCCAGCATCTCTAAAATATTTTCCTTGTCTTCTAGTTTCGGTCGTCTCAGCTCCATACTTCCTCCTGATACGAAGAGAGTGAGACCGCCTTGCGCCCCACTCTGACTTCTATTATTTCTTGTTTTTTTCTAAAAATTGCTGACGCAGTTTGGCCAATCGCTCTTTTTTGCCATTGCCTCCCCGCGAATGTTTTTCATGGAAACGCTGTACCTGAGCTTTTCCTTTATCGTCCAATTGATACTTTCCCATCTTAATTTCCTTCGTACTTAATAGTTGAGCCATTCATGTGCTTGACCCGAGCTGATATTTCCTTGTGGCGGCCGTTGACCATTGGACGAGCTTGCGGATTTCCTAAGTAACCGCAGGTCCGCTTGACCACATCGACCGTCTTAGGATCGCTGTTGCCGCAGTTTGGACAGGTGAAGCCCCGCTCGGTCGGCGTGAAATCTCCCTCAAAGTTACACTTGTAACAACGGTCAATCGGTGTATTGGTTCCCAGATAGCCAACTCGGTCATAAGCATAGTCCCAGACAGCTTCCAGAGCCTTGGGATTTTGCTGAAGAACAGGGTATTCACAGTAGTGGATAAAGCCGCCTGAGGCTCCCACTTCAGGGTAAATCTTCTCAAAGTCCAGCTTTTCAAAGGGCGTTGGATTCTTGCGCACATCGTAGTGGAAGGAGTTCGTATAGTATTCCTTGTCAGTAATATCCGGAACGACCCCAAACTTCTCTGTATCCAAACGGCAGAAGCGGTCGGTCAGGCTTTCAGATGGTGTCGAGTAAACAGAGAAGTGATAGTCGTACTGCTCTGACCATTCTTCCACCCGGCGCTTCATATCTTTGACAATAGCAACTGTAAAGTCCTTGGCTTCAGGATTGGTCTCCCAATTACCGCCATAAAAGACTGCTGCCACTTCATACAGACCGATATAGCCTAGGGAAACCGTTGCACGACGGTGGGTAAAGAGTTGGTCTACCTGATCGTACTTGCCCAAGCGTTTGCCAAAAGCCCCATACTGATAAAGAATCGGTGCATTGGCTGGACTGGCTTCCTTGGTCCGCTCCACTCGGTAAACCAACGCATCTTCAGCGATATTCATCCGCTCGTTAAAGATTTCCCAGAATTTATCCAAATCCCCCTCGGATTCAAGCGCAATCCGCGGCAGATTGACAGTAACGACGCCTAGATTCATACGGCCGGAGTTGACTTCCTGACCATTTTCATCCTTCCAGCCTTGTAGGAAAGAACGGCAGCCCATCGGTACTTTGAACGATCCAGTTAAGTCGATAATCTTGTCATAGGAAAGCACATCTGGATACATGCGCTTAGTGGCACACTCCAGAGCCAGTCCTTTGATGTCGTAGTTAGGCGTTCCTGGCTCAAGATTAAGCCCACGCTTAAGGGTGAAAATCAGCTTAGGAAAAATCGCTGTGCGGTGCTCGCTTCCCAGTCCCTTGATACGGATATTGAGAATAGCCTTCTGAATCTCCCGCTCAAAGCGATTGGTCCCCAAACCAAAGCCCAGCGAAGTAAACGGAGTCTGACCATTTGAGGTAAAGAGCGTATTGATCTCATACTCTAGCGACTGCATGGCATCGTAGATGTCCTTCTTGGTCTTCGCCCAGGCATACTCTTCCTGCTTATCCGGCAAAACCCATTGCTCTGCATCCTTGAGGTGCTTTTGATAATTAAGCTCAGCATAGGGCGCCAAGACCTCATCAATCCGGTCGGCCGAACAACCGCCATACTGGCTGGAAGCCACATTGGCAATGATTTGCGAGATTTGCGCTGTCGCAGTCTGAATAGACTTGGGACTCTCTACTTCTGCATTCCCAATCTTGAAGCCATTTTTCAGCATGCCGTCAAAGTCAATCAAACAGCAGTTCGTCATTGGCGTATAAGGGCTGTAGTCCAAATCATGGTAGTGGATGTCCCCCTTCTGGTGGGCATTGGCCACATGAGGCGGCAGCATCTTAAGCCCAATGGATTTGCCGACAATCCCTGCGGTCAAATCCCGTTGGGTATTGAAAACATCGCTGTCTTTATTAGCATTCTCGTTGACTACCGTACAATCTTTGTTGAGGAGCTTGTCAATGGTAAAGTTGATGTCTGTCGCTTTTGAGCGCTCAAAATCCCGTTGGGTGCGGTAAGTAATGTAGTTCTCCGCAATGGCATATTCCTTGGCATTCAAAAGCTCATGCTCAACGATGTTCTGAATCTCATAGATTTTGACATACTTAGCGAAGCGACTGCTGATTTCTGCCACAACACGGTCTGTGATGGTTTCGAGCTTAGCTTCCAGCATCGGATTCAGAGGACCGACTTCCTGAGCCGCTCGTACCATAGCCTTATAGATCTTAGTCACATCAAAAGCTACTCTCCGGCCGTCTCGCTTCTCAACGTAGATGGTGGGCGCTGTACCAAATTTTGCTTCTCTTAAAATCATCACAAACACTTCCTCTTCTCAATTAATCATCTACCAAACATTATATCACTCCAAAACAAAAAATCAATATGTTGTGGTAAAATTGTTATTTTTTTATTTAACACACAACATATTGATTTAATTACTTGATTTGATAAAGCTTGAAGTGATTGAGTTTTAGGTTCACTTCTTCATAATCTTGAGAAATCTTCTTTTTCACGTCCGAAAAGAGTTTCACATCTTTATTGACTAAAATAAACTTTGGACTTGCCTCGTTTAAAGCATTACGCAAGAAAATGCGATTTTCCTCCGTTCCTGTATAAAGCGACGGACTCAATAGAGAAACAGCTGATAAACGCTGCGATTTTTTATAGAGGCTAGCTGTATTGTCCCAAGCATAAATGCTATCCTTGCTAGTACTGTTTTCACGAATATGTTGGGCAGCCAGATTTCTCTCTGCTGAAACTCCGTTGGATAGAATATACTCATTTACAAACGGATAAGCTACGAGATAAAGCATCACAAGCAAAGGCAAAAAGAGTTGCTTGCCCAAGTAACGATTCCAGCCAGAAGTCTGGGTAGGCTTACGGTGGCGTCTTTCATGTCCATCTCTGTCTCCACCTGTATCCAGCCATAAGGCCAGTAACAGCAAGGCAAAAGGCAGAGTTGTCAACAACTGATAAGCGCCCTTCTCCGGCAGACCTAGAACTCCAATAAAGCTAATAGGAAGACCTAGCAAACCAATGAAGCGCATACCACGCGCAGCAGTTGGTTCTTCTTTGAAAGCAAAAGCCGTCATCAACGCTGTCGCAAAACCTAATCCTAGGAAAAGCAAACCATAATAGAGCAAATGATCTAATAAATAGCTGCTATTGAGACGAAAAGCCTCTAGAACATAAGTAACTTGGCTAATCGCCACACCAAAAGAACCATTCAAAACTGTATAGTAGCCCAGTGGATAAAAGACTAGAGAAAAACCTAATAGACCTGCCAGCAATTGATAAAAGCCACGCGCTTTTCGCTTGTCAGCGATATTGTACAGAAGCAAAAACAGCGTCGTCAATGAGTAAAAGAGCAGACTAAAAGCTGGCTCGATTAGAAAAGCCAAGGCTCCAACCATCCCAAAACGAATAAAAGACTCATCACGGACACGTCCTTGTAAGTACTTCACGAGATGGTACAAACTCCGAAAGATAAATGGAAAGGCAAAAATAATAGAATAAGTTCCGCCAAATCCCAGTGTCAGCACAAACAAATAGAACAGAATTGTAATCTGGCGAGCTAGACCACTTCTAACCGTTATTTGTGAAATTGTCTGGAAGAGATATATTCCTGCCAAGGTCAAAGCCACTACTTGGAAAAGTAAAAACAATAGCTGACCCAAAAATAAATTCCCCAACCAGCTTACCAAGTAGTAGAGAAGACCGCTGGTTCCATAAATATTTGCATAGGCAACTTCTCCCTGAGTCAAGGCCCAGCCAGCATATAGATTTTGTGATTGCAAATTGGTGGCTAAGTTGGTTAGTAGAGGATTGATCACACTGGTCAAACTGACCAAGATACTCCAAAAAAATAGTTTTAAAGAGGGAACTGGCTCGATTATTTTCTCTAGCCGCCGTCTCTCACTCGTATTTTGCCAGGTTTCCGCGGACATAGATACTAAAATTTCCACGTTTTCCTGCTGATTTCTATCGTTCATAAAAGTTCTCCTTGATTTCCATACTCTATAGTATATCAAAAAGCACTCTTTCTGTCAGCCTTATCTTGTCCCCCTTTCTCCTCCTGTCTCTTCTTTGCCAAGCGCTCCAAATCGCGGAATCTTAGGTAAACTAGCCGCTCTTCTGGACAAGGAAGCCGATAAATTATTTTTGCTATTTTCATCTGTAATCCTCCTTTGATTCTCTATCCCCTACTTACTATTCGTAAAATAAAGGCAGTAATCACAAGAAAGCAGGATTTGTAGCTAATGTCTCAGCAAAAGACAGAAAAAAGGGGCTGGGACAAAAGTCCTAGCCTCTCAATTGTCTTTGAATTGTCAAGCAAGACGCAGTGGTTGAGTGGGCCCTACTGCGCTTATTTCATCAGCTTTTACAGCCCTACTCAACTGTGCGGAGGTGGGACGACGAAATCGAATTCTAACGAATTACCGATTTCTGTCCCACTCTCTTTAAAGTAGCGGAGCAAATAATTGCATGATTTCCTTCAGTAAACGCTGGTACCAGCTATTCTGGAGGGTTTCAAGAGAAATTTCTTTGGAAACATCAAACAAATCTTCAAAATCCTGCTTAATATCCGCAATCGATTCTGTTTGATACATAAGGACGGCATTTTCATAATGGTGCACCAGACTACGATAGTCAAAATTAATAGTTCCTACCACGGCTAACTCATCATCCGAAATAACGTTCTTACTGTGGATAAAACCAGGAGTGTACTCATAAATCTTAACACCAGCCTCCAGCAAGTCTGGATAAGCACCACGAGTGACTATCTGAATCAGCTTCTTATCAGGAATAAATGGCGTCACAATGCGAACATCCACCCCTCTCATGGCTGCATTTTTGATATCCTCTGTCAAATCATAGTCAATAATCAAATAAGGGGTCGTGATATAGACATAATCGATGGCTTGGTTGATGATATTCTGATAGACGGCCTTACCCACCTGTTCCTTATAAATCGGCTTAGGCCCGCTCCCGTAAGGGATGTAAAGTCCCTTACCTTCCACTCGCTGGCTATCAAAATGATAACGGTCAAAGTCCGTAATTTCCCCGCGATTGATGTACCAATTCATCAAGAAAAGACGTGTCAAAGCCTTCACTGCTCGACCTTCCAAACGGACACCGCCATCTTTCCAATGCCCGAAGCGCACGATATGGTTGATATACTCGTCTGCCAGATTGATTCCGCCTGTATAGCCGACTTGCCCATCTACCACCAAAATCTTGCGGTGATCACGATTATTATAGGCCACCGTCATCCGCGGAATCACCTTATTAAACTTATGGGCATCAATTCCCATCTTGCGCAGCCTTTTCGTATAATCTCCTGAAAGGGTCGCCATACAGCCAATGTCATCGTAGAGCAGCTTGACCTCAACTCCTTGCTGGACTTTATCTACCAAAATCTCAAGGACACGGTTCCACATCAAACCTGGATCAATGATATAAAATTCAAGAAAAATGAATTTCTTGGCTGAGCGCAAATCATCCAGCATGGCCTCAAACATCTCTTCACCAAGGGGGAAATACTGCGAAGCCGTACCATCATAGACATCCGCATTGTGATCCATACTCAGCAAGGACTTGACAATGCCAAAGGCTGATTTATTCTCCTGCTTGAGTTCGACTCGCAGGTCATAGCTGTTGTCCTCTCGAAACTTCATTGAGTCCATTTTTTCCAGCTGCTGAATTTCTTTTTTGGAAAGGCGCCGCTCACCAATCATCAGATAAAGCAAGAAGCCAAAAACGGGCACAACTGCAAACAAGAGCCAAGTCACCTTGCTTTCGGGAGGCATATTCCGATTGACAATCGCCAAGATAGTCCCAATATATAAAGAAACAATGACAAGGGCTGACAACCAGTTAGGCACCAACTGATTAAAATAGAAAAAGACCGCAAAAACAAGAAATAATTCCAGTAACATGATAATGATGCTGAATCCATACTTGGACATCAGCAAACGAAACTTGCCTAGATTCATCCTAATCCTCCCTCGTCTCATATTTCATCTAGTATAACAATAATTAGCAGCAATTTCAAAACTTTTTCAAAGAAAATAGTCTCTAGTCCAAGATTAAAGAAAACCCCAGCACTCCGTTATCCACATACACAAAAAGCTGGAGCATCTGTCCAGCCTTTTGTAGGATATTCCTTTTTGAACATTATTGCTTGGTGAAGACGATTGTGTCGTCATCATCATTTTCCTGCGATAAATCTTCCAGAGTCAGTTGTTTTCCCTCTACTCGATAACGCTTAACGTCATCCCCGACAATCATGGTTTGATTGGTTGGATCAACCTGCACCTGTTCAATCTCCTGCTCACCGTCGCGTTCGACTTTGGTCAGGGTTCCTTTATTTCCAGAAACTTCTAGAGTTAAAGCATCACCTTCATGAGTGGCCTTATAAGTCCCATCTAAGTCACTAGCAGCCGTTTGACTGGAAGTAGAAGCCTCTGAACTACTAGTATTTGCGCTATTGCTTGTATTGCTACTTGCCTTGCTATTTGATGACACTGTCTCAGATGACTGAGAAACAGAGGAACTCGCTTGAGATTGAGCTGCCTGATTAGATGGATTTTGACCAGAATTGCCACAAGCTACCAATACAAAAGCGGTCATAGCCGTAAGGGCTGAAAGAACTAATTTTTTTGAAACCTTCATATCGTTTCTCCTTTCTTTGTTCCACTTCTATTTTACCAAACAGGGCTTTCTATGGTCAACTTATACACTCTGGAGGTAGGCTCGAACCTCTGCAATGAAATAGAGTGAGCCCGTTACAAAAAGAACTTGGTCGGCCGTCTGCTCTTGTTTGAAATTCTCAATAAAGACTCTGTAATCCGCCACATAGTCAAAGTCCGCAGCTTCTGCTTGCCCCACAGATTCCCCATAGTCAAAGCTGGTCACCGTCACCTGAACCTCTGGCAAGTTCTCCTGCAAATAGGCCAGCATACCGCTATAATCCTTGCGCTTTAAAGCTCCAAACAACAGGCTGCATGTCTTGCCCTTCTGCCCCTTGATAAACTCGACCAGACGCGCCAAAGCTGGTAAATTATGGGCACCATCCAGATAGATATTCGGACGAATTTCCTCTAGCCTCCCCGCCCAATGGGTCTTCCGCAAAGAAGAAGGAAGCAGAGAAAAAGCAATTTCCCAGCCCATTTGCTTCATAAAAAGCAGAAAGGCCTGCAAAGCCAGCGCTGCATTTTCTTCTTGGTAAGCACCCTGCAGTCCCAAGGTTACATGCGATAAAAGAAGATCTTGATTCTTAAAAGAACCATCAGAAAACGAAAAATCTCGCCCGTATTCATACAAATCCAAGTCCAAACTTGCTGCCCGCTGCTCACAGACCTGACGAGCCTCCTCCGGCAAGGGGCCAATGACTGCCGAACGACCTTTTTTGAAAATGCCAGCTTTCTGCTCCGCAATCGCTGTAAGCGTCCGCCCCAACGTCTCCTGATGATCCAAGCCCACTGAGGTCACCACTGCAACTTGCCCATCCAAGACATTGGTCGTATCCAAAAGTCCGCCAATCCCGACCTCGATGAGAGCCAGATCAACCTTCTCCTCTCTGAAATAAAGAAAGGCCAGCAAGGTCAAGATTTCAAAATAGGATAGCTGGTCATGAGTCTTGACCAATTCTCTCTCCATCTCCTGAATCTGCCGCCCCAAGCGAACAAAATCATCATCCGAAATCGGTAGACTATTGATACAAATACGGTCATGAACGCTGATCATATGCGGCGATGTAAAGCTGGCTACTTTTTTCCCTTGATCGGCAAATAGATTTCGCATAAAAGCAATAGTGGAGCCTTTGCCATTCGTTCCCGTCACATGAATGACGGGGTAAGCCCGTTCAGGATTCCCCAGCAAATCTACCGCTCTCTGCATCCGCTCCAGGCCTGAACGAAAATTTAGACCAATACGACTATTCAACCATTTTTCAATCTCATTCATCATTTTCCTACATAAAAAGAGAAGCGAAGCGGATTTCCAATGTGAATCGCCACTCGCTTCTCTCTCTTTTCTATTCTTTGTAAAGAAACTAGCTGTGGCCAAGCCACGATAAGTTTTCAAGCCGGATGATTCTCTAGTTTCTAGTTGCTATACTCAGGCTAAAAAGGTCCCCCGGACCTTCCTCGCTTTCTGGTTTTCAAGCTCAGGCTAAAAAGGTCCCCCGGACCTTCCTCGCTCTCTAGTTTTCAAGCTCGGGCTAAAAAGGTCCCCCGGACCTTTTTACTCCTCCATAAAGCTGTTGAAGACTTCTTCAATCATATCCCACTCTGCATCAGAGTCTTCTGGGATTGGCTCCAACTCGCCTTCTGTGCCGTCTTCATTTTCTGTAAATGAGTAAGCTTGGATTTCAACTTCGCCGTTCTCATCTTCTTCAGCATTTACCGGTACCAAAAGTACGTAATTTTTTCCGAACTCTTCCTTACCATCAATGGTCAAAAGAATTTCAAATAAATTCTCGTTCCCTTGCTCATCTACCAAGGTAATCAATTCAGGCTGTGCCTGTTCGTGGTCATGATTATGATCGTGTGCCATAATTGTTTCCTCAATTCTTTCTAAAAGTTTCTATCTAAATAATTTTGTAAAATTAGCTGAGCCGCCAATTTATCAATCACTTTTTTGCGCTTGCTGCGACTGACATCTGCCTGTTCAATCAGCATGCGCTCAGCAGCCACTGTCGTCAGACGCTCGTCCTGATACTCGACCGGAATTTGGAAAAGCTGGGCAATCTTCTCGCCATAAGCCTTACTCGCTTCCACTCGTGGACCGCTGGTATTGTTCATATTTTTAGGGAGGCCAAGCACAAACTTGTCCACCTTATATTGCTCGACAAGCTCCGTCAAACGCTCAAAACCGAACTGCTCTTTCTCTTCATCAATCTGAATGATTTCGAGTCCCTGAGCGGTGAAGCCAAGTGGATCGCTAATTGCGACGCCCACTGTTTTCGAGCCAACATCTAGTCCCATAATTCTCATCAGAGGTCAATGCCTTGCCCTTTCAGATAATAACGCACCAGTTCTTCTACGATTTCATCGCGTTCATATTTACGAATCTGATTTCGAGCATTATTATAACGAGGCACATAAGCAGGATCTCCACTCAGCACGTAACCTACGATTTGATTGATTGGATTATAGCCCTTATCATTGAGTGACTTGTAGACATCGGTCAAAGTCTCGCTAATTTCTTTTTTGTTTGAATCATCAAGATTAAAACGTACAGTTTCGTCTGTAAATCCCACAATTACACCCTCTTTCTTTAAGAATACCATCATTATAGCATAATTACAGCAGTTTCACAAACTTAATCCATGTAAATTTTCTACTTTTTCGACATTTTTTCAACCATTTACCGCTCCTTCCCATCAAAAAACTAGCCCTTTTTCAAAGACTAGTTTTCATCAGAAATATTAGGACGGATTGCTAATTTCCTTGCCCCCTTCATCTTGGAAGGACTTGATAAATTCTTCTGGAGTCTGAGACTTCATTTGGCTAAAGATTGGCCCATAGGTCGGTACTTTAGAAGCCGCATCATAATCAAGATTTGTCGGATCGATAATAAAATCAATATCAACAGTGCCTTTTTCGGTCACTTTAACATTCACTTGAATACCTTTTACTTGTTCAAGTTTATCCACTCCTGAACTTTGCTTGAAGCTCTTGCTCACCTCTTCTTGCAGAGAGGACAAGTCTTGACCAGCTAAGGCAGACTTAGCTTCTTCTGGCAAATTTTGTGAAATAGCAATATTCACTTTTTCATACTTCTTGCCCGCGTAGGTAACTGTCAAGGTCATCGTTTGATCAAGGCCTTGTACCTTTTGATTTAACTGATAAGACTTGGTAACCGATTTAGCTTTTGCCTTGCTTTGGACAGACTGGTTGCTACCAGCTTTTCCGCTATGTGATTGTTGTCCACAAGCTGTCAACACCGCCAAGCTAGCCATTAAAAGTACTACTGATTTTTTCATTTCTTTCTCCTTTTTGGTTTTCTATGATTGACAAGAAGCTTCCTTACTGTTGCTCCTCAGCCCCGTTCATCAATAAATTATTGATATATTCTTCAGGTGGCATCTTTGTCATTTCTTTTAGATTGCTATTTTTAAAATAATTTAAAGTGAGTGCCTTTTCAATATCCAAATTGTCAAAATCGTAAGTTGACGTGATTTTCAGTTCATTTTCATTAAGAATCTGAACGGTTCCAGTGAAACCAGCAACAGTTTTTGCTTGAGTATAGTCCGTATCCTTTTGCATTGATTCATCCAAAAGTCGCTGAGTCTCCTCCAGCCCCACTTCTTTAATCGCATTTTTGATACTATCATCCGTTGGAGTAATTCTCTCCATAATCACCTTGATAAAACGTTTCCCTTGATAAGTGATAATTTGACTAGATTGAATTCCTTGCTCATCTTTTGGGAAAACTAGTTTCTTGGTGATAACTTCCTGCTTTTCAGCCTGACTGATAATGGGAAGATTAGTTGTAATTTCCTCTTTTTTCCCCTTTGGCTTGTCTGCTTTCTTATGAGCGCAGCCAGTCAATATCACAGCTGCTAAACCAAAAATTAGTAAAAATTTCTTCACGTTCCGTCCTCCTCAGAGATATTGTATCATAGTTTAACCGCTTGTCAATCATTTTTAGGTAATGCTACAGAAAAAAGGCAACCTAAAAGGCGCCTTTCCTTATCTAATTATAGAGCTGCTCGTAAGCGAGCTTCTGTATTCTCAACATTGCGCACTGCACGAGGTAAGAAGGCACGGATATCATCTTCCTTGTAACCAACTTGGAGACGCTTGTCATCCACCAAAATCGGACTTTTCAGAATCCGCGGTGTTTCCATGATAATGTCAATAACTTCGTTCACACTCAAATCTTCAATATCAACACCGAGTCCTTTTGCATAACGGTTTTTTGAAGATACAATGCTGGCAATGCCATTTTCAGTTTTTGCTAAAATATCAAGAATTTCTTCTTTGGTAATTCCTTCCTTACCAAGGTTTTGCTCCTTGTAAGTCAATTGATGGGCGTTTAGCCAGGTCTTTGCTTTTTTGCAGCTAGTACAACTTGAAACCGTATAAATTGTGATCATGCAAGTACTCCTTTCGCTACACGATACTACTATCGTAGTATATTATACCACAAAAACCATCGGTCTTGCGACCTATTTTGAAAAATTATTCCTCAATGTCAAAGGCATCGTCTAGATCAAGAGTCACTTCTTCTAATTTTTCAAGAGGAGCTTCAGCCTTACCCTTCACTGCTTCTGCTGGCTCATCATCTTCAATCAAGCCGTAACGTACACGGACTTGACGGTCGATTTCATCAAAGACTTCTGGATGATCAGCCAAATATTTCTTCGCATTTTCAGATCCTTGACCGATTTTTTCATCATTGTAAGAATACCAAGCACCAGCTTTTTTAATGATATCCAAGTCAGTCGCAATCTTAATCAGCTCGCCTGTCTTAGAAATACCTTCTCCGTACATGATTTCCACAAAGGCTTCCTTGAATGGTGGAGCCACCTTGTTTTTCACAACCTTGATTTTAGTTTCCTTACCGACATTGGTATCCTTCGCATCACCCGTACCCTTGATTTGGGTATTGCCACGGACATCCAGACGAACAGATGCGTAGAACTTCAAAGCACGTCCACCTGGTGTTGTTTCAGGATTTCCAAACATAACACCAACTTTTTCACGAAGTTGGTTGATAAAGATGGCAATCGTCTTGGTTTTGTTGATAGAAGCAGACAATTTGCGCATCGCCTGGCTCATCATCCGAGCCTGCAAGCCGACGTGGCTGTCACCGATATCGCCATCGATTTCTGCACGTGGCACCAGGGCTGCAACTGAGTCGATAACGACCAAATCAACTGCACCAGAGTCAATCAATTTTCCTGCAATTTCAAGACCTTGCTCCCCTGAGTCTGGTTGTGACAGCAGCAATTCATCAATGTTGACACCCAGAGCTGCAGCATAGGATGGATCCAAAGCGTGCTCCGCATCGATAAAGGCTGCGATCCCACCTTCTTTTTGTGCTTGAGCAACTGCATGAAGAGCAACGGTTGTCTTACCGGAAGACTCTGGACCGTAAATCTCAATAATCCGCCCCTTAGGATAACCACCCGCACCAAGGGCGATATCCAAAGCCAGAGAGCCTGAACTCATGACTTGAACCTTTTGCTCCGCTCGCTCGCCCAGACGCATAATCGCTCCCTTACCGAAGTCTTTTTCAATATTCTTCAGAGCGTTATCCAAAGCTTTTTGGCGTTCATCTCCAAATTTCTTTGTAATTTCATCCAAATTTTTCTGTTTTTTTGCCATTTATTTCTCCTATTTTTTTCTAAAATGTCTTTTGGCCATCTGTTCATTATACCAAAAATCAGTCCTTTAATAAAGTCTTTCGTACAAGGTTGAAAGCATGCATAACAGCAATCTTCCGCACATCCCGTCGGCTACGACCAGCAATATTGACCTCAATAATTTCCGTTCTTGATTCACTCGCTAAGCCGATAAAAACTGTCCCCGCTGGATGGCCTTCCAGTGAATCTGGACCAGCTACACCTGTCAGACTGACAGCTAGGTCACTTTCAGCCAGCTTTCTAGCCTGCTCTGCCATTTTCCCAGCCGTAAAAGCTGAAACGACACCATGCTTCTCCAGCTCTCCCAACGGGATATCCAGCATCCGGCTCTTTTCCTCCATACTGTAGGTTACAAAGCCACCTGAAAAAATAGCTGAAGCTCCAGCAAAATCAGCCAAGGTCGCTTGAAAGAGGCCTGCTGTCAAACTCTCCGCCGCCGAAATCGTCTTCGTTTGACTCTTGAGCAAATCAAAGGCAACTTGAGCCAAAGAATTGTCATCCCCATAACCGTAGAAAATCTCAGACAAAGGCTGCCCCTCAAAAGTCTTATGCGCCAAAATTTCCTTTTCCACAACCTCAAACTTAGCATCCGCTTCTGCCTGACTCAGAGCTTTAGTGGACAATCGCAAGGTCACTTCGCCCGTCTTTGCATAAGGCGCAATGGTCGGATCGCTTTGTTGATCAATCATTTCAGCCAAAATAGTCACTAATTGACTCTCGCCAATTCCGAAGAAGCGCAGCACCCGTGAATACAATTTCTGGCCTGTGGATAAGAGGGGAACCAGCTCGTTATTGACCATAGGTTTGAGCTCGCTAGGCGGGCCAGGCAGGACTACATAGGTCACTCCGTCTGCTTCTAACAAGCCTCCGACAGCTAAGCCGGTCGTATTTGGTAAAGGAGTCGAGCCTTCGACCAGCTGGGCCTGACGCTCATTGTTGGGCGTTCGGGCATAATCTGGTCGACTGGCAAAAAAACGGTCCAACTTTTCCACAGCCGCTGGGTCGAAGCTCAAATCTCGACCGATAAACTTAGCCAAGGTCTGCTTAGTCAAATCATCCTCCGTTGGCCCCAAGCCTCCTGTCAGGATAATTAAATCACTGCGCTCTTTGGCAATTTCTAGGACAGAGAGAAGACGATTTTCATTGTCCCCCACTGCCGTCTGAAAATAGACATCAACTCCTAGACTAGCTAGCTTTTCAGATAAAAACTGGGCATTGGTATTGACAATCTGACCTGTCAGAATCTCGGTGCCCACAGCAATAATTTCTGCTTTCATAGAACCTCCTACCTTGCTATTCGGAATTGGCTTTATTTTATCACAAAAAAGAGTAAAAAAGTTGATTTTCTTTTCAGGAAATAAAAAGAGCTGTCAACTTGATTGACAAAGTTGTCAACATCCTGTGGATAACTTTTGAAAATCTGTTTGTTATGGAGAATAACTGGCTTGTTAGGCAGATGCTATTGGCAAAGGAGACTTTTCTTTTTATAATAAACATGAAAAGCATGTAAAAAGTAATTTATTCATTTCGTTAGAAAGGGAAGCATCATGAAAATCTCTCAAGTTCTCAAGGACATTCGTCAACAACATCAACTCACTCAGGAAGCCTTATCAGAAAGACTCAAGGTTTCCCGCTCTGCCATTGCCCGCTGGGAAGGTGGAAAAGGAATCCCTGATATTGGCAATCTCATCGCTATCAGTCGGGAGTTTGATCTCAGTCTAGATCAGCTCATCAAGGAGGACGAGCGTTTGGAGAAAAAGGTCATCGAAGACAGCAAGGCCAAGAAATGGCATAATTTAGTCATCCTCTACCTTTTGTCTATCTTGGTTTACATTGGTGTCTTTGCTTATTTGCACCATATCTTTATGGCAGGCTTCCTCGTCTCTACTCTCTTTATGCTTTTCTACGAGCTGCGCATCTTTATCAAGGAAAAGATTTGGATGCAAAAAGAGGAGTAAAAATATCCATACTGTACAGAAAAGGCTTAGACAACTATCTTGTCTAGGCCTTTTTTTCGTCATTCTTTAACTTACTTTCATAGCGGAGACGGATGGTCGGCTCTCCGCGAAGGCTCAATCCCTCCTTTTCCCAGATCAGGGTCATCCCAATTTTTTCTAAAACTCCTTGACTAGCAAGATTGGGCTTAGTCGTGTGGGCAAGAAATATCTTTATCCCCGGCATGTTCTGAGCCAATTCTTTCAAAGCTAAGGCTGCTTCAGTAGCATAGCCTTTTCTGTGGTAGTTAGCATTGACTGTATAGCCTATTTCCGCCGTTTCTTGTTCCGTATCTATTCGAAGAGAGATATTCCCAATTAATTTACCTTCAGATTTCAACTCGATACCGTAGCGGCCCAAAGGAGCACTTAAATTATATAAAACAAGACTCTCTCGGCTCTCTTCTATGCTTTGGTGCTCTGGATAATCATATTTTAATAATTCTCCATCTGAAGTATATTCATGATAATCCAACAAATCATCCATGGTCATGGGACGTAGGAGGAGACGCTCCGTCTCCAAGATACGATTCTCCGCTAAATATACTAAAGCTCTATTGTCCATCCTTCATTTCCTTTATTAAAAATCTTCAAAATACTTAAAAAGTAACCGCTAAACTTTCGCTTTATTTACTTACCACTCTACTACTACATTAAAAAAATTGTAATCACAAAAGCAATGATATTGTTGCAGCAATGAAGGGCAATTGGATACCAGATATTTTTGTCCTTTCTCAGATACAGGAGCGAGAGAAGAAGACCTCCGGCAATATAGGAAATAGCTGTCACCCACTCTGATAAGTCCCAGCTGTGCATATGAAGGGTGGCAAATAGAAAGGTTGTTAACACAATACCGAGCCAGTTAGAGAATTTTGCCAAAAAAGTACCTAGGAAAAAGCGGCGGAAGAAAAACTCTTCAACGATTGGCCCGATAAAGCAACCGATAACCAAGATTAAAAATGGATTTTTCAACAAGGCATCTTGAATACTGGCATCATTCTGCCCCTGTAGCGGCAAGCCCAGACTCTGTTTAATCAAAGCTGAAAGCAGGTTACAGGCCATGGACAGGAAGAAAACGAAGACCATATACAAGGAAATCGTTTTTAGAAATTCCTTCTTCTTGGTCAGAATCAAGGCTAGCTGGTCCTTTAATTCTTCACGATAAGCTAAGATTCCCACGATAAATAAAAGGAAATAAACTGGGTAAATCAACCAATTTATCCCAATCAACTGCAAGCCTCTACCTAGAAACAAAATAGTATAGAGGGTGATAAAAATGAGGAGAAATTTTCTTGTTTTCATTGTTCTACTTCCAATCACAATTATTTTCATGGTCATTGATAAGGCCAGCTGCTTCTAAGAATGAATAGACACAAACTGGACCGACAAATTTGAAGCCTTGCTTTTTCAGCGCCTTGGACATGGTTTCTGAAAGCTCTGTCTTAGTAGGTGCTTCCTTGTAGTTCGTAATTTGATTGTCAATCGTTTTGAACTCGACAAAGGACCAGATATAGTCATTAAAAGAGCCAAACTGCTTTTGAACAGCCAGAAAAGCTTGGGCATTCGCTCTGGTCGCATAGATTTTCATCTTATTACGGACGATATTAGGATTGTCCAAAAGAGCATCCAAGTCTGCATCCGTCATCTGAGCAACTTTCTGGGCATCATAGAAATGAAAAGCTTCCCGAAAAGCCTGACGTTTATTGAGAATGGTCTCCCAAGAAAGTCCAGCCTGATAGGTCTCCATGCAGAGCAATTCAAATAATTTCTGATCATCATGGAGGGGTTTGCCCCACTCCTCATCATGATAGGCCACATATAAAGAGTTATTCATCTTTACCCAGCCACAACGTTTGGTCATATCTTCCTCCTATTTCACCAACATCTTAAGGGCAGACTTGATATAGTTTTCCGCCGTATCAGTCGTGCCTTCAAAGAATTTCTTGATTTTCTTGAGCTCAGCGGCTTTGTAGCCCAGAGCCAGCATAGCTTCCATGGCTCCTTCCAGCTCCTGATTATCCACAGTCTGGACAGGTGCCTTGCTTTCTGCCAGACCATCCGCCGCCACTACCTTGCCTTCCAAGTCCAGCACCATCTGCTGGGCAGTTTTCTTACCAATTTTAGGAAACTTGGTCAGGTAGGTGATGTTTTTCTGCTCAATGGCTTGCACTAAACCAGCATTATCATCTGCGGCAATGATAGCCAAGGCAGACACTGGGCCAATACCTGAGACTGAAATCAAGTTGAGAAAGAGCTGCTTCTCCTCCTCGGTCGCAAAACCGTATAAAAGCTCCGCGTCTTCTCTCACCACCTGGTGAACATAGACCTTGGCTTCCTGATGAAGCTGCCCTGAGTAAGCATAAGGATTAGCCACGTGAAGAATATAGCCGATAGAGTTGACTTCCAATACGATGTACTTGGCTGTAATTTTACTGATGATTCCTTTAAAATATTCGTACATAATCTTCCTTCTTTTTGTATCATTTTGCCTATCTAGTATATCATATTTTCTGTCTGGAAACTGCAAACAGAAGTGCAACCATTGGTTGACAAAATGTACAGGAAGCTGTATTCTCAAGATAACTAAAAGCTGTTAGGATAGAGTTAGCAAAGAAAAGGAGGCTGTGATCATGAAACTCGCTGATAAATTATTTGAACTAAGAAAAGAAAAAGGCTGGTCACAAGAAAAGCTAGCTGAACAAATCAATGTTTCTCGTCAAAGCATTTCCAAGTGGGAGTCTGGCCAAGCATTGCCAGAGCTGGAAAAAATTGTAGAACTGAGCAAGATTTTCCAAGTGACGACAGATTATCTGCTTTTAGGAGACAGCGATAAGCCGGAAATAAAACCCGTCCTCTCAGAAGACGAAAAAGACCGCTACTATAAGCAAGTAAAATCTTATGGCTTCTGGCATGTTTTGTATATTCTTGTATTAGCCTTGGCTATTTATCTCTTTTCCGCAGGTTCTATCTTTCCAGCAAAATTCACTGGCCTGGTCTGGTTAACTTTTTTCCTCCTAGTCGCATCCGCAATGGCTATTAACAAGGCGCTAAAGATTAAGGAAAAGTATCTGGACAAGGTTATGGGCCTTGATGAGGATTCTGAGAAAGAAAGGACTAAAGATCAAGCTAAAAATTGACAATCCCATACCTGTCAAAACTCGTCGAAAAGAGCTGATTGGAGACTGGCTTTTCATCTCGGGCTACCTCATTGCTCTTTTTTTACTGGCTATGGGCTTTTACAATCTGGTTCTAGGAGACATTCCTACATTCACTGAATCCCAGAGCCAGCTTCTGGCTTTTTCTACCTCAGTCCTGCCTCTAACTATCATCTTTGCTTGGCTAGACTATAGAAAAGGCAGTTTTGGCAAGCGCTGGGCAGGTTTACAGTTGGTTTACAAACATAGGAGCTTTGCTCATAGCCTTTTGCGCTCTGCTATCAAGTTTTTCCCTTGGCAGCTGGGACATATGGGAGCTATTCGTAGTGCTTATCAAGCAGATGCTTTGTCAATTTTCTTGTCAACTTCAGCAGGTATTCTCTTCTTGATTTTTCTGCTGATGGGACTTCTTTGCAAGGACAAACGCCATCTAGCTGATTTTCTTGCTGGAACGCAAGTTCAGCTCAAAAATTCAAAACAGCTCTAGTTTTATGACTAGGGCTGTTTGATCTTCTATAGAGTTTAGTATTTCCCCAACTCCCGCAGGCTAGTGTGATTTTCCTGAATGCGGCGGAACATTTTTTCCATATCTGACTTGGTAAAGTTGACCAAGACCGGTCGGCCGTGTGGGCAGTTGTAAGGATTATCACACTGGGACAGCTGAAAGAGCAAGTCACGCGCAGAGTAGTCATCCAGACTGTGATTGGCCTTGATGGAGCGTTTGCAGCTCATCATAATGGCCAGCTCTGCTCGATATTTCTTGATGGAAACTTCCTTGGTCAGGAGAAGCATATCACACATTTCATAGATGCCGTCCTCAATCTCCTCTTCCTTAAACCAAATGGGATGCTCACGGAGGATAAACTGGTTGGCTCCGTACTCTTCTAAAAAGATGCCAGCATCTTCTAACAGCTCCATCCGCTGCTTGATTCGCAGCATATCGTCTGCTGGAAATTCAAAGATATAGGGCACTAAGAGCTGCTGCTGGCTATCGTCCACATCTCCAATCTTCTCCCGATAATACTCATACTTGACCCGCTCTTGGGCAGCATGCTGGTCAATAATGTAAAGACCACCCTTGCCCTGAGCAAAGAGATAAGTGCCATGCATCTGGCCGAAATATTCTAACTCTGGGAAGCTTGATTTCTCTTCCTGTTCCAACTTATCCACAGCCCGCTCCAGACTGGCCTGGTCTAGCTCTGGATGGTCTAGTTGGTCATAGCTGACTGGCTTTCTCTCTGCGAATTTAACCGAAGTCGGTTGCGGTTCTGCTTTTTCATCTGTCGCTTCATGAACAGGCTCCGCTGATTCTTCAAAGGATAGCTGCTGCTCTGCCACCTGTGGCTTGAGGAAAAAGTCATTCTGCTCCTTATCGTAGTAGAGGCGATTTTCTTTCAGCGGAAGACTGGTCTGTTCGGGCTTATTGGCACGCTTAACAGTTGATTTGGCTAGATTTTCCAAAGCATCTGGGATAAGGTCTTGCTCCTTGAGACTGGCCGCAATAGCTTGCGAAATCAAGGCCATGAGTTCCCGCTCTTTAGAAATCCGCACCTCTTGCTTGGTCGGATGGACATTGACATCGGCCAGATAGGGGTCAATCTGAATATTGATGACTGCTAGTGGAAAGCGTCCTACCATAAGCTTGCTGCCGTAACCATCCAAAATAGCACGATTGAGCAGGAAATTCTTAATGTAGCGTCCATTGATGAGAATCGTAATATAATTACGATTCGCACGAGTCAACTCAGGCAGACTGACATAGCCGCTCACTTCAAAGTCCAAATCTGAAGCAGAGATTTCCACCATTTTCTTGGCTGTTGCCAGACCATAGATGCCTGCAATAGCCTGACGCAGATTGCCGCTGCCGGCAGTCCGTGTCATTTCGCGGCCGTCGCTGATAAGGGTGAAAGCCACTTCCGGATGGGCCAGACTAAGCCGATTAATCACATCAACGATATGGGAAAGTTCAGCCTGCTGGCTCTTCATATACTTGAGCCGGGCGGGAGTATTGAAGAAGAGATCTTCTATCTTGATTTTCGTTCCCACCGGACTGCTGGTAGGCTCATGCTCTTCAATTTCACCGCCTTGGGCAACTAGCAGGGTCCCGTGCTGGCCGGCTTCAGTCGCTGTCTCAATGGTAAAACGCGAGACAGAAGCAATGGAAGGAATGGCCTCGCCACGGAAACCCAATGTCCGAATCCGAAAGAGATCCGCCTGCTTCTTGATTTTACTGGTAGCATGGCGTCGAAGGGCCAGAGGGACATCTTCGTGGTCTATGCCCTCGCCATTATCCGTTACCTGAATGCTCTTGAGTCCGGCCTCCTCGATTTCGATGGTAATCTGACTGGCACCCGCATCAATTGAATTTTCCACCAGCTCCTTGACCACGCTGCTAGGTCGCTCAATGACCTCACCTGCTGCAATCTGATTGGCTAGAATTTCTGGAAGTTCGATAATTTTTGACATCTTTTTCTCCGTATTTGTTCTGCTATCTATTATAACACATTGGGCTCTTTCTAGCAGAGGGCAGACTTATCTTGCCCGCTCTGCTCACAAGACAAACCATATAGACACAAATAGCTGCCACATAGACAAAAGGGCTTGTTTTCGCTGCCAAGTTGCGGTTTAATAAAGGTGAAAGGAGGAAGTTATGAAAGTTAAGCTAAGAATCGATTCTCAAGTCACCGAAGACTCCGTCAGCATTGAGGCTCGCCTCATGACAGAAAGCATCCAGGAATTGGTCCACTTTGCTCAACATCTAGGCAAAGAAGACAAGATTCATGTCAAGAAAGAGGACGAAATCTATTTGCTGGATGCTAAGGAAATTCATCGAGTCTATACAGAAAATCGTCAGGTTCAGGTTCGAACAGCAAAAGACGGCTATCGAGCTCAACAAGCTCTTTATCAGTTGCTGCAGGTCCTGCCGGAGTATTTCCTGCAGATTTCTCAGTCAGAGATTATAAACAGCCGACAAATCAGCCACCTCAAGCTGACTCCAAATGGTCTGATTCAAATATTTCTGAAAAACGGTGATCAGACTTACTCGTCCCGCCGTTATCTCAAATCCATTAAAGAAAGGTTGCAATTATGAAAACTCGTCTTAAAGAACTCTTTTTCGGAGGAATTGGAGGGATTTTCATCGGTCTCTTCTTCTCCATGATTGTTTCTTATTTTTACAATCCAGCTTATCTACCGCTTCATCCTCGCTCGCCTATCGGCCACTTCTTTTTGAGCCAGCATGTCCACGTTTCCCTCATCATGCTCTACTGCCTGCTTATCTGGTTTATCATGGGAGCTATTTTCAGATGGAGTGGAAGCTTCTTCCAAAGAGACTGGAGCATCCTGCGCTCCATCATCAGCCACTTTGGCGTGATGATTCTAACCTTTGCACTTTTAGCTAACCTAGCTGGATTTTTCCCAAGAGAAAAAATACTCAGCCTGACACTGACTGCCGTCGGGGAATTCACTCTCATTTATCTGATTATTTCAGGTGTCATCTACTACCGCACTTACCGCAACATTCAAAAAATCAATAGCGGTTTGTCTAGCAAATCGTGAGAAATAAAAAGAGAGTGGAACAGAAATCGGTAATTCGTTAGAATTCGATTTCGTCGTCCCACCTCCGCACAGTTGAGTAGGGCTGTAAAAGCTGATGAAATCAGCGTAGTAGAGCCCACTCAACCACTGCGTCTTGCTCGACAATCCAAAGACAATTGAGAGGCTAGGACTTTTGTCCCAGCCTCTTTATTTTTACAACTTCTTCTTGAGCTCGGCCACTGCCGCCATGACTTCCAGGGGAGTCATATTGTAGATGTCCAAGTCTCGGAGTTCAGTCAGGATTGGATTTTCCGTTCCTTCTGCGAAAAGAGACATCTGCTCCGCCACTTGTGACCGTGTCGGTCTGGATTCAGCAGGAAGCTCTGAGTCAAGTCCTTTATTCTGACTCTCCAAATGGCTCAAAATGCTATCCGCCCGCTCCAGTAATTTCTCAGGAAGTCCAGCAATCTTCGCCACATGGATTCCATAGGACTTATCAGCCGGACCTGGCTCAATCTTATGCAGGAAAGTCACCTGTCCGTCCTTTTCCAAGGTTGCCACATGGACATTTTCCAAATGCTCCAAGATGTCCTCTAAGGCTGTCAGCTCATGATAGTGGGTGGCAAAGAGGGTTTTGGCCCCAGTATAATGATGAATATGCTCGATAATAGCCTGAGCCAGCGCCATCCCATCGTAAGTAGCCGTCCCACGACCCAGCTCATCAAAGAGGATGAGCGAACGCTCGCTGGCCTGCCGAATGGCCCGATTGGCCTCCATCATCTCCACCATAAAGGTGGACTGGCCAGACACCAAATCATCTGCTGCACCGATGCGAGTGAAAATCGCATCGAATAGTGGCAGACTGGCAGACTGGGCGGGCACATAAGATCCCATCTGTGCCATAATGACGATGATAGCCAGCTGGCGCATATAGGTCGATTTCCCGCTCATATTAGGTCCGGTAATGAGCTGGATGTCCGTTTCCTGGTCCAGCAGAATACTATTTGGAATGTAGCTTTGGGAACCCATCACCTTTTCCACAACAGGATGGCGGCCTTTTTCAATCTGCAGACGGCGCTCCGCAGTAAAGACAGGGCGTACCAAATGCTGCTGCTCTGCCACCGCAGCAAAGCTCTGCAGGACATCCACAGCTGCTAGTGTTTGTGCCAAGGCCTGCAAGCGCTGGATGTATTTGCCAACTTCTTCGCGAATCCGCATAAAGATCTCGTATTCCAGATTAGCAGATTTTTCACGCGCCTCCAGCATCTCTCCTTCAATCCGAGCCAGCTCCTCCGTTCCGAAACGCTCCGAATTTTTCAGGGTCGCCTTGCGGAAGAAATGACTAGGCACATGAGCCAGCTGGGAATTGGTCACGTGGAAATAGTAACCATCTTTTTTGTTGTAATCAATCTTCAGATTGCTGATGCCGCTGTTAGCACGTTCTTTGACTTCCAGCTCCGCAATCCATCCGGTTCCATCCCTCAGCACAAGCCGATACTGATCCAAGGTCTCATCAAAGCCTGTCCGAATGATATTGCCCTCGGTGATGATATGAGGTGCATCCGGCGAAATAGCTGAGCTAATCAAGCCTGCCAACTCTGGAATAGGATCCAAACCCTCAATCAAACGAGCTAGATGCGGGCTGCCTATTCCTTGCAAGATAGCCTTAATCTGAGGCACATTGCCCAATGTTGCTGCCAGCTGCAGCAGATCCTTAGGATTGGTCTTGCCAAAAGACACCCGACTAGCAAGGCGCTCGATATCATAGACTCCCTTGAGGCTCTCCGTCAAATCACTCCGCTCAAAGAAATGATCCAGAAAAACCTCGACGACATTCTGCCGCTGGCTAATTCGCGCTTCATCAATCAGCGGACGCTGGATCCAAGAGCGCAGCATGCGGCCGCCCATGGCCGTCTTGGTCTCGTCCATCAGCCAATAAAGACTGCCATGCTTCTTGCCCGAACGAGCATTTTCTGTCAAATCCAGACTCGCCTTGGTGGCATAGTCCATTTGCAGAAAGTCCTTGATTTCATAATGCTGGGCTTTCTTCAAATGGCTGAGCTCCCTCATCTGGGTCCGGTGCACATACTCCAGCAATTTCCCCGCTGCCTGACGCTCCATCGGAGACAGTTCCTCTCCCAACAGATGGACATCGTCCAAGGTCATCTGCACATAGGACAGCAAGAGGTTCATCTGTCCAGCCAAAACCTGCTCCTCAGCTTCTGGCAAGGCATAGCCCAGCACCACTTCCCTTGCCTTCAAATTACGGATTTCCCCGCAGACCAAGGCAAAGTCCTCTAAACTAGTCACCTGAAACTCACCGGTCACCAAGTCCATATAAGCCAGACCATAGAGGCCCTCTGAATAATCCAGAGCCACCAGAAAGTTATTCGCAGAGTCCGGCTTACTGGAATCCACCACCGTCCCCGGTGTGATAACCTGAACGACCTCCCTCTTAACAACGCCCTTGGCTTCCTTAGGATCTTCCATCTGCTCCGCAATTGCTACCTTATAGCCTGATTCGACCAAAACATCAATATACTGCTGAGCCGAATGATAGGGAACTCCGGCCATGGGAATGGGATTTTCTGCATTTTTATTGCGGCTGGTGAGAGAAATCTCTAAAATCTGGGCGGCATTGACCGCATCATCATAAAACAACTCATAGAAATCCCCCATCCGAAAGAGCAAGAAAGCATCTGGATAGTCCTTTTTGATATCCAAATACTGCTGCATACCTGGCGATAACTTTTCTACTGCCATCTCTATCCTTTCTAAAAACAAACGAGGTCAGGACTTCCGTCTCAAACCTCTCCATCAATTCTAAGCTTTTGGCTATTCCATACCTTCTTTGACACTCGTCTCGATTTCTCTAGCCGCTTCCTGATCCCGGCAAATCACAAGCAAGGTATTGGCACCTGCAACGGTTCCTAAAATCCGACTATCCAATGAACCATCTACCACATTTGCCAAGACCGTCGCTTCGCCCAGTCCTGTACGGAAAACCAGCGTGAACTCCGCTCGAGAAACAGCCTGAACATGACTGGCCAGAAATCCAGCCAGGTCCAACTCCTCTGCTTCATGAGCCAGCACATAGTAGACTTGCCCGTCTCTCTTCAGCTTGGTCAAGCCAATCTCCCTTAGGTCACGCGAGAGGGTTGTTTGGGTCACAAATATCCCCTCATCTTCCAGTCTTTTTTGAATATCCTTTTGTGTTCCTAACTTTTCTTCCTTGATCATCCATTTAATAAGCTGATGACGCTCGCTTTTTCTCATACTCGACCTCATTGACTGAATATTTATACTCTCAATTATATCAAAAAATCTATCTTATACCAAAAAAATTGAAGATTCCTCATAAAATGTGATAGAATAGTAACAAAAGACCCAAAGGAGCAAATATGGATAATAAACAATTAATCGCTAGCGAATTGGCCAAAGTTATTGACAGCTTGGACCAAACCGCTATTTCTAACCTACTAGAACAGCCGAAAAGTTCCGATCTTGGAGACATCGCCTTCCCAGCTTTCTCACTTGCAAAAGTAGAACGCAAGGCTCCTCAATCTATCGCTGCAGATATTGCTGAAAAGATCGACCCAAGTCATTTTGAAAAAGTTGTCGCAACTGGACCTTATGTCAACTTCTTCCTCAACAAAGCTAAAATCTCTGATCAAATCATCAAAGAAGTCATCAAGGAAGGCGCTGACTATGGTCAACAGAACGAAGGTCAGGGCGGAAATATCACAATTGACCTTTCCAGCCCTAACATTGCAAAACCTTTCTCTGTCGGACACTTACGTTCAACCGTTATCGGTGATGCCTTGTCTAATATCTTCCGTAAGATGGGCTACAATACCATCAAGATTAACCACTTAGGTGACTGGGGCAAGCAATTCGGTCTCCTCATGGTTGCCTACAAGAAGTGGGGCAACAAGGAAGCCGTTGAAGCCAACCCAATCGATGAACTCTTGCAACTTTATGTCCGCATCAATTCTGAAATCGAAAACGATCCAGCCTTGGATGAAGAAGGTCGCCTTTGGTTCAAGAAACTGGAAGATGGCGATCCAGAAGCAACAGAACTTTGGCAATGGTTCCGTGACGAAAGTCTCGTTGAATTTAACCGCATCTATGAATTGCTCGGCGTTGAATTTGATAGCTTAAATGGTGAAGCCTTCTACAATGACAAGATGGACGAAGCCGTTAAGATTTTGGAAGACAAGGGTCTCTTGAAAGAATCAAAAGGCGCTAGCATTGTGGACTTGGACGATGTCAACCTGCCACCAGCTATGATTAAAAAATCAGACGGTGCTACGCTTTACATCACCCGTGATATTGCCACTGCTATGTACCGTGCGCGCACTTACAACTTCGTCAAGAACGTTTATGTCGTTGGTCAAGAGCAATCAAACCACTTCCGTCAACTCAAGGCCGTCCTTAAGAAGATGGGATTTGACTGGAGCGATGACATGATCCACGTGGACTTTGGTCTGGTTACAAAGAATCGCCAAAAACTTTCAACACGTAAAGGAAATATCATCCTTCTGAAACCAACTCTACAAGAAGCGATCAGCCGTGCAAAAGCTCAAATTGAAGAGAAAAATCCAAATCTGGAAAACAAAGAAGCTGTTGCCCATGCAGTTGGTGTCGGTGCCGTTAAATTCTACGACCTTAAGACTGACCGTCGTAATGGCTATGACTTTGATTTGGAAGCAATGGTTTCCTTTGAAGGTGAAACTGGACCGTATGTACAATATGCCTATGCACGTATCCAGTCTATCCTACGCAAAGCAGACTTCAAGCCAAGTCTTGACGTTAACTACAATCTCAACGATGCTGAAAGCTGGGAAATTATCAAACTGCTCCAAGACTTCGCTCGCGTAGTCAAACGTGCAGCTGATAACTTTGAGCCATCTCTGATTGCCAAATACGCAATCAGCCTAGCTCAAGCCTTCAATAAATACTATGCTCACACTCGCATCTTGGATGAATCTCCGGAACGCGACAGCCGTCTAGCTCTCAGCTACACTACTGCTGTTGTGCTGAAGGAAGCTCTCCGCATGCTTGGTGTAGAAGCACCAGAAAAAATGTAACCCTACACAAACCTTCCAGTTTTGGGAGGTTTTCTTAGGAAGAGATATTTTATGAATGAAACTGCTTATATTTTAGTTGCCCTTAGCTTGGTCATTCTCTTTTTGTACAACAAAAGAGAAAAGGTAAAGTTGCAGATTTTGCTGCAGCAGGAACTCCTAAAAAGTGATCATTTTCGACAAGAACTCCAAGAAAAAATAGCCACTAGCGAAAACCAAAATGACCTTATTGCTTACATTAACAAAAACTACCGTTTAGGAATTTTATATTCAAAAGAGCTGGTCGAGACTATCGCCAGCGAGCATGCAAGTCAAGAATAATAACAAAAGCCGCTCGGTCAAAAATATTGATCGAACGGCTTTTTACTTATGCTTTTATTTCGTACAATTCCTCGATAATGCCAGCTACTTTTTTAATATCGCCTAACATGCCACGCATTTCAAAATCAGCTAAAACAGGGAAGCCAAAACGTTGGCTGTACTGCTTAGCGGTCAGACAGTATTGGTTGTTAAAATTACGGTTGCCACTTCCAACAACTCCCAAACACTTGCTAGCATTCTGCCCATAAGCTATAAAATCGGCCACATCCGTCGTAAGAATCTCGACATCACCATTATCCACACCATTACCACCTTCCAAATAGGTCGGTAGAAAGGTAATGAAAGGATTGGTCATTTCAAAGAACGGATGCCCCTCTTTCACTAAGTCTTTGATATGGATTTTCTCAATCTCTAGACTCGGATGCTGCTCTAACAAGTAGTCGCTCAAACGACGGACAAAACTCTCTGTATTGCCACTCAAGCTGATATAAACTAAGGAAACTTTCATGTTTATTTGCTCCATTCCAAAAAATAACATTTATCTGTCCATCTAGATTGTAGCAGGTAAATGTTATTTGTCAAATCTTATTCTTCTTCAGCTACTTCTGCACTTTCAGCTTCCTTTTGCTGCTTGATCAACTTAAAGATAACGATGGAGAGGAAGATAAGACTAACAACAACAGAGAAGCCAATAGTAAAGTTCAGTCCCAGCATCTGAGATGAGAGTAAGGTCGGATCTGAAAAAGAAGACGTCGCAATCCCTTTTGCTACCACATAACCATACGCTGTTCCAATCAGGCCAATAAGAACGTTCGCGATGTAAATAAGATTGGCTTTGAAAATATCTTTCTTAAAAACGAAGAACCAAGCTGCAATCAAAAGAAGCAAGCCAACATAAAAGAAAATATTATTTATTAGCGAACCTGACAGTTCAGCGCTCTTGCTAAAGTAAGCTGCATACTGAGATTTTGCTGGCTCATTGATCCCCTTTAGTAAGGTTTCCACGGCATCATTTGAAGAGGAGAACTTCGAAATAAGCTCCCACAAAGTGCCTACTGTTTCTAATCCCAGTAAGACATAGAGATAAATTGGTTTCTTTTTCATAATAACCTCCTGTAAAGAAATACTTTTTCTTATTATACACCCAAAAGAAAAGACTGACAAGAGCCAAGGTCTGCTACGATTTTAAAGCTCCACTACCAAAAAAACTTATCTTCCAAGGCTACTTACTCTAGTCTTCTAACACGAGAAAAGCCAAGACAATCCTGTCTAGGCTTTTTCACTTATTTTAAATAATTAGTTCTCCAAATGCCATACTTCGTCATTGTATTGTTGGATCGTACGGTCTGCTGAGAAGAAGCCAGCTTTCGCAATGTTAACGATCACTTTATCCAACCATGCATCGCGGTCTTCGTAGTCAGCAAGCATTTGCTCTTTGACTTTGATATAGTCTTCCAAGTCAAGAAGCGTCATGAACCAGTCTTTGTTGATCAATTCATTGTAAAGACGTTCCAAGCGTTCTTTCTTACCTACTGCAAGAACAGCATCACTGATGATAAAGTCAACCAACGGTTTGATAGCTGGACGAGCGTAAAATTCGCTTGATTTGTAGGCTGCTTTTGCGTAAAGGTCGATAACTGTTTCTGAATCTTCACCAAAGATGTAGATGTTGTCTTTGCCAACCAACTCAGCGATTTCCACGTTAGCACCGTCCATAGTACCAAGTGTCAAAGCACCGTTGAGCATGAATTTCATGTTACCAGTACCTGAAGCTTCTTTAGAAGCAAGTGAAATTTGCTCAGAAATATCACCAGCTGCAATCAAGAAGCTTGATGCTGTAACGTTATAGTTCTCAACCATAACCACTTGCAAGTGTGGTGCCACTGCTGGGTCATTCGCGATGATTTCTGACAAGCAAAGGATCAAGTGAATGATGTCTTGGGCAATTGTATAAGCAGGAGCTGCCTTACCACCAAAGAAGACAGTGATTGGGCGAGCAGGAATGTTACCAGCCTTGATGTCCAAGTATTTGTGGATAACATACAAAGCGTTCATTTGTTGGCGTTTGTACTCGTGTAGACGCTTGATTTGGATATCAAAGATAGAATCTGGATTGATTTCTACACCTTGAGCTTCCTTCAAGTGACGAGCCAATTTACGCTTGTTGTGAGACTTAATGCCTTCCAGCTTTTCTTTCACTTCTTGCTTGCCAGCAAAGTCAAGTAGACCTTCCAACTTAGTAGCATCATGGTGCCAATCGCGACCAAGAAGTTCATCTAAGTAGCTAGACAAACGTGGGTTAGCGTGCATGAGCCAACGACGGAATGTGATACCGTTTGTCTTGTTGTTGAATTTCTCTGGATAAATATCGTAGAAAGCTTTCAACTCAGAGTTTTTCAAGATTTCAGTGTGGAGTGCTGCAACCCCGTTAACGCTGTATCCATAGTGGATATCCATGTGTGCCATGTGAACACGGCCGCTCTCGTCAATGATTTGAACAGCTGGATCTTTGTATTCTGCTTTGACACGACGATCCAATTCTTCGATGATTGGTACCAAGTGAGGAACCACTTCTTGCAAGAATTCAAGAGGCCATTTTTCAAGAGCTTCAGCAAGGATAGTGTGGTTTGTGTAGGCAGTCATGCTACGCACGATTGAGATTGCTTCATCAAGCTCGATACCACGCGCAGTCAAGAGACGGATCAACTCAGGAATGACCAGTGATGGGTGAGTATCGTTGATTTGTACAACTGCGTAGTCTGCAAGGTCATGCAAGTTGCTTCCTTTTTCGATCGCTTCGTCGATGATCAATTGTGCACCGTTTGAAACCATGAAATATTGTTGGAAGATACGGAGCAATTCACCTTGCTTGTCGCTATCATCTGGATAAAGGAAAAGAGTCAAGTTGTGAGCGATATCTGTCTTGTCAAATTCGATTCCCTCTTTGATGATGGAAGAATCAACTGAATCCAAGTCAAACAAACGCAAACGGTTTTTAGTAGCTGTCTTGTAACCAGGAACATCAATATCGTAAAGAGTTGATGTCAATGTAAAGTGTGCAAATGGTACTTGGTAGCTACGGCTTGAGCGAACCAACCAGTTTTGCTCAGTCAACCAGAAATTTGGAATAGTTGTTTGTTCATTATTTTTAAGGACTTGTTGGAAAAGACCAAAGTGGTAGTTTAGTCCAACACCGTCACCATTGAGACCCAAGGTTGCGATAGAGTCCAAGAAGCAGGCTGCCAAACGGCCCAAACCACCATTACCAAGAGATGGTTCCAATTCTACTTCTTCGACTTCGATCAAGTCTTTACCAGCAGCAGCAAGTTCTTTTTTCACATCGTCGTAAAGACCAAGGTTAATCAAGTTGTTTGACAAGAGTTTACCAATCAGAAACTCAGCAGAGATGTAGTAGAGTTTCTTTTTACCAGTATTGACTGGCTTTTGGGCGCTCGCCAACTTTGTATAGTTCAAGAGAGCCAAATAAAGCTCTTCATTGCTACAATCAGCAATTTGCTTTTGATAAGTTTTTTGGATATATGTTTGTAAGTTTGACATGATTTCTCCTAGTATTAGAAAGTATTGAAATTTATTGTCTTATGAAAGTAAGTCAGTATTCAGACGACGATAGACCTTAGTCAAATGATAAAGCTGACCTTCTACAATCGGGTTTAGCTCTTCAGCTGTCATCCGCCATGCCCAGTTACCACCAATTGTAGAAGGCAGGTTCATGCGGGCAGAGCCATCTAGCTCTAGCAAATCTTGCATCGTTGCGATAGCCATGTAGCTAACGGAAGCAAAGATTGTACGAAGCATTGCATGTGGCACCGTTTCGTATTCTTTGCGGTTAGTGTACTGAGCCATGTATTCACGGGTTGGATCATCGATCTCATCCTTATACCAGCCCAATACAGTATTATTGTCGTGAGTACCAGTGTACATCACAGAATTATGTGGCGCCAAGTGTGGGCTATCAATGCTTTCATCATCTGGATTGAAAGCGAATTGCAGAATCTTCATACCTGGGAAGCCAGTTCGTTCACGCAATTCAATGACTTCATCCGTCATGAATCCAAGGTCTTCTGCAATGATGTTCAAATCACCTAACGCTTCTTTCACTGCGGCAAACAGCTTATAACCTGGACCTTTGACCCAGTGACCAGTAGCCGCTGTGTCAGACTCAGCTGGCACTTCCCAATAAGACTCAAAGCCACGGAAGTGGTCAATCCGAACAATGTCGTAAATCTTGAAGCTTTCGCGCAAGCGCTCAATCCACCAAGCATAACCATCTTTATCCATGGCATCCCAATTATAAATTGGGTTACCCCACAATTGGCCAGTCTCTGAAAATTCATCTGGTGGGCAGCCAGCAACCTTAACTGGGCGACCTTGCTTATCTGTCTTGAAGAAGTGAGGCTGAGCCCAGACATCTGCGCTGTCAGCAGCTACATAGATTGGCATATCACCAACGATTTCGATGTGATGGTCATTGGCATATTTCTTGAGTTCCAACCATTGTTTAAAGAAGAGATATTGAGTTACACGATGGTATTCCAGTTTGTCTGCCAATTTCTCACGATAGCTAGCCAAGCTTTCTGGTTGGCGACGACGAATCGCTTCATCTGGCCATTCTGTCCAAGCTTTCAGATCAAAATGCTCTTTAACAGCCATGTATTCCGCAAAAAGCTCCAACCAAGCTGCATTTTCTGCAGCAAAGTGACGGAATTTGTCAAGATCGCCAACTTTAAGGAAACGGGCAACCGCTTTTTCCAAAAGAGGACGACGTGCTTCAAATACTTTTGCATAATCTACAGCTTTTGGATCATCACCAAAATCAACGCCTTTTAGATCTTCTTCTGCCAACAGGCCTTCGTCAATCAAGAAATCCAAATCAATAAAGTGAGTATTCCCTGCAAAGGCTGAGAAAGACTGGTAAGGAGAGTCCCCATAGCTAGTCGTTCCCAAAGGCAAGATTTGCCAATAACGTTGCTTCGTTCTAACTAAGAAATCCACAAAATCATAAGCAGACTGACCAAAAGAACCAATCCCGTACTTGCCTGGCAAAGAGGAAATGTGCATCAATACACCACTTTGTCTCGCTTTCATATGTAACACCTCAAAAATTTTTTCATGCTTGTTTCCTACTTTATTTAGCGAAAACGTTTGCGTTGCTTGAATTATAACCTATTTTTTTTTCAAGTGCAAGCTTTTTAAAAAACTTTTTTATTTATTATATCATAGATTTCCATTTTCTTTCCTTATATATCATATAAATTAACACTCTTTCCTTAAAAATTTTTTAAAATTTTCTTAAAAACGCTTGCAAGCGTTTACCTTTTGTGTTAAAATTATTTTAAGTTCAAGAAAACGTTTGCGCTATGCAAGCGTGTTCTTAGATGGTATTATACTTTTATTCTTTAGGAGGAATAATCATGAAAAACAAAATGTTGAAGAGCGTTGCTGTTCTCGGTACTGTTGCTTTAGCAGGTTTTATTTTGACAGCCTGCGGTAGCAAATCTTCTAAAAAAGAAACTGCTGCAAGCAATGAGCTCACTGCATATGTAGACCCAGGCTACAAGAGCTACATGGAAGAGGCTGCCAAAGCTTACGAAAAAGAAACCGGAACAAAGGTCACTATCAAAACTGGTGATGCTCTTACAGGTCTTGATAACCTTTCACTTGACAACCAATCTGGTAAATCTCCAGATGTCATGATGGCACCATACGACCGCGTAGGAAGCCTAGGTGCTGACGGACAACTTTCAGAAGTTGAGTTGGGTAAAGATGCAAAAGCTGACGATACTACTAAATCTTTGGTATCAATCGACGGTACTACTTACGGTGCTCCTGCTGTTATCGAGACCTTAGTAATGTACTATAACAAAGACCTGATCCAAAAAGCTCCTACAACATTTGCTGAACTTGAAGAATTGGCTAAAGATAGCAAGTACGCTTTTGAAGGAGAAGACGGTAAAACAACTGCCTTCCTTGCTGACTGGACAAACTTCTACTACGCTTACGGTCTCCTTTCTGGAAACGGTGCTTATGTCTTCGGTAAAGATGGGACAGATCCTAAAGATGTAGGTTTGGCTAACGAAGGTGCTATCAAAGGAATTGAGTACGCTAAAACTTGGTATGCAAAATGGCCTAAAGGTATGCAAGATACAGAAGGTGCTCCTAACTTGATCCAAACTCAATTCCAAGGTGGAAAAACTGCAGCAATCATCGACGGTCCTTGGAAAGCTGCATCTCTTAAAGAAGCTAAAGTAAACTACGGTGTAGCAACTATCCCAACACTTCCAAACGGCAAAGAATACAAAGCCTTTGGTGGTGGTAAAGCTTGGGTCATCCCTGCTGGTTCTAAGAACGTTGACGGCGCACAAAAATTCGTTAACTTCCTTGCATCAACTGCACAACAAAAAGCTCTTTACGATGCAACAAACGAAGTTCCTGCTAACACAGAAGCACGTGAATACGCTGTAAGCAAGAAAGATGAATTGACAGATGCGGTTGTTAAACAGTTCAAATCTGCAGAACCAATGCCAAACATCTCTGAAATGAGTACTGTTTGGGATCCAGCTAAAAACATGCTCTTCGATGCTGTAAGCGGCAAGAAAGATGCTAAAACTTCAGCTGAAGATGCTGTTAAATTGATCAAAGAAACTATCGATCAAAAATTCGGCAACAAATAAGCAAGTTTAAATAAAGGGGTGGGAATTTTCCCTACCCCTTGTTTGATAGAATGAGGATTTATTCTATCTTCTAATAAGAAAAACTCAGATTAGGACTTGTACTTGCTGCACTTCCTCAATCTTTCTCGTATCTAAGGAGACTACAATGACAAAAAAAGATCCCAAACAAGCCATGTTGCGCTCCCTCATTCCAGGGTTGGGGCAAATCTATAATGATCAAAAAGCCAAAGGATACATCTTTCTTGGGGTTACAGTTGCATTTTTAGCTTATTTCGTAGCTATTGCCCTACCAGAAATTGAAAATCTCATCACTCTTGGTGAAGTCCGTGGGGACAACTCACTCTTCATGCTGATTCGCGGTGCCTTCCATCTCATCCTTGTGGCATTTTTCCTGATTTTCTATGGATTTAACTTGAAGGATGCTCGGACGGTTGCTAAACAGTGGAACAATGATTATCCTGTTCACACTACCTTGAAGGAAATGTTTGATGGAATCTATGAAAATGGCTTCCCTTACTTACTCATCATTCCTTCTTATCTGGCAATGACCTTTGCTATCATTTTCCCTGTATTGGTAACACTCTTGATCGCCTTTACAAACTATGATTTCAAACACTTGCCACCAAATAAACTCTTGGATTGGGTTGGCTTTACCAACTTTGCTAACATTTGGCAATTGAGTACCTTCCGTGCGGCCTTTGGTTCTGTCTTGACTTGGACTATCATCTGGGCACTGGCAGCCTCTACTTTGCAAATCGTAATCGGTATTTTCACCGCTATCATTGCCAACCAGCCATTCATCAAAGGGAAACGCATCTTCGGTGTTATCTTCTTGCTTCCTTGGGCAGTTCCAGCCTTTATCACTATCCTGACTTTCTCAAATATGTTCAACGATAGTATCGGGGCTATCAATACTCAGGTTATCCCACTTCTCGGCAAGGTTCTTCCTTTCTTAAATGGACATCTGATTCCGTGGAAGACTGATCCGACTTGGACTAAGATTGCTCTGATTATGATGCAGGGTTGGCTTGGATTCCCTTATATCTACGTCCTGACCTTGGGTATTTTGCAGTCTATTCCAAATGACCTTTACGAAGCAGCCTACATCGACGGAGCCAATGCTTGGCAGAAATTCCGCAACATCACTTTCCCAATGATCTTGGCAGTTGCGGCACCAACTTTGATCAGTCAATACACCTTTAACTTTAATAACTTCTCAATCATCTACCTCTTCAATGCAGGTGGTCCTGGTAGTGTCGGTGGAGGAGCCGGTTCAACTGATATCCTGATCTCTTGGATTTATCGATTGACCACAGGTACAGCACCACAATATTCAATGGCGGCGGCCGTTACTCTCATCATCTCCATCATCGTCATCTCTATCTCTATGATTGCCTTCAAGAAACTACACGCATTTGATATGGAGGATGTATAAGATGAATAGTTCTGTTAAATTTAAACGTTTTATCAACCATAGTTTGACCTATCTCTACCTTGTAGTGCTTTCCATTATCATTCTCTACCCGCTCTTGATCACGATCATGTCTGCTTTCAAGACGGGGAATGTCGTGGCCTTCAAGCTAGACACAGACATCAACTTCAGTCTGGAAAACTTCTCTCGTCTCTTCTCAGAGACTCTATATGGTACTTGGTACTTTAACACTATTATCATTGCCGTCTTGACAATGATTGTCCAAACCAGTATAGTTGTACTTGCAGGTTATGCATACAGCCGTTACAATTTCATCGCAAGAAAGCAAAGTTTGGTCTTCTTCTTGATTATCCAAATGGTGCCAACTATTGCAGCTCTGACCGCCTTCTTCGTTATGGCGCTGATGCTCAATGCCCTCAACCAAAGCTGGTTCCTCATCTTCCTTTATGTGGGTGGTGGTATTCCAATGAATGCTTGGTTGATGAAAGGATACTTCGATACCGTTCCTATGTCTCTGGATGAGTCAGCTAAATTAGACGGTGCTGGTCATTTCAGACGTTTCTGGCAGATTATCCTGCCTCTCGTTCGTCCAATGATTGCTGTGCAAGCTCTCTGGGCCTTCATGGGACCTTTCGGAGACTATATCCTCTCTAGCTTCCTTCTTCGTGAAAAAGAATTTTATACGGTTGCAGTTGGTCTTCGTACCTTCGTCAGCGATGTCAAGAATCAAAAAATTGCCTTCTTTGCTGCCGGTGCGATTCTCACTGCCCTTCCAATCTGTATTCTCTTCTTCTTCCTGCAAAAGAATTTTGTATCTGGTTTAACAAGTGGTGGAGACAAGGGATAATCTTGTCCCACCCTGTTTTTGATTTAAAGACAATTATAGTTATATGGCAGCCAATAAGTTCTTTATTGGCCACCACCTGATTATAATTTTAGAAAGAGGCAGCTATGTTACCTTATCCTTTTAATTATTTTTCGAGCTTGATTGGTTTTAGAAAAACTTTCGCCAATCGTCGCATGCTCAGCTGGTTCCAGCTCATCTTTACGAGCGTCTTTTTGATTTCTCTGTCTTTGATTCCTGTGGCCATTCAGACAGCGTCTTTGACGAGCTATGCTCTGGATACCTTTGTTGATAAGGCTTTTGACACTCTGGATGAAGACGTGATGATTGACTTTGACCATCATGCCCAGATGAAAGACCATGTGCTGACCACTGAAAATCCTGAAGGCATTCATCGCAATGGCGCTGGGACTGTCATTATCGGCCATCACGAGGAGCTCAAATTAGGCAAGGAGCTGACGCTTTACTTCGACAAAGAAAATCTCAAAATCACTAAAGAAGGAAAAGAACTGGCCAATATCCGCTACCAAGCCATTGACCAGAAGGCTCTGAAAAGCAAAGAAGCCCTGACCGAAGCCATTTCTAAAGACTGGTTCCAACAAAACCGCCTGGTAATTAGCCTCTTTCTAGTCCTCTCCGCAGGCTTCCTCTTTAGCATCAACTTTACCTTTCTGGCGCTCGGTGCCTCCTTCCTGCTCTATCTGACCAAGAAATCACGGCTATTTTCTTTTAAAACCTTTAAAGAATGCTATCACTTTATCCTCAACTGCCTAGGATTACCAACGATTATCGGTCTTATCTGCGGCTTATTTGGGCAAAGCCTGCCTACGATCATCACCGTCCAAAATATCGTGTTTGTTCTTTATTTGGTGATTATTTTCTACAAAACACATTTTCGTGATGAGGATTTCAGAAATTAGGAGGTTATTATGCGCGTTACGATTAAAGAAGTAGCGAAATTAGCGGGTGTGTCTCCCTCAACGGTGACACGCGTCGTACAAAACAAGTCAACCATCAGTGATGAAACTAAAAAGCGGGTTCGCGCTGCTATGAAGGAGCTGGACTATCATCCAAATCTCAACGCTAGAAGTCTGGTTAGTCAGTCTACCCAAGTCATCGGTCTGGTGCTGCCCGATGATTCGGATGTTTTTTTTCAAAACCCATTCTTTCCAACTGTCTTGCGGGGGATTTCGCGCATCGCATCTGAACATGACTATGCCATTCAGATTAGCACCGGACAGGACGAAGAGCGTCGTTTAGAAAATATTAAACAAATGATTTTCGGAAAACGCGTCGATGGTTTGATTTTTCTCTATTCTAAGCCAAACGATCCGCTGGTTGACTTTGCGATTAAAAACCAGTTTCCTTTCTTGATTTTAGGGAAAGCAGTGTCACCATTTGTTTCTTTGGTCGATAATGATAATATCAAGGCTGGCTACGATGCAACCAAATATTTCCTAGATCAAGGTTATAAAAAAATTGCCTTTCTGGCTGGGAATAAAGAGCTTGTCGTATCCCAAGACCGCTTTGCCGGCTACAAACAAGCCTTGGAAGAAGCAGGCATCCCTCTCGATGAAAATATCGTCAAGTTTTCTTTCGGTTTCCTCTTGGAAGATAGCAGCTATAAGATTATGGAAAAGATGCCTATTCAGGAAATTGAGGCCTTTGTGACATCGGATAGTATGGTTGCCGAAGGGGCTCTCCACTATCTCAAAGACATTGACTACCGTTTCCCGATTATCACTTTTGACTCTATCAAGCCACGCATCGACGTGGATGCCTATATTGATATCAATACCCTCGAGTTGGGGAGGGAATCTTTCCGAACCTTGCTCCAAATCATTAAAGATAATAAGGATGACAAGCATACTTGCTATCGCCAAGTCATCTCCCACAGCATTCTTACTCGTTAGTTAAGGAGAAATTTTATGGTTTATCGTATTTTCCAAGCCTACTTAGATGATGAAAATAGCATCACTATCGAATTGGAAAAGTCCTTTGACGCTTATTCTATCCACTTTACTCTAGAGGACAAGCATAGCTCCAGTCCTTTGACCATCAAAAAAATTGAGAATCAAGAACATCAGATTATCTATACCCTTTCAGCCAATGATCCGATTGATTTGACCGAGTCCTACACAGTCTATGATCAGGATCGCAATCACACCATTCTCCAGTATCGCCACATTGTCCAGAAGCCAATTTTTGATGAATTATTTAGCTACCAAGGAAGAGATTTGGGAGCTAGCTATAGCCCTCAGGCAACAGATTTCAAACTGTGGGCTCCTATTTCGGAAAAAGTTTTGCTCCATCTGGAAGATCAGGTCATCTCCCTCCAAAGGCAAGATAGAGGTGTCTGGCATACGCAGGTCCTTGGGGACTTAGAAGGCAAGGCCTACTACTATATCCATAAGGTGAACGGAAAATGGGTAGAAGTACATGACCCCTACGCCCTCTCTTCAGATGCCAACTCTGGTCATAGTTATGTCATTGACCGCAAAAAGATTAGCAAACCTATTCAGCGCGCTGCCAGCCAAGTAAAACCAACAGAAGCCGTTATCTATGAAATGAGCGTGCGTGATTTCTCCATGCAAAAGGAAGCTAGTTTTTCACAACCTGGTAAATTTGCTTCTCTGTCCGAATCTCCAAGCGTACACGGCCAGACCTTTGGTCTCAAATACTTGCAAGATCTAGGTATTACACACGTTCAGCTTATGCCAGTCTATGACTTTGGCAGTGTTGACGAAAAACACCCCGAACTCGTTTATAATTGGGGCTATGATCCCGTCCAGTATAATGTTCCTGAAGGTAGCTTCTCAAGCGACCCACACAATCCCTATAGTCGTATCTTTGAACTACAAGACGCGATTGCAGCTTATCACCAGGCTGATATGAGCGTTATCATGGATGTCGTCTACAATCACGTCTATGAGGCAGATGCCTATGCTTTTGAGAAGATTGTGCCAGGCTACTTCTATCGTCTCGATGAGCAAGGCCTACGGACAAATGGCACCTTCTGCGGAAATGATGTAGCCAGCGAAAAAGCTATGGTGCGCCATTATATCCAACAATCCGTCCAGCAATGGGTTAGCCTCTACGGCTTTGACGGTTTCCGCTTTGACTTGATGGGCATTCTCGACATAACCACCATGAAGCAAATCGCTCAGGAACTAAAAGCCATTCATCCAAACATCTACCTTTACGGAGAAGGTTGGCAGATGCCTACTGGTCTTGATAGTGACCTTCTGGCTCACCAATTCAACGCTGAACAACTACCTGAGTATGGATTCTTCAGCGATCATTTCCGTGATACGATCAAGCAAACCATCGTCCAAGGTAGCCGACTGGACAAAGAACACGCGACCAGCTGGCTAGAAAATGTCCTGACAGCCAATGTCGGCTTGACAGGAGAGCCACATTTCCTAGCGCCTCATCAGGCGATCAACTATGTAGAATGCCATGACAACGCAACGGTGTTTGATTATTTTGATATTCAAAATCCAAATATCAGCCTCCGTCAGCGCCTAGCTAACTCTCGCCTAGCATTGCACATCGTTCTCTTAGCGCAAGGAGTTCCTTTCCTCCACAGCGGCCAGGAATTTTATCGGACCAAGAATCTGATTGACAACACCTACAACCTGCCTGATGATGTCAACAAGCTAGACTGGCTGCGCTCACTTCACTATACCGAAGACATTGAATTTTTGAAGCAACTCATTGCCTTTAGAAAGGCTCATCCACTTCTGACTCTGACAACTAGCTCTGCTATTCAAAAAGCTTGTCAGGTCAAATGGCTCAGCCCTAGCCTCCTTGAATATAAGATTCAAAAAGATAAACAAGCGCTGACCATTTTGATTAACTTCGGCACTGAAGCAGCGACTTATGAAAATAAAATGAAGCAAAGCATTCACCTTCAGTATCCGCACATTAACGCTAAAAAACCAATCGCCCCGCTAGCAGATTCTTATATAGTTCCTGCTAAGCAAGTCTTGGTTTTGAAATAAAGTAATAACTATAAAAAAGAACAGGTTCATTTTGGATGGGAAAACATCCAGCTGAACTTGTTCCTTTTTTATGTATAAATGGAAGCATTGCGTTTGAGCAAGATCCACTAACAATGCCGATAATCGAGACTACTCTTCTACAAATCTTCCTAAAATATGTACATTGTCAGATACGGAGACAAAGGCGGTCGGATCCGTCTGTTTCATGATGTACTTAAATTCACTAAATTCAGCACGCGTAATGACTGTAATCAGCACCGCCTTTTGCTCGTGATTGTAAGTTCCCTCCGCTCCATTGATAATGGTCGCACCGCGGTGGAGCTTGTGGTGAATTTTGTTAATCACCTCGTCAGGATGACTGGTGATAATCATAGCCTGCATCCGCTTTTGCTTGGTAAAGACTGCATCCGTTACACGGCTGGATACAAAGATGGTAATCATTGAGTAGAGAGCGTATTCCCAACCGAAGGTCAGACCAGCAATCAGCATAATAATCCCATTGACAATCAGGGAGATACTGCCTACATTACGGCCTGTTTTCTTGCGAATGGTCAGACTAACAATATCTGTCCCTCCACTTGAAATGCTTGACTTGAGGGCAAAGCCGATCCCTGTCCCCATGACAACTCCCCCAAACAAAGCATTGATAATGGGATTGGTCGTCAATGTAACTTCTGGCACAAAATGGATAAAAAGCGAGCTCATCGAAACAGTGATAAAAGTAAAAACAGTAAACTTATGCCCGATTTGGTACCAAGCCAAAATCATCAGTGGAATATTGATCGCATAAAAAGTAATGGAAACTGGAATGGTAAAGCCGATAAAGCGGCCACTCAAAGCCGAGACAATCTGCGCCAAGCCCGTTGCACCACTTGAGTAGACATGGCCCGGCTGAAAGAAGAAATTGACCGCTACCGCTGAGAGAAAGCCGTATACCAGAGAGGCTGAAAATTTCTCATCATATTTTTCACGCGAAATACTTTTCAGAACTTCTAGCAACTTGACATGATAGGCAAAGCGATGAAGATAATAGCGAAAAAGTTTCCGCAAACTAGTCTTTTTCATGTGATTCTACTTGTAAACTTAATTCCTCTAATTGTGCAGGAGCAACCAAGCTTGGTGCTTGCGTCATTGGGTCAGAAGCCTTGTTATTCTTAGGAAAAGCAATGACTTCACGGATATTTTCTTCACCGGCCAAGAGCATGACGAAGCGATCCAGACCCAAAGCCAGACCTCCATGTGGTGGGAAACCATAATCCATGGCTTCTAGAAGGAAACCGAACTGGTCTTGCGCTTCTTCAGCTGAGAAGCCTAAAGCCTTAAACATACGTTCCTGCAGATCTTTTTGGTTGATCCGTAGGCTACCACCACCTAGTTCATAGCCATTGAGTACGATATCATAGGCAATCGCACGAACCTTGCTCAGGTCTCCTTCTAACTCCTGCTCAGAATCTTTTTGAGGCAGAGTGAATGGATGGTGGGCACTCATATAGCGGCCTTCTTCTTCAGACCACTCGAACATTGGCCAATCTACTACCCACAAGTAGTTAAACTTAGCAGGGTCAATCAAACCTAATTCCTTGCCTAAACGGACACGAAGAGCCCCCAGAGCTGCGTTGGCAACATCCAAGGTATCTGCCACAAAGAGAACCAAGTCGTTTTCTTCTAATTGTAAAGCAGTTGTCAACTCACTTGACAGGTCTGTCAAAAACTTGGCAACAGGACCAGTCAGCTCTCCATCAACTACTTTCACCCAAGCAAGTCCCTTTGCTCCATACTGCTTAGCTTGCTCTGTCAGCTTATCAATGTCTTTACGCGAGTATTTGTCAGCAGCATTTTTCACTACAATCGCCTTGACAGCCGGTGCCTCAGAAAAGACTTTGAAGTCAACACCCTTGACAAGCTCTGTCAAGTCCTGCAATAACATGTCAAAGCGAGTATCTGGCTTGTCACTACCATAAAGAGCCATGGCATCGTCATATTTCATCCGTGGGAAAGGCAAGGTTACTTCAATTCTCTTGGTTTCCTTCATGACACGGGCGATCAACCCTTCTGTAATGTCTTGGATTTCTTGCTCAGATAGGAAAGAAGTTTCCAAGTCCACCTGTGTAAACTCTGGTTGACGGTCTCCACGTAAGTCCTCGTCTCGGAAACACTTGACAATCTGGTAATAACGGTCAAAACCAGCATTCATCAAAAGCTGCTTGGTAATCTGTGGGCTTTGAGGCAGGGCATAGAAATGACCTTGGTTGACCCGGCTCGGTACCAAATAATCACGCGCTCCTTCAGGCGTTGACTTGGTCAAAAATGGTGTCTCTACATCGATAAACTCCAGCTCATCCAAATAATTGCGGATGGAATGAGTCACTTTGGCACGTAACTTGAAATTTTCCAGCATTTCTGGGCGACGCAAATCCAAATAACGGTAGCGCAAGCGCGTATCGTCATTGGCTTCAATCCCGTCCTTAATCTCAAAAGGAGTGGTTTTAGCAGTATTCAATATCGTCAGACTGTCTACGTGAAGCTCTACACTTCCTGTAGCCAGCTTGTCATTGGCCTGCTCACGCGCGGCTACCTTACCAGTCACTTCGATGACAAACTCGCTGCGCAGACTCTCAGCTGTCTTCATGACCTCATCTGAAACACTCTCAGGATTAATAACTAGCTGCATAATACCTTCACGGTCACGCAGATCAATAAAAATCAAGCCTCCCAAATCGCGACGGCGGGCAACCCAACCTTTCAAAGTAATTTCCTGACCGACATGCTCACTACGAACACGTCCCGCATACATTGAACGTTTCATCTTTACTCTCCAAAATTTTAATTCTGTTACTATTTTACCACAAAGAGCCTAGGAAAGCCCCCCTACCTGTCCTTTTTCTGAAAAAAATTAAAAGTATTTATTTCCAGTGCTCCTTTTATAAAAAAGGTCTAGAGGCAATATCCCCAGACCTGCTAACGCTATATAGATTATTCCTTTTTCTTCCCATCCTCATAAAGACTAGGAGCCAACGTTTTTGTCACCATGGCTGTCAAGAAGCGAAAGGCCCCAGCTGCCAGACCAAAAATCGGCGCCAAAGCACGGAAGAAAAAATCCCCTCGCATAAAATAACAGAGCAGACCCGTTATCACAAATAGGGCCACTCCCTGCACCACAACCACTAATAATATTTTCTTCATCATTCCCTCGACTTTCTATAGACTATTATAGCATAAGCAGGGAAGGTTAGGGCAAAAACTATAACCCTTTGGAGAATAACAGGGCAGAATTGCTGATGAAAACTAGAGAAGTATCACTCGCTCTAAAAGAAATAACCACATTATTATATCATCACATTAAATATAAAATCGGAAAAAGTATAGAGATTATTTACTTTTTTTCAATTCATTATAATAATCATTCGAGCGAATTTTTTCCTTTTCTGCAGCTTTTTTATTTTCCATTGGGATAGATTCCAAGCCATTATTTGCAGATATTAATTTTGCCATTTTTGAATCAGCTTTCTCAAATTCTGCTGCTACAGAATTTAAGTAGTTATTAAGATTCTCTACCGTAGTATGAATATCTGCTGAAGCCTCATCCAATAAGGTATTGCAATCTGCAAATAATTCTGTAGACACATCATCAACCCACTCTGAAGCATCATTTGTACCTCCCGACATTACTGCCGCATCTAACCGAACAGATGTTTCGTAAATTTGTGTCGTATTAATTTGTCTCTTTTTTCCCATTTGCTTTTATCCTTTCCTGTGCTTTTTTAGCTTCCGCTTTGGACCAATCAATAAATTCTTGGTAATTATTTAAAGGAGTTTCTTCGTTCGTTTCATAATCCTTTGCGACTATATCTAGCTTATCCTGACCAACTGGCGCAAACCAATGGCGAAGATCTTCATAGTAATCTGACGGAGAAACCAAGCCTCTTCGATACAGCATTTCTGTAACTTTATTTTTCTTTAAACGCTTTACCAAGTCAGGAAACTCGTGGCTAAAGTTAATATCCTGACCAATCTCGTTCTCCTTTTTATCATTAACATAACCTAAAATGTTTGAAGGTGAAAATCCATTAAAATATAGAATATCATCGAGATTTGTTCTGGATAGGGAAGGGAAACTATTTTGTGCGGTACTCACTTCTTCCATCGCTTCACTAAGCTCTGTCAATTTCCCATTTTCCAAATTTAATACTAGGCTTTTTGTTTCTTCTAAATTTTTTCTTTTTGAAACAAAAAGCCGTACATAATCTTTACCCTCAAAATAGAAGCTAGAACCAACTACTTGGAGGGACCCGTCATCTCTCAAGCCGTAATCTGAATCGTATTCTTCTACGGCCTTTTTGAGGTCTATGCGCTTTTCAACGAAATTTTTTTTACGTAAATCATAAGTGATAATATCAAATTTTACGAGTTTACTTGATGGTAGGGTATTCTTTTTTGCATAAAAGTGCTCATAAGTTATAAATGTTGAGACTACATAGTTCTGACTAATTCTTAAATTATTAGAATGCCACTTTAAAGTATTAGGACTAACTAAGACATAGCGCCCATCTTTTGTTAGAGTGATATCTTTCAGCGAAGAATCATATACAATCGTTTCCTTTCTAGACTCTTCCTTTGGCTTGGAAGGAGAAAAGAATTGTTTTTTTAGATAAACAAAGCTACAGAAAGCTACTAGTAAGACAGCAATCACTAAAATAATTTGTTTTCTTTTATTCATTTATTGTCCTCTTCCTCTTGTCCAATTGTCGAAGCATCTGATTGGTTGTCTTCTTGACTGTCGCCTGTGCTCGCTGAACTATCTGATTTTGGAAAATCCAAACTATACTCAGTTTCTGTACTAATCGCTGGGAGATCAACATCTATTATTTCCTGATTTTGAGCAGGATGATAATAAGCGAAAAAGGCCCAAACCATATAAACAAGAATAGCTGGATATACAATCAAATGTCTTCCCCAAAAATCCCCAGAAGCTTCAGCTCCTCTTGTAGACATTCCTTTCAATTCTGGATATTGAGCCTCGTATTGTTTCTTTTTTGTCCAATACGGCCTTGATATAACAATACCTGCAAACACAACTAAGCCAATTGAAACATTTTCAAAGATTAGATTCCTAGATCTTGAATAGACCAAAATAAAGGATAGAATAGCTCCTGTAATGGCCGTCAGTAAGAATATAATGCGGCTATAAATAGCTTCTTTTTTTATTCTAAGATATTCTTTGATAAGTAAGTCTTTTTCTGTCATGATATCCCTTTCGTTTACCGTGTAATTTTAAGCTGTATCTGGGAATCTTGATATTTCAGATATACTTGGTCAGCTGGTGAATTCTCTTCTCTCCTGTTTTCAAAAGCAACTCCATCTCTTCCACCATTTTAGAAATCAGCTCATCCTGATTTCAAGGACTAACCCAGATATGCAACAACTACAGAAAATCAACGTTCTAGCCATTCTAGCATTTGCCGACATTTTTCGTCAATCAATTCTTTATTAGCCAATTGTTGAATCCATTTTTCTGGGATGCCTTCCAGTTGATAGTGGGCTCCAGCCAAGGTACCTGTAATGGCACCGATGGTATCGGTGTCACCTCCAAGATTAACAGCTTTTAGAACAGCTTCTTCAAAACTCTTTGTTGTACCCAAACACCAGAGACAAGCCTTCAAGGTATCAACAACATAGCCTGTGGAAGCAATATCTTCTCTAGATTTTTGATAAAATTCTCTATCAAATATTTCTCTAAAATGATCTTGATACTCTTCCCAGTATTCTGGGTTTTTCTTGAAATAATCTTCAAGATAAGGTTTTGATTGACAAAGTAAGTTTTCTAAGCGAATGTTAAGAAGAAAACCAATTAAAAGCTGGACATACAGAATAGATGCCACAATAGACCTTGGATGAGCATGGGTCAACTTGGTATATTGCTCAATTATCTTTGATCTATAACTAAAATCAACGTTTTCATATAAGAGCAAAGCTAAGGGAGATAGCATCATCAAGGCTCCATTGCCATTATCTCTCTCACCAGTCCCTCCACATTTCTCTGGAGATATTCCCGCCAAATACCGATCAATCGCCTGATTAGTCGCAATACCAATGTCAAAACAATATCCAAAAGGTGTGAGATAGCCCTGACGATAAGCTACAAATTTATCCATTAGCCCATTCAAATCAGAATCCTCCCAGAGGTGTTCAACAAGTGCTAAGGATAAAGAAGTATCATCTGACCAGGTCCCAGCTGGTTGATTATAGGTCCCATAACCCACCATATCTGAAATATGATAGGTATCTCTAGCCCTGAACTCCACAGGAACTCCCAGCGCATCACCTATAGCTAGACCAAAGATAACCGAATTTATCTTTTGTTTAAGATTATACCTTCTATACTGATTTGAATCATCTTCCCATTTATCTCTTAATCTCATAGCCTTTTCCTATTCTATTAAATCCATTTTTAGAATAATATTATCAGCAACTTCTTCCACACCCTTTATCAGGAATCTTAAATCCCTTATCAACCAACAGACTAAAAGAATTGACCCTGCCAGCTTCGGAAGCACTGATTTTCCAAGTTATAAATTCGTTAAAATATAGAAATTTAGCAATCAATCCTCTTCATCAAACATAAGGGTATCTAGCTCTTCGATATCAACCGTAATCCCTTCATAACTAGAGATAATATTATGTAATACTTTCAAGGTGATGATGCCTGTTGAGTCCTTTATCGTGACCTTCGTGCCTATGTCGCTTAAATCATGAATTAACTCCCTGACCTTTCGAAGTTCGTCCAGCTTTAAATCATCGACTTCCATCACTGGATCATGATTTTCTATTCTTGACTTTAGTTGAGAAAAAGGCAAAGTCGAATACTTTCTTAATAGCTGGTAGGTCAAAGACTTATTAGTAATAGCATCAAGGCGAATATCTAACATAAGCTCTATCCCTTTCTTTGATAATGACAGTCTGAGTGCTGTCCAATTCAATTATACCATACTGTAAGAGACCAAAAAGAGAGCGTCTTTCGCTCTCTTCAGCACTCTGGTAATTCTATCTTCAAGCTCATATCAGTCGGCTGTAACACTTTCTGCACAGTGGCGAGAAAGGCTAGTCCATTATCAGATGGAGAATATTGGAAGGTGATATGGATGACTTTTTTAGCAAAGTTATCACCGTAACGTGCCAGATACTGCTTGCTTTCGAGGAAGTAGATATAGTTGTTGAGTTTTTCCTGAAGCTTCAACAAATGTTCTTCTTCGGTATCTGGAAGCCAAAGATTGCCATCTATTAATAAAAGTTCCAAGTCTGTATCACTCGTTCCGATTGCATCAATTTCTGAAACATCTAACTGAATAGGAACGCTTTTAATCCTACATCTAAATTTCACAACCTCATATAATTCTTTAATAGCGTCCTCCTCTCTTTCAAAACTAGCTTTTTCATGTAACTGTTGACGTTCAGTCACCTCATACACTATAAATCTATTTGAACTCAAATCCTGATAATAGCCTATCGCAAACTGCTCTAAAACCTTTTTATTTAAGTGTACAGAATAATATTTTGCTTTACTACTATTATGTTTCAAAAAATCTAATAATTCCTGTCTTCTCATTAGTTTTCCTCCGTCATTTCTATATTCAGCTAATGATTTCCTCGATAGTAGTTTCTCTATCTCTCACCAAATCATAAAATCCTACATGAACGCCCTCCTCATATAGCCAGCACAAGTCGGTGCCGTACGGGGCTTCAAAAATTTCCAGTATAACAGGAGCAATTTTTACAATGCTATTTGCTCCTAAAATTGTGAAATTTTTTGAATTAGCTAGGTAAGCTTCATCATCTTCGATTGATAACAGTGTCCAGCCATTTAATTGTGGAATAGCAGATTCCTCACGATAAGAATAGCGAATAGCTTTTCCATCAAGAATATTGTTTGAAACGACAAAACCACCAAAATCATTGTTATTAATTTCTACCATCTTCATACTCCTTTATTATATCAAGCAGACCGCTTCTCCAAGAATATTCTTCCGCATAGTCTAAACACGATTTACCAGATTTGTTTTTTAACTTATAATCCGAACCGGCCTCTAGTAAAAGCTTATATAGAGGTTCTAACTCTTCCGTTGCTAATTTTAATAACGTTACCGAGTAAGTCATCGGAATAGAACCAAATTTGTCAACTGCATTTACATCTATTCCTGCCCCAACAAGTAATTTCACCACCTCGTATGCATATGCTATTTTAGGCCGCCAATTGGCTTGGAAGAAATAATGAAGAGCATTTCTGTTTTCTTTTTTTGACAAAAAATTTACCTCTACTTTCTCAGAAAGCAGATATTTAATAATTTTCAATTTCTCTTCTGGTAAATCATCATTAAGCATGGATATACATAACAAATTAAGGTTTGTATATTCATCAATTTGTGTTATGTCACCATTGTAATTTTCTATAAAATCATTATATGTCCCATTTTGAACAATATCAAAAATATCCATCTTATCTCCTATTCAAACTTATGACTTCTATTGGCAGAAGGTGTTTCTATTCTAAAATTATCTAGATTAAATTGAGAGTCTTTTAATTCTTACAAAGTAATTTCACGATTTTTGTACTTTTCAAACATTTTTTTATAAGTTTCACCTTCTTTATGCCCAAAATCAACTACTCCTCTTCATCAAACATAAGGGCATCTAGCTCTTCTATATCAGCCGTAATCCCTTCATAACTAGAGATAATATTATCTAATACTTCCAAGGTGATGATGCCTGTTGAGTCCTTTATCGTGACCTTCGTGCCTATGTTGCTTAAATCATGAATTAACTCCCTGACCTTTCGAAGTTCATCCAGCTTTAAATCATTGACTTTCATCACTGGATCATGATTTTCTATTCTTGACTTTAGTTGAGAAAAAGGCAAAGTCGAATATTTTCTTAATAGCTGGTAGGTCAAAGACTTATTAGCAATGGCATCAATGCGAATATCTAACACAAGCTCTATCCCTTTCTTTGATAATGACAGTCTGAGTACCGTCCAATTCAATTATACCATACTGTAAGAGGCAAAAAAGGGAGCGTCTTGCGCTCTCTTCATATCACTCTGGCAATTCGATCTTCAAACTCATATCCGTATTCTTCAATACCTTCTGAGCAGCTGCTAGGAAAGCTAGGCCATTGTCAGATGGAGAATGCTGTATGGCGATGTCGATATCGTATACTCCTGTTGTTTTAAAACTTTACTAGAAATCTTTTTAAATTCTGTTTTGTTCATTTGTAGGCGGAATCTAAATATTCCTTTACCGTCAAAGGAAGTCTTCGTTTTAAGTGAGGATACATTTCCAAATAGTCATCAATCCCTTTCTCAAAGGCTGGTTTAATAAACTTCTCTGTATTCTCTAAAATACTCTCTGAAAGACTTTCCTTCTTCAGATCAGGTAGTTTATAATCTCCAAGCATTTTGCCGTTATCATTGTAAACAAAGCGACCTCCAAAATCTCCAAAACCATGACTTAACCTCTCTAATTTTTCATGAAGCTTTTTTATAAAAAAGCCATAATTGATATAGAAAGAGTTCTCAAAGTTAGATTTTTGAAAGCCAATAAATACCTTTAAATCAGTATTTTCAGATGTATAATATTTATTTTCATAAGCAAAACCTTGTGATTTCAAAGTTTCGCCAACAATTTTTTTGAATTCTATGTTATTCATTTTAATAATCCTCTCATATTCACCTGAAACATTTACCTAATAAGTAATTAAACGACGCCAAAAATAACTTAACTCTCTTCAGTTGGAAGATGGTCTAGATTGATTGGTTTAGGATTTAAACGTTTCAATACTAATTCATAGAAAAAATTATTATTTAACCTATCAGGTGAACTTAAAGTAAAGTTATTCATAATTAATAACGGAATAAATTCCGAACCAATTGTATTATAACCCGTCAAATACTCTAACCCATAATTTAAGTTTTTCGAATTCTCAGTGCCAACTTTCCAGTAGGCTCCTTTGGCTTGTAGGCGAAAAACCTCACCAAGATAAACCCAGCTATTAAAGAAATCGTCAATATTTTCAGGATCATTTTTGACATCATTCTCTCGAACAAATTGCGCCAAATCCTTCAAGCTCTCTAAGCTCATATCCAGATTATAACCTTGCTGGCTGGCTTTTTTCCTTATCTCATCCAAGGTGTCATCAATATAAAACATGAATTTCTCAAAATTTTCCTGAATTTTTTCTTTATCTAATGCCATGTGACCTACCTTTTTTACTTTCGTTTAATTGTGAGATAGCGAATAACTTTATCAAAAAGAATAGTAAATGAAGGTCAGTGTTCATTCCTTTCGCTTTCTTTTCGGTATCGGCTTGAAAGTTATCCTATGTCTCTTAGTTTCTGTATGTAAAAATGCGCATCCCGCATTTTCCGAATTCAGATTATCCAAAAAAGAAGAGGAGTAAATTAGTCCTCTCCTAGGCATGAATACTTGTTAACTTGCTACAGTTAATCCAGATCAAAACCAATTAATTAGTTATTTTCACCTGACCTTTTTCGTATGCTGAATACCAACTGCTATCTGGACTGACATATTCAGGTAATTCCTTTTGTGGCTGATCTCCTGAAAGAGTTAAAAGTCCATCATATATCATACAAGAATACTTCTCTGAATCTCTTGTAAATTCTTCATTTTCAGGATCATATGAGTAAGTATGCTCTGAACTACCTTCCTTTATGGTGATCTGCTCTCCGTCTATTTTTATCCATGATGTTTTATCTAGGGAGGCCGTTTTAGTAGATTCATTTTTTACCGTCAGATAGTATATTCCATCTTTTGATTTCATCTCATCAAGGTTAGTCCTGATAATCCCTAAAATCATCAGTGCAGGGATTATCAACAGAAACCATTTCCATTTTTTAGATTTATTTTTCATCAGTATCAGTTACCTCCATTATCGATGATTTTTTGAATTCTGTGTTATTCATCTATAATTTAAACCTAAATCATTTCTTTACGTTTAAAGGGCATTTTAGTTTAAAACCAAGCTTTTCTCTAAGTCTTTCTTAGAAATGCCATTCCATTCAGATCTAGATAATCAGTTCCATTTTGCTTTACCTTTCAGGATTTTTCTTTTAGCTGTTTAATAGCCTGTTTTCGCTCTAAATGATTTAATTCTATTAAGGTAAATATTAAGGAAGTCATCATACAAAAGAAGAACAAAAACAGAAAATCTACTTCGCAAAAATAAAGCCCTAGACAGACGACAAAAGCAAATCCTTCTATAACAAGTTGATTCGTCCTATATACCAAAGAATAAAAATCACTTTGTTTTCTCTTCTATTTCAAATTCTACAATCTGATTGTTTTCATTAATAATAATCCCATTATAAAATAAAATGGTATAAAGTACAATTGGTATAATCAAAAACAGTCTCAACTGAACAAAATAAGAAAATAAAAATATTGGAAAAATAAAAACAAGAAATAAAAATGCATAAGCAACTATTTTTATAAAAACCACTTTCATAATCACCAAAAACCAATCCCTTCTTTCACTGTTTTTAATGGAGTCAATGACCTAACTTTTCCAATATAGCTTAGATCCGCATTTTGTTTTCTAAGAAAATTTTTAAGTTTAATTTTCCTATACCAGGACACCAAAAAAAATGAAATGAATAAAACAAGGACTAAGATCAATACATTTATACTACCTTGAACTAAACTTGCCGTATGATTTGTCGGACCTAACCATAATTCAAATGGAGTCAACCAACGGATAAATGCTGATAGCACAATTGCTATTCCTAAATTAGTCAATCGCTTATTGCTATTTAATCCTCGATCAGAAATATGGCTGCACAATGGATATTCTGTTTGATAAATTTTAAAAAAACTCCTATAAGATAGACTATAATTTCTTTGCACAAGGTATTCTTGACCTAAATCTGTCACAATCAGATACCAACCTTTTTGTGCCACCTTATCATTCAATGTGATATTAAAAACTCGGCCTTTAACTCTGTATACATTTACCATGAAAATAACCCTTTGATACCATTAACCATATTATTCCAACCAGAAACAACAGCTTTCCCAATCATCGCTAAAATACCTGATATTATTTTTTAAACACTAGACTGAATAAAAGCAACATTTGTTAATTGCCTCAAATCAGGGACAACCACAACAATCCCCACCCAAATCCAAATAGATTGGATATTGCAGGTTTTAACAATATTGATTAGCAAGATTCTTTTTTACATTATATCACATTAGAAAGTAGGTCCAGAAAAGATTGTAAAACCTCAAGAATACTAGAAAAGAGAAGACAACATCTTCTCTTTTGATATCTTACTCTGGCAATTCGATCTTCAAAGTCATATCTGTAGGTTGCAAGACTTTCTGAGCAGCTGCTAGGAAGGCTAGTCCATTGTCAGATGGAGAATACTGGAAAGTTATATGGATGACCTTTTTAGCAAAATTGTCTCCATATCGCTCCACATACTGCTTGCTTTCAATGAAATAAATATAGTTGTTTAGTTTTTCCTGCAGAACTTCCAGATGGACTGCTTCTATCTCTTCCTCCCAGCCAACTGGATCCACCAGAAGAAGCTCTAAATGACTATCAACTATACCAATAGCGTCAAGTTCGCTAGGTTCCAGTTCTGAAACAATGGCTTTGGTGACAATTTGTCTAAATTCCTCTGCTGTAAAAAGACGACGAGTATTTCCTGGATTTTTTAAAATAAAAGAAGGATGATTTTCGATGAAGAGCTTACCAGACTCATCTTGTGTATACTGTTTTTTAGATTTCCAAAAACCATAATCTGCATAATTCATCAACTCTTTACCAGTATGTTCTCCCGACATATAACTATCTGCAGCTTCTTTGGGGATTTCTTGAACTACTTCTGGCATGGTAATATTAAAAGTTGGATAACGCAAGAAATACTTATCGCCATCTTGACAGATCTCCAACATGTCTTTTTTACTTAAATAAATTGTTTTCATTCATATCCTCCATCAATTCAAGCTAGTTGAAAAATAAAAGTCTGAGACAAAAAGCCCCAGACCTGTTATCTATATAAATGAGATCCTAAATCTTATTTCAAACTATTAGATCTTTGATTTATCGGAAGATGAAGAGGAGCTTGAGTCAGATTTAGAACCAGAATCTGTTGATTTGTTTCCTTTACGTGTTTCTGCACCATTTGCTGAATACTCATTTACAAACATTGATTTACGCAATTCAATAAAGTTTTCGTCATTGAGAATATAGCGACCCTCTTTTGTCTTCGTTAACTCCATTGTAAACTCACGTGGCGCAATGTAGCCAAAGTCTTCATTCATACGGTCAAAAGCATAGTAGAAGAGGAAGTTATTTACCAAAGCCAAACGTTTCTCAAGATCTGGATCCGTTGAGTCTTCCAAGGCTTTTACATCTTCAATCCCATTTTCAAACAGACTAGCTTTCGTCATATTGATTAGATTGGCCAAATCACGTGTTGCAATCGCACGGCTCTTAAATGTTACCGCTGCTGTTTCTCCATCGTCTTCAACCTTAGTAATTTCAAAATCATCGCCAATCGTAGCCAAGACTTTAAAACGTGCTTGGTCAAATAGCTCCAAGATTTTTGATGGAGGGAATTTTTCTGTCTTTAAGTCAAGCGTATAATTTTCTTCTGGTGTGTATTTAGATAGGTTTTCATCAACGTAAGACTGAGTAATACCCTTCTTCCATTTGTCAACAGAAGTTCCCATCAAGGTCGTGAAACCTGAAGAGTGATCTGTAAAGACTGCACGCAAGATAATATCTGCGTCTTTCTCAATCCGCTTTTCATTCGTTTCTTTTTCTGATGTAGAAGATGAAGACTGCTCGGTCTTCACGTTTTCAGCGTTTTTCTTCTGTGGTTTTGGTAGGGCCGAACATGCTCCCAACAAAAGAATACACGCAGGCAATACGCCAAATTTCATCAATTTTTTCATTTTTTCTCCTTTATTTATGTAAGAGTATATCCATTATACCAAAATATTATCAATTTGTTACATTATTTACTCATCGTGTAACAAAAATGTAATATTTTGAGATTCCTTAAAGAGCTCGGTCTTTAAGAAAGAATAAATTTTTCTCTAACAACCTAATTTTTCGAGAACAGCCTGATAGTTTTCTTGAACTTGATCCAGTCCAACCACCACTTCTTGACGAGTTTCATTATTCTTCACAGTGACTTGGTTGCTTTCGATTTCACTTTCACCTAAAGTAATGATGGTCTTGGCTCTGAAAGCATCTGCTGACTTAAACTGAGCCTTGAGCTTGCGATCCAAATAGTCTCGCTCGACCGCAAATCCTTGATTGCGGAGAGCCTGTACTAATTCCAAAGCACTGCGATTGGCAGCTTCACCTAGAACGGCAATATAGGCATCCAAGCCTGTCTCAAGTGGCAGAGTTGCTCCCTGTTTTTCCAGAACCAAGAGCAGACGCTCCATTCCCATACCAAAACCAAAGGCAGGGGTTTCTGGCCCACCAAAGTAGTCAACCAAGCCATCATAACGGCCACCCGCACAGATAGTTAGTTCGCTGCCTGCCACATCAGTCGTAAACTCAAAAATCGTGTGATTGTAGTAGTCCAGTCCGCGCACCATATTGGTGTTAATGACATAGGGAACGTCCAAAGACTCTAGCATTGAGCGGACAGCCGCAAAATGCTCCTGACTCTCCTCATCCAGAAAGTCCAAAATCGAAGGTGCCTGCGCAACGGCTGCCTTATCTTCTTTTTCCTTCGAATCCAGCACCCGCAGCGGATTTTCCTCCAAACGACGCTGACTATCCTTAGAAAGACTGTCTTTCAGCGGAATCAAATAATCAATCAAGGCCTGACGGTAGGCAGCTCGACTCGCTGCATTGCCCAAACTATTCAGCTGCAGCGTCACCTGTCCAATCCCAATTTCCTTGAAGAACTGAGCCGCCATAGCAATCGTTTCTGCATCTGTCGCTGGATTTTCAGAGCCGAAGCACTCCACCCCGATTTGGTGAAATTCGCGCAAGCGACCAGCCTGAGGCCGTTCATAGCGGAACATAGAGCCCATATAATAAAGCTTAACTGGCTTTTGAACTTCTGGTGCAAAGAGCTTGTTTTCGACATAAGAACGAACGACCGGTGCAGTTCCTTCTGGTCGCAAGGTGATATGACGGTCCCCTTTATCATAGAAATCATACATTTCCTTGGTCACAATGTCTGTCGTATCTCCAACAGAACGACTGATGACCTCATAGTGCTCAAAAATCGGTGTCCGAATTTCCGCATAGTTGTATTTTTTAAACGTCTTACGAGCAAACTCCTCCAGATACTGCCATTTAGCAGATTCCTGAGGGAGGATATCCTGAGTTCCTTTAGGTTTTTGTAATTTCATTTTCTAATCCTCTGCAACTATATAATATCTATTATTTTACCATAAATCAGATGTTTTGAGGAGTTAGAGCAGAAAAATTCCCTCCGATAGACTAAATCCGTTTTCATTCGCCAGAATTTCTTGAAAAATTGTCAGAATTATGAGAAAATAAGACCACCATTCTATAGAGAAAGAAGGACCGAAGATGAGAGACGATATCAAAATCAATGACCGAGCAGCAGCTATCCAAGAAGAATTCATTAAGAAACTCGAAACGATTTACGATCCAGAGGTCGAGCTTGATGTCTACAATCTCGGGCTCATCTATGAAATCAATCTTGACGAGACTGGCCACTGCAAGATTGTCATGACCTTCACAGACACAGCCTGCGACTGTACCGAGACCGTTCCCATTGAAATCGTCGAGTCCCTGAAGCAAATCGAGGGCATCGAAACTGTCTCCGTTGAAGTCACTTGGTCGCCCGCGTGGAAAATCACTCGTATCAGTCGCTTTGGACGGATTGCGCTAGGTATTAGTCCTAGATAAGAAGCTGAACATTCATCCAAATTAATAAACCCGCTAGAAAAACTAGCGGGTTCTTTTGTCATATATAGGCTATTTTTTACCTGTTTCTTCTGGTTTCCAGAAGTCGGTAACAGCACCTTTAGCGGCAGAGGATACCATGTGGGCATATTTACCAAGTACACCGCGGCTATAAAGCGGTGGAATAGTCGTTTCTGCTTTGCGTTTTTCAAGTTCTTCTTCAGAAACTGCCATGGAAATTTCCTTGGTATCTTGGTCAACCGTGACCATATCGCCTGTGCGAAGGTAGGCAATCGGGCCACCATCCTGAGCTTCTGGAGCAATGTGTCCGACAACGAGACCGTAGGTACCACCTGAGAAGCGGCCGTCTGTCAAGAGGGCTACCTTATCTCCTTGACCTTTCCCTACGATGATAGAAGAAAGTGACAGCATTTCTGGCATACCAGGGCCACCCTTTGGACCAACGTAGCGAACCACGACTACATCGCCATCGACTACTTCATCGGCCAGCACTGCATCAATAGCAGCTTCTTCTGAGTCAAAAACCTTAGCAGGTCCGACGTGACGACGAACTTTAACACCTGATACCTTGGCAACCGCGCCATCTGGTGCCAGATTACCATGCAGGATAATCAATGGACCGTCCGCACGTTTTGGATTTTCAAGCGGCATAATGACCTTCTGACCTGGCGTCAAGTCAGCAAAGTCAGCCAAGTTTTCCGCCACCGTCTTACCTGTACAAGTGATGCGATCACCGTGCAAAAAGCCGTTCGCCAAAAGATATTTCATAACGGCAGGCACACCACCGACATTGTATAGGTCTTGGAAGACATACTGGCCAGATGGTTTCAAATCCGCCAAATGTGGCACGCGCTCTTGAATAACATTGAAATCATCCAAGGTCAGCTCCACATTAGCCGCATGGGCAATGGCCAACAAGTGCAGAGTAGCATTGGTAGAGCCGCCCAAAGCCATGGTCACTGTGATCGCATCTTCAAAGGCTTCGCGAGTCAGAATGTCAGACGGCTTAAGCCCCATTTCCAGCATCCGGACAACAGCTCGGCCAGCTTCCACGATATCATCCTTCTTATCTTGAGATTCTGCTGGGTGAGAAGAAGAACCTGGCAAGCTCATACCTAGAACTTCAATAGCTGTCGCCATAGTATTAGCCGTGTACATACCGCCACAGCCACCAGGGCCAGGGCAGGCGTTACACTCGATACGGCGGACTTCTTCAGCAGTCAAATCGCCATGGTTCCACTTCCCGATTCCTTCAAAAACGGACACCAAGTCAATGTCCTTACCGTCAAGATTTCCCGGTGCAATGGTTCCACCATAAGCAAAAATGGCTGGAATATCCATGTTGGCAATGGCAATCATAGAGCCAGGCATATTCTTGTCACAGCCACCGATAGCAACGAAGGCATCCACATTATGTCCGCCCATGGCAGCCTCGATGGAGTCTGCGATGATGTCACGTGAAGTCAGAGAGAAACGCATACCAGGCGTTCCCATGGCAATCCCGTCTGCTACGGTAATCGTACCGAACTGAACAGGCCAAGCACCTTGTTCTTTTACTCCTTCCTTGGCTAGTTTACCAAAATCATGCAGGTGAATATTACAAGGCGTATTTTCAGCCCAAGTCGAAATCACTCCGACAATCGGAGTCTCAAAGTCCTTGTCTGTCATCCCTGTCGCGCGAAGCATGGCGCGGTTAGGAGATTTGACCATACTATCATAAATCTTACTTCTATGGCGTGTATCTAGCTTATCTGTCATGTCTTTTCCTTTCATTGTAGTCATCTTTGTGCTTTATTATACCACACTTATGCTCTATTGGATAGAAGAAAATTTTTAAATTTTCAGAATATTGGAATAATAAACTTAAAAATATATGCGACTACTAAAAAGCTTTGCTATTGTCAAAAAGAAAATCAAAAAATTCTGTCAAGTAACTTTACTTTACAAAAAACTTTTGTTATACTGTTAAAGTTGATGAAAATCATGAGATTGCATCGAATTACATTCTAAAAGGAGAAACAAACAATGGCAGTACCTGCACGTCGCACTTCAAAAGCGAAGAAAAACAAACGTCGTACACACTACAAAGTAACAGCTCCATCTGTAAACTTTGACGAAACTACTGGAGATTACTCACGTTCTCACCGCGTATCACTTAAAGGATACTACAAAGGACGTAAAATCGCTAAAGCTGCTGCAGCTGAATAATAGAAGGGAGATACCATGCGCGTAAATATTACACTTGAACACAAAGAATCTGGTGAACGCTTGTACCTTACTTCTAAAAACAAACGTAACACTCCAGACCGTCTTCAATTGAAGAAATATTCACCAAAACTTCGCAAGCACGTTGTGTTTACAGAAGTGAAGTAAGCATTCAATACGAATCAATACAGAAGAAAAATGCTGATTTCAAGCGTTTTTTCTTTTTGTTTAATTCAGTACATCGTAATATATATCATTCAAATCACTACCTTTATTTTAAATAAGAATATTGATTCGGACAATCAAAAGTAAGAGGAGCTTCATTACGAGGCCCCTCTTTTTTCTATGCTTGCTCCAATATCTATTTTATTATTTAACTATAATAAAATAGTACATGAATTAATGTATCCAGCTTTATTCAGCTCGACAAGCTGAAATCTGTTTACTTACGGTGTTCCTCTACTTTAGATTCATACTTTTTTAAAAGTTCCTGTGAGTAAACTTTTTCATGTATCGAGTTCCTAACTTCTTTCCAGAGAATAGCCGCAACTTTTAACTTATTAGAATAACAATCGCTCAATTCATCTAAACAAAAGTCTTTTAGAAACTGATTCCATTGGCAAGCCGAACTATCATACTTGGCATAATCTGACTCACCATAATATATTTTAATCATATCTTGAATAGTGAATGTTATATCTTTATCCCTTTTTACTTTTCGCCAAGCCGTTGCCATATCAGCACTAAATTTAAAGGGACTAATCCCTGTTATAGCTGAAAAATAATCTCGAAATTTTTGGTTAAAAGAAAAACCACAGTTAAGTAAAGGAGTCTCCAAGGTTATCACTTCGACTTGACTTTTGTTTCCTGTCTTCAAAAATTTTTCTACTTTATTTCCCTCAAAATACTGTTCGATAATATAGTTTAATTCTTGCTTCGTACATCTATACTCTAATCCAAGGGACTTACAAATTTGTGAAAGTTCTTCTCGATACCAATAGTATCTATTAAATTCTTCAAATGATTTTATATCTCCAAAATCAGGTCTTTTTTCTACCATATGCACACCTTAATAAATTCAAATTTGTCAGACAATCAATTTACTTGCTAACTTGTAAACCCGTCTTATCACTTTACTTTCTAAGTTCTAGCTATCGAGCTCAATTTTAAGCAACTCTGGAAATTTCTTACTAATATCCCCTAAAGCATTTCCAACCGATTTTCTCACATATTCGCTTGCATCTTCTTTTAAGTTTGCAATCTTTCAATAGCTTCATTCGGATTTCCTTAAATTATGATCTACTCGTCTATACTCTTAACCCCTCTATGACTGCTCTCCTTGTATTAGGATTGAATAACCGGAATACAATCATAACTTCTCATATTATATCATTATTTCGAAGATATTATTTCTATCGACTTCAAATCCTTCAAAAAAGAGTGTGAAAATGTACTGACCCCAAAAAGTTAGACAAATAATTTAAGTGAAGGATTTAGTTCTGTATTGCATAGGACTAAGTCCTTTTAGTTTGACCTTAATTCGTTTGTTGTTGTAATAATCAATATATTCCACAATAGCTTGTTCCAATTGCTCAAGTAACTTAAATGTTTTCTCATAACCATAAAACATTTCGGATTTCAAGATGCTGAAGAAGGACTCCATCATGCCGTTGTCTGGGCTGTTACCCTTGCGTGACATAGATGGCTGAATTCCTTTATCCTCTAAAAAATGATGATAGAAATCGTGTTGATATTGCCATCCCTAGTCACTGTGGAGAATTGTATTCTCGTAATGCTCCTCTGTGAATGCCTGTTCTAGCATCGTTTTTACTTGTTCTAAATTAGGCAAACAAGAAAGATTAAAAGCAATAATTTCGCTGTTAAAACCATCTAAAACGGGCGATAAATACAATTTCTGTGTGCTATTTGGAATGGCAAACTCTGTCACATCCGTATAGCACTTTTCCATTGGCCTCGATGCTTCAAACTGACGTTGAATGAGATTCCCTGCTTTCTTGCCAATCTCTCCTTGGTAGGAAGAATACTTCCGTTTCCGACGAATTCGAGCTGCTAAATCAAGAACTTTCATCAAACGTTGAACTTTCTTATGATTGACCGCATAACCACGATTTCTTAGTTCTAAGTGAATCCGACGATAGCCATAATTTCCTTTATGGTCATTATAAATGGCCTGAATTTCGGTTTTAAGTTCTTGATCCTTATCAACCCCATTCAGTTGCTTCAACTGATAATAGTAAGTTGAGCGAGCTAAACGAACTGTTTTAAGAAGTAAATCTAGTCGAAATCCTCCTGAAATCATTTCTCTAACTGTCTCTTCCTTTCTTGCTGTACGGCTTCGTCCATGTCTTCTAGCTCTTTTAACTTTTTAAGTAGGCCACCTCAGTCCGTAAGCGTTCATTCTCCTCTTGAAGTCGCTCTAGTTCAGTCATTTCTTCCTAAGTTTTCTTCCGTTTACGTCCCATTTTAGCTGGTCTCTCTCTTGTTTCCTCAACAATAGTATACCCGTTTTTCTTGTATTGTGCTATCCAATTTGGAAGTAATCCACTACTTGGGAGAGCACAATCCAAAGATACGCTTAGTTGCGAACGACCTTCAAGTAGGACTTTATCAATCATTTTTTGTTTTAATTCAGGAGAGTAATAACGGTTTTTCCCTTTTTTGACATTTTCTATTCCGTAGCGATCAATCAATCGGATTAAATAGTCAAGATTTGAAAGGTTTATTCCATATTTTTCTGAAAGTCGCTAAAAAACACCCCAAAAGTTAGATTTTTTCTGTCTAACTTTTGGGGTCCAGTTCAAATCCAATCTACTGTCTTTTTAGCGCTCTATAATTTTATAGTGGGGAAAATCACTGTAGGAATTATGAAGCTTTTTATCTAGCTTTTAAACAGCCAGTCAAACTCAATGTTTACGATTCCATCCAAACCCTATATATACAAGTACAAGCATTGCCACAATCCAAATGATAAGTGCAAAGAATTGAGGTGTCAAAAGACTAAAGGTAGCCATACTGTTAAAATACTGATTGTGTGCTCCTAATAGTGAAAAATCTGTTAATAATTTTGCAACTTTATTAACACTTGAAAACAGAGGTAAGGACATTATAAGCAGGTAGAAAATCAAGCTTACAGCAGATGCTTGTGTTTGATTTTTACAGAATAGTGCTATCGCTAAATTGACAAAAATAAAGCAAGTAATCGTTAAGAAAGTTACTAATGCGTATACCCCAATGTGAGGTATGGATATAGCAAAAGCAATAGGCATAATACAGACCCCTAATATTGAAAACAGTAAAGGAAATAAAATCGTCGATAAAATGTACTCAGGTGTTGTGACCCCCGTTAAAATTAATGTTCTGAGGTTCTTTTTGTCTTTTTCCTCGCTTATAATCAATGTTGTAAAGGTTCCAGCAGTTAGACTATAAATCGTAATAACCGCCATACTCATTAAAAATATAGACCCACGAACATCTGGTACAAAGTTTAAAACGGAAAAGTCTACAATTGGTGTAAACACACATACAAATAAAATCATTTTATTATTAAGAAGGTAGCGATACCGTAACCACAACAAACTAAAAAATCGATTAAACATATTATAGTTTTTCTCCTGTTAATTGAATAAAGATGCTTTCAAGGTTCGTTTCAAGAGAATTGATCGTTTTTACATTCTTTCCTAAATATTTTGAAACTTCTCCCTTTGGAACAATAATTTCTTTCCCATCAAAATAGGTGACTTTTACCTTATCTGTCTGGCTATATTTATCGATAATGTCATGAGGGGAACCACTTTCTATTATTTTACCTTTATGAAGCAAAGCTATTGAATCACATAATTTGGTTGCCTCCTCCATGTTATGAGTTGTCAAAAAAATCGTTGTTCCCGCCTCTTTAATTTCTAATAATAAGTCATGAACTATTTGAGACAGGGTAGGATCCATTCCTGAAGTAGGTTCATCTAAAAAGATTAGCTGTGGGGAATGCAAAATTGCTCGGATTAATAACATTCGTTGCTTCATCCCTGTAGATAGTTTTTCTGCTTTTTTAAATCGATCGTCATATAGTTTCAACCGCTTAAGTAAACTGTCGAGATAAGAAATTTCTACATTATGAAATTTAGCAAAAAATATTAAATTATCATAGAGTGATAATCTATCATAAAAACCAACATTATCACTCATAATTCCCAATTCTAGAAATTTGTCGGATGTTAATTGAGTACAATCTTCCCCTAATATTTTTACAGTGCCTTCATCTGGTGATAATTGCCCTGTTAAAATATTTATTGTTGTGGTTTTACCAGCGCCAGATGGACCTAAAAACCCAAAAATCTCTCCACTATTAATTGAAAGATTTATATCTTGGAGTGCAATTTTTCCTTTGAAATTCTTTCTAAGATTTGAAATTACAATACTTTTATTCATCTCTTTGTCTTTCCTCTATAACTATTTCTCTCCGGTAAACATTAAATGAACGGAATACAATCATAACTTCTTATATTATATCATTATTTCTAAAATATTATTTCTATCGACTTCAAAATCTTCAAAAAAGAGAAGAGAAATGGATAAAATTCGGAGAAAAACTCTTATAAAATTCCAAGAAAACCCTTACTTTTGAAAATATTCATTTTAATGCAATAAATTTTGACAGATGCTCTACTAGCCTTTATAATAGTATTATTACTAAAATTAGGGAGAGTATGTCCATGCCAAATAATGAAGAGAACAAAGGTATGTTTCGTAATTTTTTAGGTGGCTTTAAGCGTCTTATAAAAGGAGAAGAGGACGAATCATCCACTTCTGCGGTTCATAACAATGAAGGAAGTAACCCACAAGTCAATGTGAACCCAGAAGATAGAGAAAATTTCCTCATTGAGAAAGCTTTGGAGTCGATCCAATACTACGACCGCTTGGATGTTATGAATATCGGTGGAGAAGAAGTAGACGAATCCCCAGTTGTAGAAAGTGAAGCTGGTTTGGATCAGGAAAAAATGGCAGCGAAAAGCCAGGCAGCCAGCACGACAGAATCTACTGAGACAAGCATTTCTTCAGATTCTATGAAAAAGAGGGGCTTGAAGAGCACTGCTGATTCAATATCTCTATCATTAAGTATAGAAAGTAAAAAGGCTTCTCGTAGTTTAGAAGTAACCGAATCACAGACACAAAGTTTGGAAATTGGGCAATCTGACAGCAAAGAAACGGATACTTCTGCTAGCTTGTCAATTGCGCAAAGTCATGCCTTCGAGCAATCAATCCTTGAAGAAAATAGAGCGTCGCTGAGCTTATCAATTTTTGAGTCAGTATCTCAAAGCATGGCCGCTGAAGAGTCTCTCAGTGCGGACAACGAAGCATCTACCAGCTTGTCTATTGCTGAGTCTGTGGCGCAAAGCATTGCCATCCAAGAATCGATCAGTGCGGAAATCGAAGCGTCTATCAGCCTGTCTGTGGCGGAGTCTATTTCTCAAAGCATTGCTATCCAAGGATCTATCAGTGCAGAAATCGAAGCATCTACTAGCTTGTCTGTGGCAGAATCTATTTCTCAAAGCATTGTCATCCAAGAATCTATCAGTGCGGAGGCGGAAGCGTCGCTTAGCCTGTCCGTAGCTGAGTCTGTTTCTCAAAGCATTGCCATTCAAGAATCAATCAGTGCGGAACTGGAAGCATCTACTAGCTTGTCCGTAGCTGAGTCTGTGGCGCAAAGCATCGCCATCCAAGAATCTATCAGTGCGGAATTGGAAGCATCTACTAGCTTGTCCGTTGCTGAGTCTATTTCGCAAAGCATTGCCATTCAAGAATCTATCAGTGCAGAAACAGAAGCATCACTGAGCCTGTCGGTAGCAGAATCCGTAGCGCAAAGCATCGCCATCCAAGAATCTATCAGTGCGGAGGCGGAAGCGTCGCTTAGCCTGTCCATAGCAGAGTCTGTTTCTCAAAGCATCGCCATCCAAGAATCTATCAGTGCGGAAATCGAAGCGTCTGCTAGCCTGTCTGTAGCTGAATCTGTTTCTCAAAGCATTGCCATTCAAGAATCTATCAGCGCGGAATTCGAAGCGTCTAACAGCTTATCTGTAGCTGAGTCTGTGTCTCAAAGCATTGCCGTTCAAGAATCGATCAGCGCGGAAATCGAAGCGTCGCTTAGTCTGTCGGTGGCTGAATCTATTTCTCAGAGCATTGCCATCCAAGAATCTATCAGTGCGGAGGCGGAAGCGTCGCTTAGCCTGTCCGTAGCTGAGTCCGTTTCTCAAAGCGTTGCTATCCAAGAATCTATCAGCGCAGAAATCGAAGCGTCTAATAGCTTGTCCGTAGCAGAATCTATTTCTCAAAGTATTGCTATCCAAGAATCTATCAGCGCGGAAATCGAAGCATCTACTAGTCTGTCGATAGCTGAATCTGTTTCTCAAAGCATTACTATTGAAGAATCAATCAGCGCAGAGAACGAAGCATCTACGAGCTTGTCTGTAGAGGAATCCCAAGTCTTAGATAGAGCTATTGAACAGGCTATTATCACAGAAAACGAAGTGTCTACTAGCTTATCTATCGTAGAGTCTGAAGCACTAAGTAAAGCGATCGAGTTATCAATTAGTGCGGAAAACGAAGCGTCCATCAGCCTATCTGTAGCGGAATCTGAAGCCTTAAGTCGGGCAATTGAACAATCTATTAGCGCGGAGAACGAGGCATCACTAAGCCTATCTATTACTGAAAATGAAATCCAAAGCATCGCTATTGAACAGTCTATCAGCCTAGAAAATGAAGTATCTACTAACCTGTCTATGGCAGAATCTCAAGCGAAAAGCGTAGCCGTAGAGCAGTCTATCAGCCTGGAACAAGAACAGTCACGCAGCCTATCTATCGCTGAATCACAATCACAACATGCGGCGGTGGAACAATCTCGCAATCTGGAACAGGAATATTCATACAGTTTGACAGCTGCGGAATCTAGAGCGAAAAGAGATACTATTGAGCAGTCTACCAGCTTGGAGCAAGAACAATCATTTAGTTTATCTACTGCAGAATCTAAAATCCTCAGCAGAGCCGTTGAACAATCAATCAGCGTCAAACAGGATCATTCATTCAGCATTTACCTTGCCCAATCTGAAGCCCAAAGTAAGATCATTGAGCAGTCTATCAGCCTAGAGCAAGAACAGTCACGCAGCCTGTCTATTGCTGAATCACAATCGCAAAGCATCGCTATTGAGCAATCAATGAGCGTGGAAAGAGAGCGTTCAATCAGTCTATCTATCGCTGAATCGCAATCACAAAGAATGATTATTGAACAATCAATCAGTGCAGAGAGAGCCCATTCGATCAGTCTGTCTGCTGCCGTATATCAATCGCAAAGCATGGCTTCTGAGTTTACTACTGTCACACAGAATCTATCAACCTTGGCCATGATTACTAAGAGACATAAAAAATAAGCTCAGAACAAACAGCGAATGAATACTGAAAGGAACTAATATGATTAGAAATATTCTATCAAGTAATGGTAAAAGTCTAGGAATCACCGACATTCTACCCCAGTATGGTGAAGACTATCGTCTCTCTGTCATGGACGGAACAGTTGACTATCGAACAATTCCCCTAGGAGCCTACGATTTATTCAAACAAGGCTATAGTAAACAGGATTATCTGGCAGACATTGAAAAAATTAAAACAATGGGCTTCAATACCTACCAGCTGTCCTTTTCATGGACTCGCCTCTTCCCGACAGGAGAAGAGCGGAGACCCGATGCTAAGGTTCTTGCTTTCTATGAGTCAATTATCGATGCACTGCTAGAAAATGACATCGAACCAATTGTGAGTCTGTCTCATTTTGATTTCCCTCTCCATCTGTATGAAAAATACGGGGCATGGAAAAGTCGTCAAATGATTGCCATGTATGAAAAGTATTGCGAAGCCGTTTTGACCCACTTTAAAGAAAAAGTCACTTACTGGATTACCTTTAAAGAAATGAGCGCTCTTCCCTATTTGCCATTCTTGGGCGCTGGGCTACACTTTGATAGCACGGAAAACCAGGAGCAACAAATCTGGCTAGCTGCTCACCATCAGCTAATCGCATCCGCAAACGTGGTTAAGCTCGGTCAAACCATCAATCCAACCTTCCAATTCGGTAGTTTGATTACCATCAATAGTGATTCCCACCAAGAAAATCACTCAGCTACCGATGCCTTGGGCCATGAGCTGAACAGACGTAAAAACTACATTTTTACAGATGTGCAGACCAAGGGCCACTATCCAAACCACTTCCTTCGCTACATTGAGCGAAATCAGCTGGATCTGGGCATTATGGAAGAGGATGTCTTCGCCTTAAGAGAAGGAGTCGTGGACTTCATTGCCTTCTCACATTATGCGGCGGAAAATATCCAAGATTTGTTTATCAATAAATATGTCCGCAGAAATATAGAAACTTGTCTGGCACAACCTGTTCTTCTTCGGATTGCCATGTCTGAGCTATACGAGCGCTACCACAAGCCTCTATTGGTCATTGAGACTTGTTCTGAGGTCTCTGACCACCCGCAATTAGCTAAGAACATTCAAGACAATGTTCAAGAAATTATTAAATCCGTTGAGATTGACGGGATTGAGCTGCTTGGCTACACGCCATTTAGCTGGAGCGATGTAAATATCTAGAATCCAGTCCCAAGTTCAAAACATAGAAAAATCTCCCCGAGAAAGTGAATAATCACTTGTGGGGAGATTTTTGATGTTTTAGAATAGAAATCAAAAACCTAATCTTTTCCTTTGCTATCTCTAAAAATCCGATAGCTAGTCTCAGCGACAGGCAGGCCGATGATGGTGTGCATATCGCCTGTAATTGAGCGGATAAAGCGAGGATCCAGCTCCTGAAAGCCGTAAGCACCCGCCTTATCCAGCGGACGCTTCTCATGCAGATAGGCCTCGATGACAGGCTCTAATTCTGGGTAATAATCTACAAAGTCCACCTGCGCCACGGTGTAAAAAACTTCTAGAAAACCCTGCATACGGAGACAGACCGAAGTCACTACATGGTGGCTCTTGCTAAAGTAAGACCGAAACATCCGACTGGCTTCAGCTAAATCCTGTGGTTTATTGTAAATCTGACCATCCACTACGACGATGGTATCAGCTGAAATATAAAGGGTTTCAGCTTCCAAGTCCAAATCAGACTTGGCCTTGGAAATCTCACAACAAATCTTGGCCGCCTTGGTCAGAAAGTCCTGATCATCGATGGTTGCCATACAATGCTCTTCGATAGCTCGCTCGTCCACTTCTACAGCCTGAATATCTGGATTCAAAAAACTCAGCAATTCCTTGCGTCTGGGCGACGTAGATAGCAGGACAAAGCGACGAATCCTTCCTTTTTCACCTTCCCTTTGGTAGTCAAAAACCGTCTTCATGATTGTCCTCCTATGTCCTTTAATTGAAAGAGTTCTTCCACCCTCAAATCAAAAACCTGAGCGATTTTTAAAGCCATCTCTAGCGAGGGATTGTAGCGATTATTTTCCAAGTGCAAGATCGTTTCGCGCCGCATACCGATGCGGTCAGCCAACTCCTGCTGGGTCATACTTCTGGATTCACGGACAGATTTGAGATTGGTGATAATATTGCTTTCCTTGGCCATTTTTAACCCCACTTTTCAAATAAAAAGAAGACAAATCCAAAGAGCAAAACCAAGATACCAATCATGATGAAAAATATTCCGGCATTGACTGTGATGGAACCTACATTAGCGCTAAGGCCTGCAAGTACCAGTAAAGTTGCTATACAAATGGCAAACATCAAAGTCGCTGCTTTTGCTAGATTGGCATAAAAGCGCTCGTCTGCTCTCTCCTTGACCTTTTTCAAAGCAAAAAATAGAAGAAAAAGAAACTGGATAGCCAGGAGGCCTCCCAAGGCAATGTACTTTATAAAGGGCGGATTGGTGCTCGGAGTCCACAACCAGATTCCGACACTATAGATAGAAGTTGCCGTAAGCGTCAGCAAATTATAAAATTTCATGGTCAGATCATAGACTTGCTTTTCTTGAAGCTCTTTCACCTTCTTGGGCCCTGGTTTCATGTGAAACCAAGACCAGATACTCACGAGCTGACCTAAACTTAATAAACCGACAATCATCCACTTGGCTGGCCAGCTGAGATTGCTGGGAGCAAGGAAAACAGTAAAATCAATAAAGAGAGCCGTGGCAACCATCAAAATGAGGCCACCCATTTTTTGACTTTTTTTCATGATAGACTCCTTTCGTTTGTTAGAAATATTTAACACCCTTTATGTTATAAATATATCACACACAAGAATAAAAGACAAGCATTTATGTGCTGCTTTGGAATTTTTTATTTCCACAAACAAAAACCCCAGAATTTCTCTGGGGAGCTGTCTTATTCTTTACCAATACAATATTCTTGGTGCTCTTGCAAGCTTTCATCGGTCTGAATGGTCACTTTGGAAATGCCATAAGCTAAAAGCTTTTGGCGTAGGAAAATCTGCGTTTCAGCCAGCAAATTGGGATTTTCCAAACAGATATGAAGCATAGCAAATTTTTCCAAGCCATCCGTCGTCCAGACATTGATCTGGGTGATGGCTCGCACATTTTCTAGCGCTGCTATTTCCTGATAAAGCTGACTGAGATCCACATCGCTGGGCACATGGTCTAGGAAAATCTGGATATTCTCCCAAAATTTTGGCAGGGCCTTGCTGAGAATAAAGCCTGCGATGACGAGAGAAAGCAGCGGATCCAGGAAATACCAATCGGTGAAGCGCAAAATGAGAGATACGAGGATAACCGCTAGCCAGCCCAAAATATCCTCAAGAAAGTGCAAGCTAAGAATGGATTCATTGTGGCTGTGCCCATGGCTGACCACTCGGCTGGCTGCTGTATTGACGACAATGGCGACAATCCCCAAAATCAACATGCCATCATAATTCACTTTCTCAGGGGCAAATAGTTTAGGGACATTTTCCACGATAACCAAGGTCGAACCGATCAGCAAAATCACTGAGGTCAAGAGGGCCCCCAGTAGGCTGTAGCGTTTATATCCTAGGGTATAGTTACGGTCTTCTTTTCTAGTGGAAATCTTTTCAAAAAGAGTTGATAGACCAATAGCCAAAGCATCTCCCGTATCATGAACCGCATCGGCTAAGACAGCGCTAGAATGAAAGAGAAGGCCAAAGGTAAACTCAATAATAGCAAAAGAAAAATTCAAGAGAAAAGCGATTGTCATATTTTTACTGGATTTCATCACAACCTCCTTATATATTTGCTTAAACAAATACTATTTATGGTATAATCTAATCAATACCGAACACTCTGTTCAATTATATTATCTCCTATTATTAGAAAGGAAACAAGAGCCAGTTCATGCCCTTTGTCTCTTAGCAGACAAAAAGCTCTTTTTGTACGGAATTTCCATGGATAGACGAGTAAAAAAATCACGCGCAGCCATTTACCAAGCCTTTATCAGCCTGCTCAATCAGAAAAGCTACGAAAGCATCACCGTTCAGGAAATCATTGATCTGGCAGATGTAGGCCGCTCCACCTTCTATAGCCACTTTGAGACCAAAGAAACCCTGCTGGAGGAACTCTGCCAAGATCTCTTTCAGCATACCTTTATCGAGCGGTCTGAAGGACGTGATTTATTTGAAGCGACAGCCCATATTTTCCATCACTTTCGGAAAAATCAGGATCGGATAGCCACCCTTCTCTTGGCTAAAAATACTTATTTCATCAACCGCCTGAAAGTCGAGCTAGAGCGCTATCTCTTTCCCATGATTGAGCAGACATTATTGCAGAAAAAAAGCCATCTGCCGGACAACTTTTTAAAAAATTATGTGACGTCAACTTTTGTGGAGACGGTCAGCTGGTGGCTGCAACAACGAAATCAAGTTGGCGAAAACACGATTTCTCGCTATTTTCTGGACTTGATGGACTAAGCCGCAATTCGCCTATCATTTTCTGAAAAGATATGGTATAATCGTTCCTTGACACAGGAAAGGAGATTGATAACTTATGAAAAAAGAACACTCACCATTTTTAATTCCAGGTATAGTGATGATCGGGATAGCACTGCGGGCTCCTTTTACTGTTTTGCCTATCGTTCTGACAGACATTGCGGAGGGGCTACAGGTTCCAGTTAGCTCCCTGGGCCTCTTGACTAGCCTGCCCTTGATTATGTTTGCCCTCTGCTCGGTCTTTGCTCCGCGCTTGGCGCAAAAGATGAGCTTGGAAAAACTGTTTGCTCTTGTTTTACTCGTGCTAACTCTAGGCTCACTGATTCGCGTATTTAATCTTCCCTTACTTTATACGGGAACTATTATTTTAGGAGCGGCTATTGCTGTCTTAAACGTCCTTCTTCCGAGCTTGATTCAGGCCAATCAGCCGCATCGTGTCGGTCTTTTGACAACTCTCTATATCACATCGATGGGCCTATCGATTACGATTTTGTCTGCTCTGGCTGTTCCCATCGTTCAAATGAGCTCTTGGCAAGGTCTCATTTGGTTATCAACCCTGATTTGCTTTGTGATTCTCCTGATTTGGTTGCCCAATGTCAAATATAGCCATCGCTTGGCGGCTAAACAGCAAGGAAAGCAAGAGCACGGATCTCTTCTAAAAAATCCAAGAGTCTGGGCCTTGATTTTATTTGGTGGCTTACAGTCACTACTCTTTTATACCAGCATGACTTGGTTGCCAACCTTGGGGCAGCAAGCCGGTCTTTCTACTGATACGACCGGACTACTAGCAGCGGTCTTTTCTCTGATTAGCCTGCCCTTTTCAATGACAATTCCTAGCTTGACAGCGCGCTTGAAAGCTCGTCAACGTCTGCTCATGATTAGCTGGGTTTCCGCAGCAGGCCTGATTGGTATTGCCATGCTCTTGATTCGGACAGATGCCTTTGCTTACTGGCTGATTCTTAATCTCCTCATTGGCATGTCTGTCAGTGCTCTCTTCCCCTATCTCATGGTGACCTTCTCCCTCAAGACCTCTACGCCTGCGCAAACGGCTCAACTATCCGGACTGGCTCAAACTGGAGGATACATCCTAGCTGCCTTCGGCCCGAGCCTCTTTGGCTACAGCTTTGATTTGTTCCACTCTTGGACACCAGCCATCCTCATCCTCCTCGGACTGACCGTCATCATGACCATGAGCCTCTTTTACATAGAAAAATTTGATAAGATTCTATAAAACTTCTGATTCTCCATCAGGAGTTTTTTGTTGCCAAGTTTCTTGTAATTTCCGAAATTCGCTTGAAATCATCTTTCCTCATCTTACCTTCTTGATTCTTTTGATTATAACATAGTTTCAAAAGAACTTTTCATATTTTTGATAAATACACTTACATTTCATTATAAATACTTGAATACACTTATAAAATGAATTATAATGAACTTATAAAGAAGCAGAAAGGATAAAGAAGATGTATCAGGAGCAGCGGCTTTCAAAAATGCTGGAACTTTTAGAGGACAAAGGACAACTGGCAGCCAAGGACATGGTGGATTATTTTCAGGTTTCTAAGGACACTATTCGCCGTGATTTCTCAATTTTGAGCGAGCGAAAACTGGTTCAGCGCACCCATGGCGGGATTATTCCTTTGGAAACTAGTCGGCAAATCCCTTCTTTCAACGACCGTGTCAACCAACTAAACCAAGAAAAAAAGGTCATTGCTCAGAAGGCTCTGGACTTTCTCAAACCCAATCAAGTCAATTTCTTTGATGTGTCGACGGTGGTTCTCAAGCTGGCTCAGAAAGTTCAGCAACCGATGACGATTTTTTCTCATTCTTTGGATAATGCCATCATGCTGAGTGACCAAGAGCAGGTTGCTTTCCATCTTTTAGGTGGAAAGTTCTATCCGAGAAATCGTTTTTACTACGCCCTCAATGAAGCCGAGCTGCTCAGAGATATCTCTTTTGATCTGGCCTTTATTGGAGCTGCAGGCCTGAAAAATGGCCAAGTTAGCTTTGAAGATCAGGAAGATGCCTATCTGAAGAAGCTCGCCCTTAAGCAGGCTAAGACAAAGATTCTGCTGGCTGAGCAGGCCAAAGTTAAGAAAGAATCAACCTATATTTTAGGAAATATCAGCGATTTTGACTACTGGATCACCGATCAAAAACCTAGCCCTGAGCTAGAAGCTCTTCTAGCTGGGAAAGTCAACATTATTTACTAGTTTCATTTTATAGCTTACGTACGGAGGAAGCGACCATGACCAAGCAACCTATTCGTTTGATTATCAGCGACATTGACGGCACAATCCTTAATGACCAACACCAAGTAGATCCGCAACTGAGGGAGCAGATTCCCTTGCTAAAAAAAGAAAACATCCCTTTTGTTCTAGCCTCTGCCCGCTCTCCTCTGGGCATGGAGCCAATTGCGCGCAAGCTGGGACTGGGTGATAACCCACTAGCCTGCTACAACGGTGCTCTAGTCATCAAGGGTGACCCGCAAGATTACGAGACCATTATCGAGCATCCATTGGATAAAAAAGAAATCCGCACTTTTCTGGAACTGGTAAAAACTAAGTTTCCTAGTGTTTCCATCAATCTCTACTCTGGTAAAGATTGGATTGCTGACCGTTTGGATAGGTGGGTGCAAATTGAAGCCGAGATTACAGGTGAGCAGCCTCTTATTCAAAATGTTCTGCTACCTGTTCTGGATGTGCTCATTCCAGTCCATAAGATGCTGTTGATTGATGATGCAGCTGTTATCCAGCAGCTCCATGCCTACTTGCAAACGATGGATTTTCCAAATACAGCCTTCTACCTGTCCAAGGACAACTATCTGGAAGTCACTCATAAAGAGGTATCAAAAGAGCAGGCCCTTCTGGAAGTGGCCAAACACTACCAGATTCCGCTGGAACAGGTCATGACAATTGGAGACAACTTCAATGACCTTCCGATGCTGCGACTGGCTGGTCTGGGAGTTGCCATGGGCAATGCCCCTGAAGCAGTTAAATTCGAGGCAACAGCCGTCACTAAAAGCAACAACCAGCACGGGGTCGCCAAAGCTATTGAGGAATATGTTTTACTATAATGCAAAAAAATCTGCCCTTGAGCAGATTTTTTATTGATGGTAATCGTAGGCAAGGCGAGAGCTGCCATCTGGCAAATAAATCGTGCCACACTGGCTAAAACCGTAGCGGCGAATGGCTGCCTGCATCGGATGGTTATCTTCATGCGTATCGATGCGGAGATAGGAAATTTGCTGCAGGCAAAAGTCAAGACATTGATGAGCCAGACCCTTTACTTGTCCATTTGAAGCGATACGATGGATTGTACCGTAAGGCTCTGAAAAATGCCAAGCACCTTCAATTTCTTGGTAGGTCGGATCTGGTCCGATGATGAACGCAAAGGTTCCAACAACCTGCCCAGCCTCTTCAAAGACATAGCAGTGACCTGCCCGAATATCTCCCTCTACCAGCTGACAATTCGGATAGGAAGCTGGCCACTGACTGGGATTTCCCATAGTCCGCATAAACTCCCTAGCCTGATCAAAAATTGCTAAAATTGCTGGGATATCCTGCATTTCCGCCAAGCGAATCATGACTTCTCCTTCCAGCTTGCATTCTTATTTGACAAATTCCTCGTAGTCGCCTGTATAATTAGCCCACTCCTTACTGAAGAATTTCTCATTGATCTGATAGTTAGGGGCAGGTTGGGGGTTAGAGACAAAAGGATCTACAGCCTTGTCGAAGGCCAGCCAGCCATTCCAGCCCATGTGGATCGTGTCCTGCATAAAGTAAGGCTTGTCGCCGTCCTTAGAAAAGTCAGCAATATTCGTAAATCCTTGACTTTCCAGCTGGAACTTAATCTTCTCAACTGTCCGCTGGTACATCTCTTCACTCAGTCCAGTATAGGCCATCCATTTGGCATTGACTGGTGGAATGACAAAGATGACATTGGTTTTTGATTTGGCAAATTGCTCCAAAACCAGCTGCAAATCATTGTACTCGGGAGACTTTTCGTAAGACTGCTTGGATTGGAAGCCTTTGAACTTCTTGATTTTTCTAGCCAAACGCTTCTTATAAAAGTCGTTATCGATACCTAAATCATTGTTATTGGTCTGCTTGACAGCATCTGCCGTAGCCAGCTGCTCCAACTCTTCATAAGAAAAGTCATCTGGAAGACGGGAAAGCTGAGGCAAAACCTTCGTGTCATAGTTGCCATTATTACCAGCAGCAAATGTACTGAAAAATGCATCCTCCCGCTGATAAATCCGACTCATAGTATTAATATACTGCTGCTCAAAAGAAGTCAGTTGGCTTCCATCGGCCACTTTCCTGACAATATCCCCCATAGCAATGTTGGGATAGAGCTGCAAAAGTCGCTGGGCTGCATACTGGGAGCCTACTCCACCATCCTGCCAGCTAAGAAAACCAGCTAGCTGGTCGCTATTGAAATACTGCTGAAAAGCCGCCGCATCATAGCCTTTTTTGGTAAACCATTGCGGAGAAACGACATAGACGGCCGTCTTATTTTCCAGCTCAGAGGTCATCTGCTGCATCCCAAAATATTGGTTGAGAGAAGCCGCCCCCCGCTGCCCTAGAAAATAAGGTCGGTAATTGCGGTCATACTTCTCGGCCAAAACAGCTGGGTGCATACTGTCAAAGCGCAGCCATTCACTAGATCCAAAGTAGGGCACAAAACGGGTATCTTGATCTGTCAGGGCCGTCATTTTTTTGCTACGGCTTTTGAACGTTTCTGCTGTAAGGGTCACAGCTGCCCGCTTCTCTGCTTCCACATCATGCTTTTTCTCAAGCGGATAGAAGAAAAAGAGCAGGGCGACCATGATCAAGGCGCAGAAGACAGGCCCCAGAATCAGCCAGAGTCGTTTAAGCATTACGAAGCTCCGTTACGCCTTCAACGATTTTATTGGCTGTATTCCAGTCATCACGGCCAAATTCTGACACTGGCACGCGGATGTCAAAACGGTTTTCCAGCTCAACAATCAGCTCTACTGTCCCCATGCTGTCCAAAACGCCAGCATCAAACAAATCCTCGTCCATCATGTCCGAAACATCTTCCATAAATAATTCGTCAATAATTTCAATTACTTCTGCTTTTACATCCATTTTAGTTTCCTCGTTTACATTTTATTTTTTAAACCAAAGGTCATTCAAAAATCCTGAGAAGATCAAGAATGAGAACATGACAACATGGAAGGTGATCACAACCCCCAGCGCTTGGGTCCACTTGTTGTCAGGCAGGGCTGGCAGTCCCTTACTTTTACGCTCTTTATTGATGGTCTTTTTCTTACGGAGCCAAGCGTCATTGACCACCAAGCCCAGACCGTGGAAGAGACCATAGGCGATATAGTACCAGGTCACACCATGCCAGAAGCCCATGACCAACATATTGATTATATAGGCTACACTGGAAGTCGTATTGCGGTTTTTAAAGACCTTGTTGCGCATGAGTACCATGACCAGGCGCATAAAGACAAAGTCACGGAACCAAAAGGACAGGCTCATGTGCCAGCGATTCCAGAATTCCTTCAAATCGCGTGAAACAAAAGGCTTGTCAAAGTTGATAGGGCTCTTGATGCCCATGAGATTGGAAATGGCCACCGCAAACATCGAATAACCGGCAAAGTCAAAGAAGAGATCCAGACCAAAGACATACATGACGCCTAGCGTTCCCAGATTGAAGAAACCACCAGTATAGAGGGCATAGGTCTTGACGTGCCCTAAAATCATGTGGCCAAAGATATGGGCCAGGACAAACTTATAGAGAAAGCCCAGCATGATATACTTGACCGACTGCTCCAGCATATCCAGAAGCTCATCGCGCTCTGGTATTTGGAGATAATTTTCATTGAAACGCTTGAAACGATCAATAGGGCCACTAGAAAAAGTAGGCATAAAGAGCATAAAGCGGAGGAATTCCCAAAGACTGAAATCAGTCAGCACGCCATCCCTCAGCTCAATAATCATACCAACTGAGCGGAAGGTCAGATAGGAAATTCCCAGGAAGCCAAAGAGTGATTGATGGCCACTGATAGCTGGCTCGACCTTGACCCAGAATAGGGGCAGAACCGCCAATGCTGTATGCAAATAAAATATCCACTTGCTGTCCCGCTTTTTGCGGTAGAATTTATAAGAATAAACCCAGACCGTCTGCCAGACGACATAAAAGAGCAGGGCATAAAGCTGCGCTAGACTAGGCCCCGTCAACATCAAGACAATAAAGACCAAGCTGACCAAGGCTTCATAGACCGGGAAGCGTTTCTTAAAGAAAAGTCCGATAAAGATTGGCAAAACAGCCAAGATAAGATAAAGGAAATACTGTGGGTCTCCGTAAGGCTCCAGATGAGGAAGCTGTTTCAAGAAATCCATCATGACTTGTTGACCTCACTAATCAGCCCCTTGATATCAATCTTGCCGTTTGGTGTTAGGGGCAGAGATTCCCGATAGAGGAACTTAGATGGCATCATATAAGACATCATGATATCCTGTAGATCCTCTTTGATAGCCTTGGTAATATCGATTTCGCGGTCAAATTGCTCTGCAACACCGTCTTTCAAAATAACGTAGGCCAATAAGTTTTGAACCTTGTGGTCCTTATTGTAGCGTGGTACTGCTACTGCCGCCTCGATATACTTGGATTTGTTGAGGTTTTGAGATACGTCCTCTAGCTCGATGCGATAGCCGTTAAACTTAATCTGGAAGTCCATACGACCGCCGTAGAGTAGGAGACCTTCATCAGTCATCGTACCCACATCGCCTGTATGATAGGCTGGTAGCCCTTCAAATTCAAAGAAGGCTTCAGCTGTCTTTTCAGGATTGTTGAGGTAGCCCTTGGATACGGCTGGTCCGCAGACAATGATTTCGCCCTGCTGACCATTTGGCAATTTTTGCCCATTTTCATCGATGACAAAGGTTGGTGAATCCGCCTTGGTATAGCCGATTGGCAGACGCTTGAGGGTAGCTAACATCTCATCTGTGATGGCAACTGCAGACAGAGCCACCGTTGCCTCAGTCGGACCATAGGCATTGATAATACGAGCCTCAGGGAAACGCTCCCGCAATTTCTGAGCTGTCTTGACCGTCAGCTCCTCTCCATCAAAGTAAAAATGCGTAATGCCTGGCATCTTTTGGCTGTTAAAATCTTCCGAAAGCATAGCCATATCCGCAAAGGACGGTGTAGAAGTCCAGATCGCTACAGGCAGGCTGAGAATCGCTTCAAATAGCTGCTTGAAGTCCTGAGTCAGACTAGAAGGCAGGGCATAGAGAGTGCCCCCCAGCGCCAAAGTCGGTGCCCAGTACATAACTGACAAGTCGAAAGAATAAGGCGGTTGCGCCAGCATTTGCGGACGGCTCGGTGTCGCAAATTCCTTGTCTGTAATCATCCAGTTGGTAAAGCTGAGCAGGTTATCATGAGAGATTTGCACACCTTTAGGTTTACCAGTCGTACCAGAAGTAAAGATGATGTAGTAATTGTCATCACCCTTGACTGGATGGCTCATCTCATAGGCAGTCTTTTCTGCGTAAGCCGCTCGAACCTCTTCCAGACTGAGAATGGCTGCATCTGTATCAGCCAGCGGAAAATCCGCAATGGCAATAATCAAGCTTGGTTCGGCTACTTCCAAAATAGCAGTCACGCGCTCCAAGGCTGAATGACTATCAATAGGAATATAAGCATGACCAGCCTTGGTCAAGGCCACAAAAGTAGCCAGCATTTCGTACTCCTGACCACCGTAAACAACGACGGGTGACTTGGGAGCCAGCCCCAAGCTATCAATCTTGGCTGCCAATGCATCGGAATCGGCCTTTAGATCTCCGTAGGTATGGACTTGTCCGAGGACATTGTAGACAGGGAAATCTGGCTGCGTCTGAGCAAAGTGCTCAATCGCTTCAATCATATCTGTAATTGCTGTATTTGACATGTGTATAGTACTCTCTTACATTAAAATTCATTGTAGATAAAGCCACCTTGACCTTGACCAAGATAACTAAAGAAATAAAGCAGGGCTACGAAAATCACAAAGTATAGCAATGTCTGCCCTACAAACTTATAAATCGTCTTATATTTCGTCATTTCATTCACTCTTATCTTTTTTTAGATAGACATAGATTATTTTACCATTTTATAGAGAAAGATTTCAATATAAAAGCTATCAATTGTGTAAAGTTCTTGTAAGGAAATAAGGAGAAAAAGAGTTACTTCCCTTATTTTTCAAGAATGAAATCCTTTTCAATATCTATAAGTAAAATTTCTATATATTACTTGACTTTTTATTCGAAAGGGATTATCCTATATGTAGAAAGTTTATATATAATATTTTTATATATAGGAGGTAGTGCATGTATTTCCCTACATCTTCTACCCTGATAGAATTTCTGATTTTAGCGATTTTAGATAAAGAAGATTCCTACGGTTACGAGATTAGCCAAACCATCAAGCTCATTGCCGATATCAAGGAGTCCACGCTTTATCCTATCCTGAAAAAATTGGAAAAGAGTCAGTATTTAGAGACTTACTCTCAGGAATATCAAGGTCGAAAACGAAAATATTACTCTCTGACCCCAACAGGTCAGAAACAACTGGTCAGCCTCAAAAATGAATGGGAGCTTTATACCAGCATGATTAAGGGCATTATCGAAGGGAGTGTTCGCCATGACAAGAACTGAATATCTAGCCCAACTAGATAACTATTTGAAAAAGTTACCAGCAAAAGACTATCAAGAAGCCATGGACTACTTCACCGAGTATTTTGACGAGGTAGGTCCTGAGGGCGAGGCAGCGGCTATAGCTGAGCTGGGCAGCCCCAAAGAAGCCGCTCACGAGATTATCATCAATCTTCTGGACAAGAAAATAGAAGAAGACAGTCAAGAAGCTAGCTCTGTCAAAAATAGCAAGCAGATCGTCCAGATTGCCATTCTGTCCATCTTGGCAGCACCGCTGGCAATTCCCCTCCTGATTTTGGCTTTGACCTTAGTCTTTACTTTCTTCCTCCTCATCAGTGTCTTTGCTTTTGTTATGGCCGTCTTTGCTTTTGCTATGTTTGCCATAGGGGCTAGTCTGATTTGGGACAGCCTGACTCTCGGCATGGCTACTTCGATTCCTGCTTTTTCCCTTAGTTTGGGGATGAGCCTCTTAGCCTTGGGGATGGCTGGATTCTTTTATCTCAGCATTGGTCCTATCCTTCGCTTTATCAAACTGAGTTTTGTCAAACTCGCCCAAGCCTTGGCACGGAAAGGAGGCCGTCATGTCTAAAGTAAGAAAAACCGTGTTCAGCATTGCGATTGTTGCCTGTCTGCTGGGTATAGGCCTGATACTGGTAGGTCTGGCCAGTGGAGGTCTGCAAGATTGGGTGAGGAGCTCAGCCGCTAGCACCAAGATGGCTAAGCAAGAAGAAACCTATGACAATATCCATTCCCTAGATCTAGAGCTCAACAATCGCTCGGTTGTGATTGAAGAATCACCCGATGATAAGGTCCACTTGACCTATTATCAAGGAGACGGCAAGACATCTGAGAAAGTGGCTACGAAAGCTAAAAACGGAAGTTTATACATTAAGGAATCCAGCTTTTTTATCAACATTAACAGCGGCCTACGCTCTTTACTAGGCTTGATAAATGGAGATTTGGAAAGGACTCAACAAATCACTCTAAGCCTACCTAAGGGAAGGAACTTGGAGCAGGTTAAGGCCAGTTTAGCTAACGGCAGCCTATCAATCAATGACCTGACAATCAAAAAATTAAAAGCCGATCTCAGCAATGGTTCAATCGAACTCAGTCATAGCCAGATTGAGACTGGCAGTATCGAAAATGACAATGGTAGCATCGAGCTAGTCCAAACCAGCCTGACCGATACTCAAATCAGTCTCTCCAACGGCAGTATCACTAGTGATAAACTAACCCTCAAGGGCAATATCAACATGTCCAGCGACAATGGCTCCATCGATCTCCATCTCACCGAAGAGACCTTCAAAGCCATCTCACTGGACCTGCAAACAGACCTAGGTGACATTGAACTGCCCAAGGACATGCAGACCAGCCACGACCAAGATAACTTTATAGGTGATCGGGTCATTCATACCAATGAACAAGCTCAAGCCAAGCTAACCGCCCGCACCAGCACTGGCAGCATTGCGATTAGTCATTAAAAATAGAACGGAGCCTGATTGGTTCCGTTTTTTATGGTTATTTTCTCTAACCCTACCTTTACTTCCTATATCCTTTATGTTATGATATTCTATAAAAATTTATCACAAGGAGGTCCCTATGAAAAAACTCACACCTGGTATGCACATTCGGGTCGTCAGCCCCTCGTCGTCAATCGAACGCCTTGGTGGCTTTGAGGCCAATCTAGCCGCCAAGGAGCGCTTGGAAAAGCTAGGATTTACCGTTTCTTTTTCGGAGCATTATCTGGAAAATGATATACTAGGCTCTGCCTCCATCGAAAGCCGGGTGGCAGACATTCATGCTGCCTTCGCAGATGAGTCCGTTGATGCTATTCTGGCCACTATCGGCGGTTTTAACTGCAATGAGCTCCTGCCCTATCTGAACTTTGAGTTGATAGCTAGCAATCCTAAGATTTTCTGCGGCTACTCAGACACGACAGCCTTGCTCAACGCTATCTATAGCAAGACCGGCATGAAAACCTACATGGGACCATCCTACTCCAGCTTTAAGATGGAAGCCCTGCAGGACTATCAGACCGAGAGCTGGCTCAAGGCCGTCAGCCAGACTTCTTATGAATTGACTCCTAGTGAGAAATGGGGCAGTAATGCTTGGTATCTTCCAGATGCGCCACTGACTTTCCATGAGACAGTGTGGAAAGTCTACAACCATGGAAAAGCCCAAGCCACTGCTATCGGCGGCAATCTCTCTACCTTCTCGCTTCTACGTGGCACCCCCTATGCTCCGACAGATGAGAACTATGTCCTCTTTGTTGAAGAGGCGGAGGAAGATGATTATGTGGAGTTTGACCGCAATCTAGCTGCCCTCCTTCAGACCTATCCTAACCCGCAGGCCCTCCTCATCGGCCGCTTTCCAAAAGAATGCCAGATGACAGAGGAACTGCTCCTTTATATCTTGGATAAACATCCAATTCTAAAGACGATTCCCGTCCTCTATGACTTGGACTTTGCCCATACTCAGCCACTCTTTACTATTACCATCGGTGCTCAAGTGGCCGTGGATACGGAGACGATGTCTATCAAAATTGACGAATAAACAAGAAACGACCTCCAAACAAAAGGTCGTTTTTGATATCTAAAAGTCATGAATCATCTCTAAACAGCGCTCCAAATCCACATCCCGCTCCAGATGCTCAACTGTCCAAGGAATAAGGATGTCTGGTTCAATCCCCTTGTCTGTCATCCCCTGTCCCTTATCAAGTGCTAGAGCGCGTGAAGTTGGAAAGTTCAAACTATAGTCACCATAATCTACCTGACAGCAGTTAGAATAATCTAGTATTCCAAGAGTCGGGCGCCCCAGAACCGTCACCTTAGGAAAACATTTCATCATCTGGACAAAATTGTCTCCCGACGAAGCACAGTAGACATCTGCCAAGACAAAAATCTTCTCAGGATGGCTTCCTCCTTTCACATTAGGAAACATTTCCCTGTCCTCGCCTCCAAATTTAACATAGCCTTTGCCCCGATTGGCCTGCAGGTCTTGCATGATTATCTCCAACAAATCCTTCGTCTCCTGATTAATCCCTTCCTGCTGCACGTAGGCTTCAAAATCTTTCAAACGCAGGTCAACATTCCGCTCTGTGTAGAGAATTTCCATCCCTTCATCAGTCCAGCCCAAGTCAGAATAGACTTGCCCCTCAGAAAGAGCATAGTGGAGCAGGGGAAAATACAGCGAGTCCATCCCGCCAGTATTTTGACGGACATCAATCACCAGACAAGCAGCCCTCTTGATAGTATCTTGTGCTTCCTGATAGAGTTTGTTGATGGCTTTCTCGTTCCTAAAGTCATCCAAACGGAGATAAATAACACCCTTTTCTAACTCTTTCCATTCAAATCGACTCTCTACAGGATTCTGGCTAGGCTCAACTGAAAGGATTTGCTCTACTCCTGCTCGCAAAACAGTCACTTGCCTAGCTTTTGAAATCAACTCGCTCCACTCACGGTAGTTTCGCTCGGGCGTTGAACTGGTAAAATACGCTCGGTGCATCCTATAAAACTCTTCTAGATGTTGTCCATCCAGTTTCACAATTTGATCGCCCGCCTGCAAATTCGTATCTGCATTAGCCTGCTCAACATAAAGTCCTTGGATTGTTGAACGTAGAAAAAAACCTTTTGGCTTAGCATATTTCTCCCGAAAAGCTACGTGGCCAATAACTCCGAAGCTAGCTAGATAAGTCTGAACCTGATAAAGAAAGTCCTTTTCACTCATATCGTCTGAAATACATTCGCGAAAACCAGTCGGATCCGCACCGTCAATATCCTTTTTAGTTGCAGAATCTTGGGTCATAATCGAAACAACATCTTCAAAAATAGCCGTTTTTCTCATCGTATTGCTCCTCTTCATTATTGAGACCAGTATATCATTTTTGTACATTTTATGCCGATTTAAACAAAAAAATCTAAGCACAATCTCTGCTTAGATTTTTTCTAATCAATGTCCACCAGGACCGCCACCTTGTCCGCCTGGGGCACCACCGCCACCAGGGCCATCGGCTGTGATTTCGGTTCGGGTTTGCCCATTAACCGTGATGGTACCGCCCGTATAGCTAGCCTTACCATCAAAGTCAAAGGCAGACACAGTGGACGTGATAGCTAGGTTTCCGCCTGTCATGATGATATCGCCGTTTGAGTCAAGGGCGTCTGTATCGCCTTGGCCGACCTTAACCTTGATGTCACCACCAGTAATCTTGATGAAAATCTCAGCCCCAGTCACCGTACTAGCTGCATTGATCCCATCATCCGTCGCATAAAGATCAAGTGTCCCGCCATTAATCGTGACATTTGTTCCCTCTAAAGCTTCGACACTGGACTTGACTGTGATGGTGCCACCGTCGATCACCGCTGCATTGCTGGCATGAAGGCCGTCATCGCCAGCATTAATCGTAATGGTACCAGACTGAATATAGAGATTCCCGAGCGAAGTATCTTCATCATTATCTGCGTGAATCGCATCCTCCGTTGCGGTAATATCCAGACTAGCCTCCTTGATATTGATAGCATCATTGGCTGACAAGGCATTCTTGTAGCCTTTAATCGTATAAGTCCCGCCTGTGATGCGCAGGTCATCATTAGACTCGACCGCGTTACCATATTTTCCTTCGATGGTCAGACTGCCTGAGCCGTTAAAGGTCAAGTCGTCCTTACTATAAATGGCCGCATCGTAGTCAGTATTGGTGTGATTGGCTGAGTCAGAAATGCTACTCTTACTGCCTTCAGCTAGGGTAATAAAGGTTTTATCCGCATTTTCTACCACAATCGCTGCATCCGTCCCTGTCATGGTCACGCCATCCAAGACGATTTGTACCTTGTCTTGATCGCCAGCCTTGACAACAATCTGCACATTTTCACTGCTGCCAGAGAGGACATAGATTCCAGCTGCCGTAATCGTCACCGTGGAGCCAGAAACGCTCGCTCCGTCACCAGATGTCTTGGCTGTAGAGCCACTCAAGCTAATCTTGGTCGCTGTCGATTCATCATAAGAAGCCTCCTGATCACGATCCGTGAAATAGCTAGATGTATCTGTCTTTGTCGTACTGGTAGCCGTTTGAGTGGTATTGGTGCTGGCGCTCGTACTGGTGCTGGACTGACTGGTCACGCTACAAGCTCCCAAGGTGACAGTCATTAGCGCTAGGGGCACCATTAGTTTTATTTTCTGAAATATTTTTTTCTTGCCTGTTTTCATGATTGGCCTCTTTCTAGATATTATAATTCATTTTCTTTCGTGATATAGCGGCTGATGGCAATCTCTAGATTTCCATTGCGCGTGCGTAGGGCATCGATGAGTTCTTTTTCGGTCATTCGACCATTCAGCTGAATGATGTATTTAATCTTGAACAAACTCCCCATATCAGAGGTTTTGACATTAGCCAGTTCAACATGATTGGCAGCTTTGTTGAAAATATCATCAAAAATGCTTTCATAATCCAGACTTTCTGGTATGACGATAGTCAGCTGGCGCATGGAATGCTTCATCTGCCCGAAATTGACCACCTCAAGCAGCAGCATAGCGAGCGACATGATAAGGGTAAAGATGGTCGCAAAGACCAGATAGCCCATTCCGATAGCAATCCCGATTGTCATGACTAAGAAAATGGACACCAGCTCCTTGGCCCCTCCCGGTGCGGAACGGAAACGAATCAAGCTGAAGGCCCCCATGACGGCAACCCCTGCTCCCAAACTTCCATTGACCAAGAAAATCACAATTGCAATCAAGGTCGGTAAGAGCGCCAAACTCATCACAAAGGACTTGCTGTAAACTGTCTTAAACTGGTAAACCTTGGCAATGACTAAGCCCAAAAGCAAGGATACTCCAATAGCCAACATCATCATGGCCGGATCTACAGCCGTATCGGTAAAAATATCATAAAATAAATGACTAAGCATGATTTAAAACTCCTTTATAGTCTGTCGTTTTCTTATAAGCAACCCCGTATTTGGAAAAGGAGCTTGGGAAAACCTGATGGCGATCCAAAATCTCACTCAGCCAGAGCGGATAGGCCCCTGGCACCTTGACTTCCATAATCACATGATGATTCGGCAGAAGATTTTCCCCGTAATGACCATGCAAGAGGCTCAAATCATAGTTGCGGTAGGTCAAATCATGGTCAATGGTAATCCGAACATTGGGATCCTCAATCCCCTTCATAGAATAACGATTGTAGTAGATATACATCATGGGCTGCAGACCACCGTAGCGCTGACCCAGCCAGTCGATTTCCTCACGAATCTGACAATCCTCAACCTTACTGTGATCGCCCTCCAAGTAAGCCTCTGCAGCGACTAGATCTGTCGAAATGCGGCGTTTGTAGACAATCTTACGCACTTTTTTCTTGATTTCCAAAAAGACTTGACTGTCTTCTCTTGGGCTTTCATCGTAGGTCCGCACGCGCAATTTTTCTTTAAAATAAGGCTTTTCTAAGGACTCACGAATCATTTGATAGGTCGGGGTGTCGTAGTAAAGATTATGGATGGTCGAGTAAGCATGCTCATCCTCCACCAGATGACTTTCAAACTCGGTCAGTAAATCGGCCAAAGTTTCTTTGGAAATAATGTATTTGGTTTCAAATCGTTGAAATTTATCTTTAAATGTCTTTTTAGCCATGGATTCTCCCCCTGTCTTTCTTGTAACTAGAGCCATTTTACGGATGAAAACTTAAAGCAAGGCTAAAGAAAACTTAAAGAAAACAAAACATTCATATTTTCATACCGAATAAAATAGACTTGTGGAGAAAATCTACACAGCAAAATTCTCTACTGTTTCACGTGAAACAAAAAAACTTGGTTCTGTTCACAAAACCAAGTTGTTCCTTTCGAAGAGAAAATAGTCTGCGCTCTTCTCTATCTTAAATAATTTCTTTCTTATCAGGACGATAGGCCATTGTGCCTAAGACCATGAAAAGCAGTAAAGTCGCGACCAAGAAGGCTAGTTGGCCACCGATTTGACCATTCATCGAGATCGTTTCCCGCAGTCCTGACACCGCATAGCTCATTGGCAAGATTGGATTGAGCATTTGGAAGATTTCCGCCGTCAGGGGCAGCGGATAAGTACCAGCGCTAGAAGCCAACTGCAGGAGCAAGAGGATCAAGGAGATAAAGGCCCCGACCTTACTATCCCAAGTGACCAGAGTCGTCACAACCGCCATAAAGGCCATGCTAGCTAAAACAGTCAAGGCCAGCGTCGTCCATTCATAGTTGGCCTTAAGACCGATCAAATGAACTGCTCCGTAAACCAAGATGCCAGCCAAAACAGAAATCAAGCCATTGACCTCCAAACGAGCCTTAAGCCAAGCTTTGCGAGAAGCTGGAACTTGACCAGAAGGAAGCGTGCCAAAAATAACATTGGTCGAAATCGCCGCCACAAAAAGAGCAACAGAAATCATGTAGGGAGCCATACCAATACCATTTTTACCAACCTGATCTTTATCTGTCTTTTTCAGCTCGACAGGGCCAGCCAAGGCAGCCGCATTGTCCTCTGTCACTGAAAGCTCGGACAATTGACCCTTGGCATCCGTCAACCCTGTATTTAGAGTCTGAGCGCCGATTGATAAATTTCCTAGCCCACTGTTCAAGGTGAGACCACCATTCGCTAACTGCTGAGAACCATCCGCCATTTGAGTTGCACCTGTAGATAATGTTTGCATACCTGCGACCAAAGTAGATGATTTATCATGTAATTGAGAGAGGCCTGAGCTGATTTGACCGATTCCTGAAGTCACTTGGTCATTATGGCTCGCTAGATTAGCCGCTCCTTGAGAAAGCTGATCAACCCCTGTAGTATAAGCGGCTACTCCCTGAGCTACTTGAGAAAGGCCACCTGTATAAGCCGTAATGCCTTGAGAAAGGGTCGCCGAACCAGTACTGGCAGAGGATAAAGCTTCATTTACCTGACCTAGGCCACCGTAGAGACCACTAATCATAGCTGAAGCACCTGGCAGGACTTGGTTGGCCGCTGCCGACAGCTGACTTGCCTGACCACTGGCCGTTTGCAGTCCTTGCAGATTCGTTTGGATAGCTTGGACTTCCTGTAGAATAGCTGCCGCTGCACTACTGCTAGAATCAGCACCACCTGCTAGAGCTGCTTTTAGTTCTTCTTGCTCATCGGTAGAAAGTTTTTGGTAAGCAGCTGTTCCTTCTAAAGCAGCTACGGCTGCCGCCCGATCACTTTGCGCACTACTTGCCAAAGACTGGGCATTGGTCGCAATCGTTGTGAGAGAAGCCGCAATTGTTTCCGTTGGCAAGCTCGTTCCCGATGTGGCATTCTGAATAGCTGTATTGAGCTGATCTAGACCCGCCGTCAACTGAGCAACCTTTTCTTGGTTAGTCGTAACACTGCTATTAACGGAGGATTGCAGTTCTGCCAAACCGCTGTTTAGGCGCTCCACACCAGCGACTAATTCCTGTGAATTACCCGTCAGTTGGTTGGTTCCATTCAGTAATGTTTGTGACTGAGCGGTTAACTGACTGGCACCAGCTGAAAGCTGCCCAACTCCATCTGTATATTCCGTCATCTTGCTAGTAAAAGTCGGCAAGCCGGCATTGATCTGAGCCACTCCATTTGTGTATGCTACCAGACCAGTCGATAGCGCTGTAGCTCCATCTGAGAAAGTGAGGCTGGACTGAGCTAGACTTTCTAAGTTAGTAGACAGCTTTTGGCTACCGTTTGCCAGTTCCTGACTGCCTTCGGCCAATTTAGCTGTGCCATCTGCGGCTGTTCCAAGTCCACCTTTTAGCTTATCCATACTCGCAAAAAGGCTTGTCACATAGCTGTTTGTAATCTTCTGACTGACCGATTGCTTCATCGAAGTCATGGCAGAATCGCTCATTTTGCTGGCGATAAAACTATGCCCACTGGATGTTTGATAATGAATCGTAACTTGCTTAGGCTGATTGCTCAAGATACTAGCCGCATTGGCTGATAGATCCTTAGGAAGAGTCACCACCATGTAATAGTCGCCCTTTTCCAATCCCTTCTCTGCCTGATCCTTATCCACAAAATGAAAATCCAGCGCTGCATTTTTCTTCATATCTTGAACCATATCTGAACCAATGGACAAGTCTTTTCCATATAAGCTTGCCTTCTGGTCCTGATTGACCACCGCTACTGGCAAATCAGAAAGTTTGCCATACGGATCCCACATAGAGCTCAAAAAAATCACATTATACAAGGCTGGAATTAAGGCAACCCCCAGCATGACTACAATAATCTTCGGTTTTTTGAAGATCGCTTTCCATTCTTTGAACATCTTTTCTCCTTTTTTATACACATTGTCTAAAAATTTGATATAATAGATTATACACAATAAAAAAATTAAGGCAAGCAGAAAAATCTATTTTTGTACATCTTGTCTAATTTTGTATAATTCAATAACAAAGGAAAGATTGAAATGACGGAAAGTAATAAACGTAAAAAAACCAAGGCCATCATTGAGAAGGCTATGGTTGACTTATTGCATCAAGAATCTTTTGACCATATTACAACAGTCGAATTGGCGCGAGCTGCCGGTATCAGTCGCAGTAGCTTTTATACCCATTACAAGGATAAATATGATATGATTGAGCGCTATCAGCAAGGCCTCTTTCATCAACTAGAATATATCTTTGAACACAATCGAGAAGATGTTGCAGTCGCTATCACAGAGGTCTTTCAGTTCCTGACCCAAGAGCCTCTTCTGGCTGCTCTCTTGACGGAAAACGGTACTAGAGAAATCCAAAATTTCCTACGCCATAAGCTCCAATCCTTACTTTCCCAAATCCTACAGGAACGGTTTCGCAATAAAGCTTTCAATCAAATCGAAAAGGAATACGGTATAGTCTACCTCGTTAATGCTTTCTTTGGCGTCTACCAGATGTGGATCGCCCGAGGCAGTAAGGAAAGCCCGGAACAAATGGCTAATCTTCTTTTAAAAATGCTATAAAACTCAACAACTAATAAAGGCTGGGACAAGATGTCCCAGCCTCTTTTTGTTAATCGAATAAAAAAGAAGCCGAAAACGGCTTCTGAATAAATTTCCAATAGAAATTAAAGCATTTTGTTGTAGAATTCAACGACAAGTGCTTCGTTGATTTCTGGGTTGATTTCGTCGCGTTCTGGCAAGCGAGTCAATGAACCTTCTAATTTTTCAGCGTCGAATGATACGAATGCTGGACGTCCAAGAGTAGCTTCAACAGCTTCAAGGATAGCTGGAACTTTCAATGATTTTTCACGAACTGAGATCACTTGACCTGGAGTTACGCGGTATGATGGGATATCAACGCGTTTGCCGTCAACAAGGATGTGACCGTGGTTTACGAATTGACGAGCTTGACGACGAGTAGTCGCAAGACCAAGACGGTAAACAACGTTATCCAAACGACGTTCCAAAAGAAGCATGAAGTTGAAACCAAGGATTCCGCCTTTGATTTTTGTAGCTTGTACGAACAAGTTACGGAATTGTTTTTCACCTACACCGTAAGTGAAACGAAGTTTTTGTTTTTCAGCCAATTGCAAACCGTATTCTGACAATTTAGAACGGTTGTTTGGTCCGTGTTGTCCTGGTACGTAGTTACGGCGTGCCAATTCTTTACCTGTACCTGTAAGTGAAAGGCCAAGGCGACGAGCTTGTTTCCAAGATGGTCCTGTATAACGTGACATATGTATGTCCTCCTAAAAATAAAAATATTTCGGTGGAAATAGTCACTTAGAAAGCCCTGATTCGTGCAGATGCCCTTCGCCTAAACAGCCAAGGTTACTTGTCATAAGACACCTGTTGACGAGCTTCATGCTTTCCTGCTGCTATTTCACACAAAGGCTATTGTACCACAAAAAGAGATCGGTGTAAAGGGAGAAGGGATAAAAAACACGACAAATGCATGATAAACGTATGAAAATCAATCGCAAAAAATGGTAAACTCGACAAAATTGATTTCATGAATTATCGATTAATTTTTTAAAGTAGATTTATTCAAATAACTGACAATTGTTTCTGAAGCTTAGTCAAAAATATTTGTTTGATGAAAACTCAACCGCAAACACTCTCTTCAGAAAAAATTGAAATTAAATTTGTCTAGCGAGATTTTTAATTTCTGTTGTGATGTCCTTCCCAATGCCTTTGAAAAATCTTTTGCGAATAATGGCGTTCCACTCTCTTTTATCAATATGATTAGAAAAGCTATGTATATAAAGCGGTAATACCTCTATAAAAATTTTTAATAAAATTTTAGAATTAACTTCTTCATCCATTCCTACAATGTCATTAATTAAACAACTTTTGAGATCAACATCAATAAAAGAATTTTCCCCCATCATTATTTTAAACTTCTCATCCCTATAATCCATCGTCAATTCTACTTTAGAGATATCCTTATTTTCAAATAAAAATAATAATGTTGTTAATAAATTAATGACTCTGCGTCCTGTTCCAGATATGGTTGCCATTTTATCCTCAGTCTCTCCCTTAAATCCAACCAATGTTTCTAATTTAAGACTATTTCCGATATCAATATATTCATAGTTATGTTTTAATAACCTATAAAGTGACCAAATGAAGATATCTGACTTCAGTCCAGAAAATCTATGTTCTTTTATTTCATTTTTTCCAGTATAATTCAGCATTCTCCTTAAAATTGAAAGAGTTTTATTAGAGTAAGATTTATCAATAAGATAGTATAATCGTCCCTCATTTGCAAAAACTATAATTTGAGAAGTGCTCTCTCCAACCCTATCTTCTCTTTTAGGCTCCCGCTCCTTACCTTTTTTAACAAATTCATATGAAAAATATATGTAATTGTACTCTACTCTGTTATTAGATAAATCAATAAATTGATTATCTTCAAATAACTTGATTCTAGTTTCGTTTAATACCGAATTGTCAGAACTATCAATATCATTTTTAGATGTACTGACAACTTTGTTTAATAAATCTGTCAAACTATTATTTCTTTTATCTTCCCAAAGAGAAAATACCATATTTACTGCCCTTTCTGTTCAATTGTTAAACCTGTACTATCAAAATTAATCAATGGATTGCTAATAGATCTATTAAAATCGAACTTAATATAATCAGAATTTCCCACGTTATGACTATCTAGTGATATATTAAATTCCACTTCACGCTCAAATGATACATTTTTTTGCTGTACCGTAGTTGTAAGTTTTAATAAATCAATTTCTATTCTATTTTCAACGATATTTATGAAATTAGAATGTCCCCTCGAAAGCTGTAAAGTAAAATAATCAGGAAATTTTGTTACCAATTTAGAGTAGGGTTTTCTAGCACTTCCTGTGATATTAATCTTTATTAAAACCTCAATATTACTAGTAACCATATCTGGTCTAACTATCAATTTTTGATTCTCTTGTTGACGTGCAATCAAAGACAATTTAACTTTCATTCTTTGCTTATTAATTATTTCATTAATTATTTCAATGAGAATTGAGAACAAAGTAGTATAAAACGCAATATCAAAACTATTAAGAATCTTTGGGGAATTGATTTTAAAAATATATATGCTAATAGGAATATTATTCGCCAAAAAACCTGAAAGAATCATCAAGAATAAATTTAAAAGCATAGTTTTAATTTTCTCATTCATTGCAATAATCCTTAATTATATCCTTCAAAAACTGTTCTAAAAATATTTCAAGATTATCTCCAGCAATTATACCTTGATTATTCATCTCTATATTTTCTTTTTCATAAAAAAAATTTATCATATCTACATTCTCAACAATATCTCTATTAGATAGGATCTTCAGTAAGGCTTTTTGCTCTTTCGATGTCATAGATCTTTTTAGATATTCATTCACATTATAATCATTACTATCATTAGGATAAGTCTCAATTTTAATTATATTTATATTATTACTTAATAGATTTTCTACCACATATATAAGAAAGTCGTTCGTGAAAAGAAATTCACTATTCCCTTCTTTTTTTTGTTGTACTCTAAACTCAGAGGAGACTTCCTTAGTAAATGCTTTTGAAGGTAATTCTTTATAAATTATCTCTTTATTCTTATTAAAAAAAATTTTTCCAACCATTTCTCCTCCTCCTAATTTATTTTTATTGTTTAAAATGATTATATCAAAAAAATAAGTAAAGAGCTATATTTTCTACAAATATCAAATACTGATAAATAAGAAAACTCAGATACTTAAATATGGGTATCTGAGTTCTTATTCCACCCCAGCAGTTCCAATATCTGCCGCTTATAGGCCAACTTCTGGACTTCCTTATCCTCGCTGTCTGACCAGGTCAGCTGGAGATCTGCAACGATTTGCCCAGGTCGATTTTTCAGAATATAGATGCGATCGCTGAGAGCCAGAGCTTCCTCGATGCTATGAGTAATGAGAAGAGTCGTCAGACCCAGCCTACGATGAATATCCAGATACCAAGCGTGCAGCTCCATCTTAGTCAGCTCATCCAGAGCACTAAAGGCCTCGTCCAGAAGAAATGGCCTGTGACCGAACATATAGGTCCGCAGCAGAGCCACGCGCTGCCGCATCCCCCCGCTCAGCTCATGTGGATACTTGTCTGCCACATCAAAGAGCCCGAACTCCTTCAAAATCTGACTTGCCTGCTCCGTCGCTTCCTTTTTGGATACTTTTCGGATTAGCAGGGGCAAGATGACATTGCCCAGCACCGTCTTGTGCTCCAGCAGCAAGTCCTTCTGCAGCATATAACTCACCCGGCCCTTAGGATTTTCCTGCCCATCTAGGACAATCCTGCCCGACTGGACCTCCAAAATCCCAGCAATCAGATTAAAGAGGGTCGTTTTCCCGACTCCACTAGGCCCCAAAATCGCTACGACCTGGCCTGCTTCTACTTCCAGGCTGATATCTTTCAAAATCCGCTGCTCATCATAAGCATAGCTTACATTTTCAAGTTTAATTTCTGTCATTATTTTATATAATCGTTGCTGAATCCCTTATCACTCAAGTCATTGTTCACAATGCCGTTGTTCTTGGCCCATTTATAAAAGGCATTCCAGCGGCTAGCCTCAAACTGACCCCACTTGTCCTTATCCGATGCATATTGCTCGGACAAATATTTTTGAGAAGCCAAGACAAAGTCACGCTTAGTTTTCAACTCTGGCGCATGCTCAATTAAAATATCCGCCGCTTCTTCAGGGTGCTCCATAGCATATTGGTAGCCCTTCTTGATGGCCTGTAAAACCTTTTTCGCTTCGTCCGGATTCTTCTTCAGATAGTCATTATTGGCAATAATCACTGGAGAATAATAGTCAAACTCCTTGACATAGTCCTTCATATAAAAGAAATTAGTGTCCATGCCCTGAGTCTGAGCCATGATGCCGTCCCAGCCATGATAAATCCAGGCTGCATCAAACAAACCATTTTCAATCGGCGTAATGGAGTTGGAATCGTTATTTGGAACCTTCTCTACATCATCAAACTTGCTACCTTGGCTTTCGACCAAGGTTTTGAGCATGCCTAGCTCCACTGGATCATTCCAGGTGCCATATTTCTTCCCAGCCAGATCCTTGGGACCATTAATCCCTGCAGACTTCTTAGAAATAATGCCCGAAGTATTATGCTCTACAATAGCCGCCACAGCTGTGATTTCTGCACCCTTATCCAGTTTTTTAGCCATGGAGTCCTGGAAGTAAATACCAAAAGGTGCCTTGCCATTGATAATCAAATCCGAACTGCTATCTTCAGGCGGCAACTTGATATCCACATCCACGCCTGCCTCCTTGAAGTAACCCTTTTCCTGAGCCACATAAAGACCGGTATGATTAGTGTTAGGTGACCAGTCTAGGATAAAATCAATTTTTTTATCCTTGCTTTCAGACGTTGATTTCGACTGACTGCAGGCCGCTAGGCCGATGATTGATACGGCAGCCAAACCTGCCAACAACATTTTATAGGTTTTTTTCATTATAATCCTCTTTTCTTTTTTGGGAAATAGCAGAGCTGAGCTCCTATTTCCACTTAATGACATATTTTTCACTGACAGCCACCAGCTTCATCCCCAGAAGACTGATAACCGAAACCAATATGATAATAGCAAACATAGTATCGTACTGGAAAAGTTTCTTGGACTGAATCATATAAACACCCAAGCCTTCGAAACCGCCCAGCCATTCGGAAACAACGGTCGTGATAAAGGCGTAGGAAACACTGACACGCAAGCCCGCATAGAAATAGGGCAGACTAGCTGGAATCTTAAAATGCCAGAGAATCTGCCAGCGATTGGCCTGCATAAGCTCAAAGAGAGTCAGAGTATCCCGGTCACAATGCCGAAAACCATCCAGAATACTGACGATAATCGGAAAAGTCGTCGTCAGAATAATGAGTACAATCTTGGGCAAAATCCCATAACCCAGCCAGAGAACCAAGATTGGCGCCAAAGCAATGGTCGGAATCGTCTGCACCACGACCATCATAGGGTAAACCAAATCATTGAGCCAGCTCATGCTGTCCATGAGCACAGCTAGTATACAGGCCAAGATGACACCCAAGACTAACCCCAGCAAAGCTACTTTTAAGGTGGCCCAGCTATGACTTGCTAGAAATCCGGCATCTCTGATAAAGGCCTGGCCGATTTCCAGAGGTGTCGGCAGGATAAACTTGGGCAAGAGCTTGAGCCAGCCCATAACCTGCCAGATGGCAAGGACTCCCAGCATACCCAAAAGGCTAATCTGCTGCCGCAGGATATTTTTCAAGTTTTTCATCAATACTTAAAATCTTTCCATAGTTTATTTTCACATTAGCAAAAACATTGTCTGCCTGAGTACCTGCAAGCTCAATCGCCTGCTGCAGAATAGGAAATAAGGTCTCCCATTCCCCTTCTAGAACGGTCTCAAAAGGCGTCACGACCATCTTCACTGGCTGTTTTTGCAAAAACTCAATTACTTCCTCTATGACTGCCAAACGATTCACATCATGTGACAAAGGAAGAATTTGTAAAGCGATACTGGCTTTCATCTCTTCACCTCCTTACTTTCATGCTTCATCTGAGAATAATGTATGCAGATAGGATTAAAATTCACAAGAAAATAACTTGGTTTTTAAACAAAAAGACAGCGAGCTCCCTTTATAAACACCTTACTTTCCATACAAAAACACCTTCTCCAATATGGAAAAGGTGTTGCATGCATCAGTAAACTAAAGATTGGTGAATAATTCCCCATTTTAGCAAAACCACAAGGTCTTTACAAATACAATTCCCTACGCTGGCATTATCCAGATCAGGTGCGGTCGAAGCTTACACTTCCTCTCAGACTGTACACAGACTCCCATATATAGGATTATGATAACGCAATCATCAGCAAATGTCAAGATTGGAGCTTGGACTCACTCCTTTTCAACGATAAGTGAAGCAAACGATCATCAATTAGCCAAACTTCCCTTTCGCAGCCAACAAAGACTCCATAGCCCTGATATTCTCTGGCTCACTTGTGGATAAGATGGTTTCAAAACCCAGTTCAGCTGCCGTATCCAAGTTAGCTTGAATGTCATCAATAAAGACTGACTCTGTCGGATCAAGACTATACTTTTTTAGTAGCTTTTGATAAATCTCTAGCTCTGGCTTGACAACCCCGACTTCTGAGGAAAGGATATAGCCCGACAGTAGTGGAAAGATGGGCAGTGAACCAGCTTTTTCAATACGGTAAAAAATCTCGCAAGTAGTTGACAGGATGTAAATGCGATAACCTTGATTAGCCCATAGTCGAATCTTTTCCTGTAAACCACTGTAAACCTCTACAACCTCATACCAATTGTAGAAGATATTCTGAACAGCAGGATGGTAGGAGTCATCCAGCTGAGCTAGCACTTCGTCACAGGCTTCTTTCAAGCTCAACTCTCCCTTGTCTGTTTGATGCCAGACACCCGAATCAAAAATAGCCTGTCTAAGAATCTGTCGACGCTCTTTCTCAGGTTCGAAAGTGGTCAAAATTTTCTCAGAATTCCATTCAATCAAGACATTTCCTAAGTCAAAAACTAAATTTCTTATCATTTCTTTCACCAGTCCTTTCTCTATATGTAGGAGCTTTCGTAAGTTCTAGCTCATGCCATTGCAAATCCGCTATTTCGGATGGTCTTCACCATCCTTGGTATAGCATATTTAGGTTAAGAAAAATCCCAGAAATGAACTGTTCCTCAAAGTTGGGGTTTACCCAACTCTAGGAAGCAATACAAAGTTCTGGAATCACCTATTATTCTTAGTCAAAATAGCGAATTAAATTTTTCTCTGTCAAAATATCTGAGTAAGTATAGGACTCCACATAGGTGTTGGCAATTTCACCCGGCTGCCCCCCTTCATTTTCATACTCAACGATAAATAGAGAAGGATAAACTTCAATCAAACGACCTTGTTTACTTTTTTGGCGCTTACGGCCATTTTCCAAGGTCATTTCCACCATCTGCCCCTCGTGAGCCTTGATGTCCTCCTTGATTTTCTTCATTTTTGCTACATCTGTAAATGCATCACTCATACTATACATCCTCTCTTTTAGAAATACTTGAAAATTTATTATATTCTTTTTGGAAAATTAGCTCAACCGTACCACGCGCTCCGCTCCGGTTTTTCTCAATAATGACTTCAACCTTGTTGTTAGGAATGCCTTCCTCTTCCTCACCAGCCCGTTCATAATAGTCATCTCGGTAAAGAAAGGCTACGATATCCGCGTCCTGCTCGATAGATCCAGATTCCCGAATATCTGATAGTACTGGGCGCTTATCCTGCCGTTGCTCCACGCCACGCGAGAGCTGACTCAGAGCAATAACCGGCACCTTGAGTTCCTTCGCTAAAATCTTAAGCTGGCGAGAAATTTCCGAAACTTCCTGCTGACGGTTTTCACGACCCGTTCCTGTAATCAATTGCAGATAGTCAATTAAAATCAGGCCAAGATTGCCTGTCTCTTGAGACAGCTTGCGAGCCCGCGAACGAATCTCCGTAATCCGAATCCCTGGCGTGTCATCAATATAGATACTAGCATTGGCCAGATTCGCTGTCGCAATAGTATATTTCTGCCACTCTTCATCTGTCAGTTGCCCCGTACGGATAGAGTGAGAATTAATCACTCCCTCTGAAGCCAGCATCCGATCCACCAGACTCTCTGCCCCCATTTCTAGAGAGAAGATAGCCACTGTCTTATCCAGCTTAGTCCCAATATTCTGGGCGATATTGAGGGCAAAGGCTGTCTTACCGACCGCTGGACGAGCAGCTAGGATGATTAACTCTTCTTCATGCAAGCCCGTCGTCATCTTATCCAACTCACGGTAACCCGTCGCAATCCCCGTAATATCAGTAGTTTGCTGAGAACGAGCTTCCAGACTAGCGAAGTTAAGATTTAGAATATCCTGGATTGTTTTAAAACCGCTACGGCTGGCCGTTTCGCTGACATCAATCAGGGCCTTTTCCGCACCCGCAATGATTTCCTCAGATGGTCTCTCACCATCATAGGCTTGGTTAATGGATTCTGTCAAGCGTGAAATCAGGCGGCGTAAGATTGCTTTTTCAGAAACGATCTTGGCATAGTACTCTGCATTGGCAGAAGTCGGTACAGAGTTAACGACCTCCACCAGATAGCTCAGTCCGCCAATATTCTGCAAGTCTCCTTGGCTATCCAAAATATTGCGGACAGTGGTCGCATCGATAGCATCCCCACGATCCGCCAAGTCAATCATGGCCTTAAAAATCAGCCGATGAGCATATTTAAAGAAATCTCCAGGCTCAATATATTCACGGACAAAGACCAGTTTGCTCTCATCAATGAAAATGGCCCCTAGTACAGACTGTTCTGCTAAAATATCTTGAGGCTGAGCTCGCAACTCATCAATCTCTGCCATAGGTGAATCCTTCCTTTATTCCCTTTCTACCCTTCCGTAACCCGCAGGCGAATCACACCTGTCACATCTTGGTAAATCTTTACAGGAACATCAATCAGACCAATCGAACGAATGGGAGAATCAACCTTGATATTCCGTTTGTCAATTTTTAAGCCAAACTGCTTTTGTAGTTCATCAGCAATTTTCTTGTTGGTAATCGAACCGAAAGTCCGTCCGTCTGGTCCGACCTTCTCTGTAAACGCAACAACCGTTGCTTCTTCTTCCAACTTAGCTTTGATAGCTTGAGCCTCTGCCACCATCTCTGCGTGAGCCTTTTCCTGAGATTTTTGCTTACCTCTCAGCTCACCGATAGCTTGTGCATTGGCTTCCTTAGCCAGATTTTTCTTAATCAGGAAATTTTGAGCGTAGCCAGTAGGCACTTCCTTGATTTCCCCTTTTTTCCCTTTTCCTTTTACATCTGCTAAAAAAATAACTTTCATTTTATTTCTCCTTTTCTAGTGATTCTTCATTATCCATCACTTGATCCATAATCTCTTGATTTAGACGCTGAGTGACTTCAGCAACCGTTTGATCGCTAACTTGCGCTGCTGCTAGATTAAAGTGGCCGCCACCACCCATTTTCTCCATAATCCGCTGAACATTGATCTTGCTGCGACTACGAGCTGAAATGGATACGTAACCTTCGGTATTCTTGCTGACTACAAATGTTGCTTCAATGCCCGACATGGCAAGCATGGTGTCAGCTGCCTTACTAATGACGACTGTATCATAGCTGGCATTTTCAGGACCCGCTGCTACAATTACATTTGGCAAAAGCTTCTTACCTGTCAAAATCAGCTCATTGACTGCTCGATACTCTTCAAAATTCGTCGAAGAAATATCCTGAATGACCACACTATCACTGCCCCGAGCTCGCAAATAACTGGCTACATCAAAGGTTCGGCTCGTCACTCTGGAGGTGAATTTCTTGGTATCCAGCATAATCCCGGCCATGAGCAGGCTGGCTTGAATTTTATTCAGGCGATTCTTCTTGGAATTTTGGAACTGAATCAGCTCCGTTACCAATTCGCTGGCACTGCTAGCTCCACTTTCGATATAGGCGATGACTGCATTTTCAGGGAAATCCTCATCGCGGCGGTGATGATCCACCACAATCGTCTGACTAAATCGGTCAAATAATTCCCTTGAAAGCGTTAAAGCTAGCTTCGAGTGGTCCACCATTATCAAGAGCGAACGACTGGTCACTCGGTTCATGGCTTCCGAAATCGACAAAAGATAATCAGCGCCTTCCGACGTCAATTTTTGAATGGAGCGATAGATGTCTGAGCCCATCTGTTGGTCATCATACACAACATAAGCTTTCTCAATGATATTGCTGGCAAAAAGCTGCATACCAACAGCAGAGCCTAAAGCATCCATATCAAGATTGCGATGGCCAACTACAAAAACCTGATCCACGCTCTTAATTTTATCCGAGATAGCAGTCATCATGGCTCTGGTACGCGTGCGTGTACGTTTAACAGATGCAGCCGTTCCACCACCGAAGTAAACTGGATTCTTGGTCTCATCATTCTCTTTGACAACCGCTTGGTCACCACCCCGAACCTCAGCTAGGTTAAGATTGAGGAGCGCGGTCTTACCAATTTCATCATGCTTGCCATCCCCGTAAGAAAAGCCCATACTAAGCGTCAAAGGAAGTTTTCGATTCTTAGCTTCTATCCGAAATTGGTCAATAATCGAAAATTTACTATCCATCAGTTGTTCCAAAACCGTATAATCCGTAAATAGATAATAGCGATCCATCCCCACCCGACGGTAAAACATGTGAAATTGATCAGAAAACTCGGCAACAAAGTTGGCAACAAAACTGTTGACATGGCTGATGTCCGAGTCTGAAACGGCATCTTCCAAGTCGTCATAATTGTCAACCGAAACGATACCGATAACTGGCCGCGTTGTCACTAGTCCAACTGTCGCTTCATACTCATTTGATGCATCAAAAAAATACAGGACGCTAGAAGCTGAATCAAAATAAACAGAATATTGATTATCCCCCACTGTTGCATAACTACCCGCTTGTGAAGCAGCAATGTGAATAATTTCCCGCAGGAGATCACTATTTAGCTCACCCTCATCCGTTGTAAAAATCAATTCGGCATAAGGATTGAACCAGTCCACATCTCCACTATTTTCATTTATTTTAATCACACCAACAGGCATCTTATCCAACAAGGAAGCCAAACTTCCTTCTGCTTGATGATTGACATAGCGAATCTGCTCAAGCTCGTCCAATTCAGTCACTCTTTGCTGCTGTATAAATAGCCAAACCAAGAGCGCCAACACTGTAAAAAGAGACACCAGCATAGGCAAACTATCACCAAAAAGGCGTAGACAAATAGCTAATATGATAAAGGAAGTAAACCCCACTATCGCAAAGTGGCTCGGGGAAAAACGAATTCTTTTCATTAAAAAACCTCTTATTGCGCCATTTTACCATATTTTCTTAAAAAAAGCGAGTTTTCACTGCCTCTGGATACTTGTGAAGCAAGAAAGGCTCAAATCCCGGATCTATTCTCAAATAAGCATTCATAATCAATTCACAAGATATGTAAACCTTGTAAACTTCATTAAACAAAGGTTGACAATAGTTGTAAAGTTCTCTCTATATAAAAAGATTTTTTTGTAAACAGACATTTACAATTCTGTAAGCTATATAAAAACGTACTATCAATAAGATAGTACGTTTTTATGGCTATGATTTTGCTTTATTTTTAGAAATGCTTCTAGACTTGCCTTCTAAGTAAACCATCAAAATAGAAATATCTGCTGGATTGACACCCGAAATACGGCTTGCCTGACCAATCGTTTCTGGATTGATTTTCTTAAACTTCTGTCGCGCTTCTGTCGCAATCGAATCAATATCATCCCAATCAATATTGGCTGGAATCCTCTTTTCTTCCATGCGTTTCATCTTCTCAACTTGATCAAGAGCTTTAGAAATATAACCTTCGTACTTAATCTCTGTCTCAATTAGCTCGATAATCTTTTCATCCAACTCTTCTACCGCTGGACCAATGAATTGAACCACATCTTGATAAGACACTTCCGGTCGCCGCATAAATTCTTTGGCTGTCACTGCATCTGTCAGAGCTTTAAAGCCAAGCGCTTCTATTTTAGCATTGGTTTCCTTGACAGGTTTCAACTTGATGGATTCCAAGCGCTTCATTTCATTGTCAAACTGATTCTTTTTAATCTCAAAGCGAGCCCAGCGTTCATCATCTACAAGACCAATTTCTCGGCCAATCTCTGTCAAACGCATATCGGCATTGTCATGGCGGAGAATCAAACGGTACTCCGCTCGGCTAGTCAAGAGGCGATAAGGTTCAACGGTCCCCTTGGTCACTAAATCATCAATCATAACTCCAATGTAACCATCACTGCGCTTCAAGATTAACTCCGGCTTCCCTTGGATCTTCAAAGCTGCATTAATCCCAGCGATAATCCCTTGACCAGCGGCTTCTTCATAGCCAGAAGTTCCATTAGTCTGACCTGCTGTAAAGAGCCCTGAAATTTTCTTGGTTTCCAAGGTTGCCCGCAATTGGTGAGGCATAATCATATCATACTCAATGGCATAGCCTGTCCGCATCATCTCAGCATTTTCTAGACCCTTGATAGAGTGAACCAAGTCCTTCTGTACATCTTCTGGCAAACTAGTTGACAGCCCCTGCACATAAACTTCTTCCGTATCACGACCCTCAGGCTCTAAGAAAAGCTGGTGGCGTTCCTTATCCGCAAAACGGACAATCTTATCCTCAATAGACGGACAATAACGTGGCCCTACTCCTTTAACGATACCTGAAAACATAGGAGCACGGTGCAGGTTATTTTGGATAATTTCATGACTTTCTGCATTGGTATAAGTCAGCCAGCAAGGCACTTGATCTTTCACATAGTCTTCATCACGAGATGTGTAAGAGAAATGATTGGCCTTTTCATCACCTGGCTGAATTTCGGTCACATCATAATTGATAGATGATGCCTTGACACGCGGAGGTGTTCCTGTCTTAAAACGACCAATTTCAAAGCCTAGATCCCGCAGGTTATCTGCTAAAGGAATGGCTGCCAAGCTATGGTTTGGACCAGATGAATACTTGAGATCACCAATGATGATTTCTCCCCGCAAAGCTGTTCCAGTCGTAACAATGACGGCTTTAGCCGCATACTCCTGTTGCGTCGCTGTTTTAACCCCAATGACCTTATCATCTTCTACCAAGATTTCATTAATCATGGTTTGTCGCAAAGTCAAATTTTCTTGATTTTCAACAGTCTTGCGCATTTCTTTAGAATAGAGCTCTTTATCTGCCTGCGCCCGAAGAGCCCGAACTGCAGGTCCCTTACCCGTGTTGAGCATTTTCATCTGGATATAGCTCTTATCGATATTCTTAGCCATTTCCCCGCCCAAAGCATCTACTTCACGGACAACAATGCCTTTTGCAGACCCTCCGATAGAGGGATTACAAGGCATAAAAGCCAGCATCTCAATATTGATGGTTGCCAAAAGAACTTTACAACCCATTCGACTAGCAGCAAGCGATGCCTCAACCCCAGCGTGCCCTGCTCCAATCACGATAACATCATAACTTTCAGTAAAATTGTGTATCATTTCTTTTTCCTTCATTTTTTCACCAAAAAAGGCCAAGTCTCTAGAAGTGCAGGACAAAAAAGCCTGCAACATCCATGAGCTTTGACCATCATAGGTATTGCTTATCTTATTTTAGCAAATTATGTTGAATTGTCAATCTAAATGTACTGCAAGACTTGACCATTCTTATAAGCTCTGTCAATCAAGCCTCCACCCAGGCACTCATCGCCATCATAGAAGACGACTGCTTGACCTGGAGTAATAGCCCTTTGTGGTTTATCAAAGTTGACGACTGCCTTGTCACCCTTTACAGTAACTGTCACTTTGGAATCAGGCTGACGATAACGGAACTTAGCTGTACATTCCATAGTAAATTCTTCTGGCATTTCTTTTGTGAAATGAACCTGACTAGCGTCAAGACTGGTTGACATCAAATTGTCATGATAAAAGCCCTGACCAACGTAAAGAATATTTTGGCTTAGATCTTTTCCAACCACAAACCAAGGCTCATTATCACCACCATGTTGTCCACCAATTCCAAGTCCACCCCGCTGGCCAATAGTATAATACATGAGTCCTGCATGCTGGCCCATATCTCGGCCTTCCAAGGTCATCATACGACCAGGTTGGGCTGGTAAATATTGACTCAGAAATTCTTTAAAATTCTTCTCACCAATGAAGCAAATACCTGTCGAGTCTTTTTTCTTAGCTGTAGCTAAACCAGCTCTTTCAGCAATTGCTCGAACTTCTGGTTTTTCTAAATGACCCAGAGGAAACATAGTCTTTTGCAGTTGTTCCTGTGATAGTTGGCTTAGGAAGTAAGTCTGATCCTTATTGTTGTCCTTGCCACGCAGCATGTGAACCAAGCCATCTTGGTCTCTCTTCACCTGAGCATAGTGACCCGTTGCTACGTAATCTGCACCCAGTGTCAAGGCATAGTCAAGGAAGGCTTTAAACTTGATTTCCTTGTTACACATAACATCTGGGTTCGGAGTCCGACCAGCTCGGTATTCCGCCAAGAAGTATTCAAAAACGCGATCCCAATACTCTTTTTCAAAGTTGACAGAGTAGTAAGGAATGCCAATTTGATCTGCAACAGCTGCTACATCTTTGTAGTCTTCTGTGGCTGTGCAGACACCAAATTCATCTGTGTCGTCCCAGTTTTTCATGAAGATACCAATCACATCGTAACCTTGCTCTTTCAAGAGCAAGGCAGTTACTGATGAATCAACACCTCCGCTCATACCAACAACGACACGAATCTTAGAGTTATCATTCATTGTGTTCTCCCATCTTTTCGTTATTTCACGATTGAAGGTCGTGCTGTGCTTTCAACGATTGAAGGTCGCTTGAGCAAGGTCTATTATAGCATGATTTAGCACGGAGAACAACGAATAACCTTTGGCCAATCTGAAGAGCTTTATAAGTTGTCAAGTAAATTTACAGTATTGTAAACATCTTGATAAAAAATATCATATTCCAAGCAAAAATGTACTAATAATTATAAAAAAGGGACTAGAATATAAACTCCAATCCCTGTAAATATAATTTTTCCTAAAGTTTTAATACCAGCCATTTGCTAACCAGAAATTTTTAGCAGCCGACCATGAGCCATAGCGACCTGCTACATAAGCATCCGCTGTCTTCTCTTGATTTTCTGGTGATAAATCTCCATTTAGATAGGTGATGGTCAACTGATAGCGACCATAGTATTGCCCATTTTGCGCTGTATAACTGCCGCTGGATTCTTTTTGAGCAATCCACTCCTTAGCCTCTGCATCCTCAGCACTCAAGCCAGAACTTAGGTTTACAGTAGATTGCTCAGCCTTATCTGATTTTTCAACAGTCATTTGCTCAGATACATCATCGTCCAGTTCTAAAACCTGGCCAACACTAATCAGATTGATATTGCTAATCTTGTTTTTTTGCGCAATCTTGTCAACAGTCGTCTGATGAGAAGCAGCAATCGCGGACAAGGTGTCACCTGAATTGACAGTATAACTTTCTGCATTGGCTACAATCGGAAGCAAAGCAGCAGCTCCTGCCATCAAACTGAACAAGCCTGCTTTCATCATTCTATTTTTAAAATACAAATTCATGTTTAGAATTCTCCTTTTCTGTGATATATCTATCCTAAAGCAAAAGTATTACAGAACTTTATTACTTTGATGAATTATATTACAGACTATTGAAGAACTTGTAAAAACAGACCTATATTCTAAAGTTTTTTGATGATGTAAAGGTTATGCTGAACTATCCCTATGTTTTTTGATCCATTTAAATCGAACCCTATCATAGAAGAAAAATAAAACTATTCCTAAAATAAAAGCTGCAGTTCCTTCCTTTAATCCTCTTGGAACAAATGATAAGGTAACTCTGCCTGCTCCTCTGCTCACATCAAGTTTCATAAAACCATTCTGCGCACGTTTTAACGGTACCTTCTTGCCATCTACACTAGCTGTCCAGCCCTTATCATAAGGAATGGTGAAAAAGAGAGAACTATCTCTATCCGCATGATAATCAACCGTTACCGTATTGGATTTTGTCGTCACAGAAACCTCTTGTTCTTTCAATTTACTTATGAGTTGCTGATATTTATTTACATCCACAGAGAAGAACTCTGGTTGGTTAAAAGAAACATTTCGATTCTCTGGAAAAGAAAATTGAATAGAAACCGTCTGTGCTTCCTTAAAGTAACCAATATTCAAAAATGGAAAAACATTATGGGTCAGATAACGATTCGTGATTCCATTTACAGTGATATTGACATCCGTCTGATTATCGTTTGAAAAATCAAGATCTGCAAGGTTGACATAGACTTGACTACCTGCAGGCACCTCAATTGTGTAAGTGACGCTAGAATAGCTTAATTGAGCGTCATTTTCGATGCTTGCAGTTACTTTCCCTTCAGTTTCTTCCTCATTAGCAGCTATAGAAATTCGCTCATAATATTTATGATTCAAACCCGATAATTGATTTAAAAAGGCTGTCTGATTGTCAAGTGTTAAATTAGTGAACTTGACATCTTTGTAAATATCATTGGTTAAGAAAGCCAAGCCCAAAGCATAATTATTTTCATACAATGTCATTGACCCCTCAGTCTTCTCTGCAGAAAAACCAAATTTCTGCGGATCTGTTTCAGACAAGTTATACTTTACAGTAAAAAGGCTATCCATCAAAATGCTATTATTTTGATAGCGAAGATTAAGATTAGTTCCTGCCGATTTAAAACCTAATTTATCTAAAGTCGAGCTTGCTTGCGTATTTCTAACTGATGAAAATTGAGAAATTCCATTATAATTAAATTTCATACTGTCATTCCCAGTCTGAGGATCAAGCCTCTCTGTTCGAAAAAAATCTCTATTTTCCCTCTTACTATACTTGACAAGATTGTCAATTTCATCCATTTTTTTCGAATAGGACGAACGACTTGCAAAGACCCATTCTTTAGCAATTCCATCAACCTGATAATAAGCGTTTAAGGTAAGCTCAAAAATCACAAAAAATAGTAAAGATAGTGTAAACATACTCTGCCTAACATGACAACGAATAAAAGCGAAGCTGATTAAGAGATAGGCAAGGAAGAACTCTAAAGTAAAAATGTAATTTTCGGGACCAAGAAAATCATAGTGTTTTCTATAATGCAAAGTGGCTAGAAAACCAAAAGAAATGAGCAGAAAGCTAAGGAATACTTGTCGCCATTTAACTTCCTCCAAACGATTGAGCGTTTCTGCAGCCATCAAAATGATAAGAAGAGAAAAGAGCCAAGAATAGCGATGCAAAAACATATTTGGCGCATGCATTCCTTGCCAAAGCAAATCCAGATACTGCAGTCGAAAACTCACTATAAAAATGCTAATCAAGAAAATGTAGGCCAGTTTCACGCGAAGCTTAATACTTTTTATCGTGAAAAATAAGATACTTAAAATAAGAGGAAATAGACCAACATAAATCATAGGAATGGATCCATACTTAGTCGTATCAAAACTTCCTACAAAATTTTTAGCAAAAACATCCAAGTACCAACTTTTTTCAGTAAATAAGTCTTCGACCTTTGTCAAGGTCTCACCATGTGAACTCAGATCTAGATAAGTCGGCAAAATCATAATTAAACTAGTAAGGCCTGCTAATATTGACACGATAGCAAAATCAGGGAGAGACCGAATCCTGGCCTTAAAATCCCAAGAAAGCTGAACGAGGTACCAAAGGACTAAAAACAAGGCCATCATGTAACCAAAATAATAATTTTGGATAAAGAGAATTGACAAGCTTGTAAAGTATAAAACTCTCCCTTGCTCATTCATCAACTTGTGTAAACCAAAGATGATAAGGGGGACTACTATAAATACATCTAACCAAGTTTTTATTTCAAGTTGACTAACTGAGAAACTCATCAAAGCAAACGAAGTTGACAGAATCAAGATTAGTGTTTCTGGAATTTTTTTAAAGATCCCTTTAATGCTAATACAAGTTGTCAACCCAATCAAGCCAAACTTAATAAGAGTAAACAAGTAAACTGCATCCGGCATTGATTTTAAATCGAAAAAGTAGACGAAGGGGGAAAGGAAACTTCCTAGATAATAGCTAGATAGGGCATAGAAATTCTGTCCCAATCCACTTGAAAACGTGTAAAAAAGACTATCCGTTCCGTGAAGAATATTTCTCAAAGTCGTATCAAATACGACATATTGATGGAAGCCGTCTCCAAGAAGCGGAGAAGTATCGCTACCCCAGTAGATACCTTGACTCAGATAAATAAAAAACATAATGAGAAAAGGTAAGATGAAGGAAGCTAAATAAAGCCAATTTTTCTTAAAAAAATATCTGATTTTTTCCATGTTTCTTATAGAGAAAGAGGCCGAAACGTTGTTTCATGCCTCTGTAAACCTCTGTCAACCTACATTGACAACTTATTAATCTTTCCAAAGTTCTTTGACTTTTGCCTGAACTTCTTGATTTTCCAAAAATTCATCATATGTCTCGTCAATGCGGTCAATCACACCATTTTTTGAGAGAACAATGATATGATTGGCCAAGGTTTGAATAAACTCATGGTCATGGCTAGCAAAGATGATCGACTCCTTAAAGTTCTTCAAACCATCATTAAGACTAGAAATAGATTCCAAATCCAAGTGATTAGTAGGATCGTCCAAAACCAAAACATTTGACTTGAGAAGCATCAGTTTAGACAACATAACCCGAACTTTTTCTCCACCTGACAAGACGTTGACAGGCTTGTTAACCTCATCGCCAGAGAAAAGCATCCTACCTAAGAAACCTCGAAGGAAGGTATTATCGTCTTCTTCTTTACTAGCAAATTGACGAAGCCAGTCAAGAATAGATTCACCACCAGCAAAGTCACGAGAATTATCTTTTGGCAAATAAGAACGACTGGTTGTGACGCCCCACTTGATAGTTCCTTCATAGTCAATATCTCCCATCAAGGCACGAATCAAGGCAGTTGTTTGAATATCATTTTGTCCAATCAAAGCTGTCTTATCGCCAGGACGCAGGATAAAGCTGATATTGTCAAGAATGGTTTCGCCGTCGATCTTGACAGAAAGATTTTCTACTGTCAAGAGATCATTCCCGATTTCCCGTTCCGCTTTAAAGCTGATAAATGGATATTTTCGACTTGACGGAACAATTTCTTCCAATTCAATCTTATCCAGCATCTTTTTACGAGATGTTGCCTGTTTAGACTTAGAAGCATTGGCAGAGAAGCGAGCCACAAACTCTTGCAATTGTTTGATTTTTTCTTCCGCCTTAGCATTTCGGTCAGCGAGCAACTTAGCTGCCAATTCACTTGATTCTTTCCAGAAATCATAGTTTCCGACATAAAGTTTGATCTTACCAAAATCAAGGTCAGCCATATGCGTACAAACTTTATTTAAGAAGTGACGGTCGTGGGATACGACAATAACTGTATTCTCAAAATCAATCAAGAAATCTTCCAACCAAGTGATAGACTGGATATCCAAACCATTGGTCGGCTCGTCCAGAAGTAAGACATCTGGCTTGCCAAAAAGAGCCTTTGCAAGAAGGACCTTAACCTTGTCGCCGTTTGTCAATTCACTCATATTTTGGTAATGCAAGTCTTCTGGAATATTGAGGTTTTGTAGCAATTGAGATGCTTCACTTTCAGCTTCCCAGCCACCAAGTTCAGCAAATTCACCTTCCAGCTCAGCCGCTCGAACCCCATCCTCGTCAGAAAAGTCAGGCTTCATATAAATAGCATCTTTCTCTTTCATAATGCTGTAAAGGTGCTCGTTCCCCATGATAACGACATCAATGACCCGCTCATCCTCATAGTCAAAATGATTTTGGCGCAAAACAGAGAGTCGCTCATCTGGCCCTAAAGAAATATGACCTGTCGTTGGCTCAATATCCCCAGCTAGAATCTTCAAGAAGGTAGACTTACCTGCACCATTTGCCCCAATCAGACCATAGGTATTTCCTTCTGTAAATTTAATATTTACTTCATCAAATAATTTTCGATCACTGAAACGCAGTGACACATCAGATACTGTAAGCAATGATTTTCTCCTATATATGTAATCTCCTCCATTTTACTAGAAAATTCTTCTTTTTTCAAATTATTATGGAATAAAAAACTATTTTAAGAGATAAAAATGCTGTCAACTTTGTAAACATGCTGTAAATATATTGTCAACCAATTTCTTTTAAACTATGATTCTTCTTTTTTCTTCTAGATTCTTCCGCATTTTCTTTGAAAATGATATAATGAGAACAACACTAATTGAGGAGCAAGCAATGACAAAACCCATTATTTTAACCGGAGACCGTCCGACTGGAAAATTACATATTGGTCATTATGTAGGAAGCTTACGTAACCGTGTCCTTTTACAAAATCAAGACAAGTATGAGATGTTTGTTTTTCTGGCGGACCAACAAGCTCTGACAGACCATGCGAAAGATCCACAAACGATTGTAGAATCCATTGGCAATGTAGCTTTAGATTATCTAGCAGCTGGACTGGATCCGAAAAAAGTGACTATTTTTATCCAAAGTCAGATTCCAGAGTTGGCAGAACTGTCAATGTACTACATGAATTTGGTGTCTTTAGCTCGTTTAGAGCGCAATCCAACTGTCAAGACAGAAATTGCTCAGAAAGGTTTTGGAGAAAGTATCCCAACTGGCTTTTTGGTTTATCCTATCTCTCAAGCAGCTGATATTACAGCCTTTAAGGCCAATTATGTACCTGTCGGAAATGACCAGAAACCAATGATTGAGCAGACACGTGAAATTGTTCGTTCTTTCAATCATGCTTATAATTGTGAGGTTTTGGTGGAGCCTGAAGGGATTTATCCAGAAAATGAAGCAGCTGGGCGTTTACCAGGGCTTGATGGTAATGCTAAAATGTCCAAATCATTGAACAATGGGATTTATCTAGCAGATGACATGGATACACTCAAGAAAAAGGTTATGAGTATGTACACCGATCCCGACCACATCAAAGTTGAAGATCCAGGAAAAATCGAAGGTAATATGGTTTTCCATTATCTGGATGTTTTTGGTCGGCCAGAAGATGCTGCTGAAATTACAGCTATGAAAGAGCACTACCAACGCGGTGGTCTGGGGGATGTCAAAACTAAACGCTATCTCCTGGATATTTTAGAGCGGGAATTAGGACCAATCAAAGAGCGTCGTCTCGAGTTTGCAAAAGACATGGGACAAGTCTATGAGATGCTGAAAGAAGGCAGTGATCGTGCTCGACAAGTTGCTGGACAAACCCTGTCAGAAGTCAAAAATGCAATGGGAATTAATTACTTTAAATAACGAACAATAATAGCAGATTGTATCAAAAACCATCGTCTTTTACCTTCAAAAGAGATGGTTTTTAATTTTTGCATAATAATCATTGACAAATGCCTATAGAATGGTATGATATTAACAATAAAAAGACGAGCCCTGCTCAATATATAAGAAAAGAGGAAACTGTGGATGTCTAACTGGGACACTAAATTTTTGAAAAAAGGTTTTACCTTTGATGATGTATTGCTCATTCCAGCTGAAAGTCATGTGTTGCCAAATGATGCTGATTTAAGTACAAAACTTGCTGAGAATTTAAAATTAAATATCCCAATTATTACTGCGGCTATGGATACAGTTACCGAAAGTCAAATGGCGATCGCCATTGCCCGTGCCGGCGGTCTAGGTGTCATCCACAAAAATATGTCTATTGCACAGCAGGCTGATGAAGTTCGTAAGGTAAAACGTTCTGAAAATGGTGTCATTATCGATCCATTCTTCCTGACTCCTAATCATACGATTGCTGAAGCAGATGAATTGATGGGGCGCTACCGCATTAGTGGGGTTCCAGTGGTTGAAACGATGGAAAATCGTAAATTAGTCGGTATCTTGACTAACCGTGATTTACGCTTTATTTCAGATTATAATCAACCAATTTCCAACCACATGACCAGTGAAAATCTTGTTACAGCTCCAGTCGGAACTGATCTGGCAACTGCTGAAAGAATTCTGCAAGAACACCGGATTGAAAAACTACCTTTAGTAGATGAAAACGGTCGACTTTCTGGTCTTATCACCATTAAAGATATTGAAAAAGTGATTGAGTTCCCAAATGCAGCCAAAGATGAATTTGGTCGTCTGCTAGTTGCTGGTGCGGTAGGTGTCACTTCAGATACATTTGAACGTGCAGAGGCCCTCTTTGAAGCAGGAGCAGATGCCATTGTTATTGATACAGCCCATGGTCATTCAGCTGGCGTTCTACGTAAAATTGCTGAAATTCGTGCTCACTTCCCAGATCGCACTTTGATTGCCGGAAATATTGCAACTGCTGAAGGTGCACGCGCCCTCTTTGATGCCGGTGTTGATGTGGTTAAGGTCGGAATCGGACCAGGTTCTATCTGTACAACTCGTGTCATTGCCGGTGTCGGTGTGCCACAAGTAACAGCAATCTACGATGCAGCTGCAGTTGCGCGTGAGTATGGAAAAACCATCATTGCTGATGGAGGCATCAAGTATTCAGGTGATATCGTCAAAGCGCTTGCTGCAGGTGGAAATGCGGTCATGCTTGGTTCCATGTTTGCTGGAACAGACGAAGCGCCAGGTGAGACTGAAATTTTCCAAGGACGTAAATTTAAAACTTATCGTGGAATGGGCTCTATCGCAGCTATGAAGAAAGGTTCCAGCGATCGCTACTTCCAAGGTTCTGTCAATGAAGCGAATAAGCTGGTCCCAGAAGGAATTGAAGGTCGTGTAGCCTATAAAGGAGCGGCTGCAGATATTGTCTTCCAAATGTTGGGCGGTATCCGTTCTGGTATGGGATATGTCGGTGCAGCTAACTTGCAAGAACTTCATGAAAATGCTCAGTTTATTGAGATGAGTGGTGCTGGTTTGAAAGAAAGTCACCCTCACGATGTACAAATCACCAATGAAGCTCCAAACTACTCTGTCCAATAGAATTATAAAGAAAAACAACCTTGTCAAGAGATTGACAAGGTTGTTTTTCTGATTTACAAAGTTGTAAAATATATTTACAATTTATTGACTAATCTGTAAAGTTAACATTCTCTTCTTTCTTAATTACGCCTTGACTTATCTGAAAAATATTGATATCATCTGGTAGATTATGTAAGTGATCTAAGCTGGTTGTCGTGATGAAAGTCTGGATATTTTGAGAGATAGTTTCTAGCAATTTTAATTGACGCATATTGTCAAGTTCGCTCATTACATCGTCAAGCAACAATATTGGTGTATCTTTCGTAAGGCTTTCGATTAGTTTAATTTCAGCTAATTTGAGAGATAGAACAACACTGCGGTGTTGGCCTTGGCTACCAAATCCAGCTTCCATATCATTGATAAAAAAGTTGATATCGTCTCGATGAGGTCCAACACCAGTATTTTTTTTGAAAAGGTCTCGTCTACGACTTTCTGATAAGGCTGACCGAAAAGAAGCTTCCAAATCTTCGAGACGTGAAAACGGAACAGATGACAAGTACTCGATTGTCAACTTCTCTTTCCCTTGAGAAATATCACTATGACTTTCCTGAGCAAAACCTTCTAGCTTTTCAATAAAGTCTAGACGATGTTGCATGACACGACAACCAAAATCAATCAGTTGCTCATCTAGAACAGAGAGAAAGGTTTCATCTACCCTGTCATTGGCCTTAAGATAGGCATTTCTTTGCTTGAGTACATGATTATAGTTAGATAAGTCAGCAAGATAGATGGGCTTGATTTGCCCAAGCTCAATATCAATAAATTTTCGGCGTAAAGCAGGGGCTCCTTTAATGAGCTGTAAATCTTCTGGAGCAAACAAGACAACGTTGACAACCCCTATATAATCTGATAATTTCCCTTGTTTTAAGTGATTTATTTTGGTGATTCTCCCCTTTGGTGTCAACTCGATGTCAAGTGGGATTTTACCCGTTGTTTTTTCAATGATTCCTGAAATTTGAAGATTTTTCTCTTGAAAATGAATCAAATCCTTATCGGTTCGGGTTCGGTGACTGCGAGTAAGGGCTAAAAAATAGATGGCTTCTATAATATTGGTTTTCCCCTGTGCATTTTGCCCCAGAAAGATATTAAGGCCAGGATCAAAATCAACCTCTGCAGCTTGGTAATTACGAAAATGTTTAATTTTCAGCGTTTTTAACCACATGGCTTAAGTTCCTGGAAAGCGAACAGGTGCTTTTTTGCTTCTCTGCTCGGGCTTTCTTTTCTTCTGTTCTTTTTTTGCTGGTTGAGATTTTTTCAAGTCCTTATTCATGGCTTTAACCAAGTCTGCCACTCTTTTTTTCTCTGCTTGCTCCTCTTGATGTTCAAGGATTTCCTCCTGACTTGGGGCAAAGATGATAATCTCCAGTTGCTGATCTGGAAGAGAGACGACATCTCCAATTCTAAGTTTTTTTCCTCGTCGATTTTCTAATTCACCGTTAAAAAAGACCTGATGATCTGCTAAAAATGACTTGATTGCTCCGCCACTTTGAATAATACCGACTTCTTTTAAGAGAGCCTGTAGAGTAATGTATTCGTCAAATAATTTATATTCCATAATTCACCTCAATCCTTGTCATTATATCATAATTTAAGCAGAAACTGTTCTGTGGTAGTCTCATTCAAGGACAAGTTTTACTAGAAAAATAGAAAACGCTTTAATCTCTAAAAATGCCGTTCCTTACAAAGCATTAAACGGCATTTCGTGTTATAATAGAAGTCTATATTATTCGGTATGAGGAGCGCAATGGAAATCATAAAAGGAGTACATCTTCACTTCATTCAGTCAGAAAAATTTAAAACCAATAAAATTAAAGTGCGATTTTCAGCTCCTATGTCTGAAAAAACAATAGCTGGGCGGGTTCTTACGGCCAGTATGCTGGAGACTTCAAATGCTCTTTATCCAACATCGCAAGCCTTTCGAGAAAAATTAGCGAATTTATACGGTGCTAATTACTCGACAAGCCTTTCACGACGGGGATTAGTGCATTATCTAGATATCAATCTTTCTTTCGTGCGGGATCAATTCTTGAGCCGTAAAAATATGTTGGCAGATGAAATACTAGATTTTTTGAAGGCTAGTCTCTTTTTTCCTCTGTCAAATGGACAGGCTTTTGATACCAAAACTTTTGAAATTGAAAAGAGAAATGTTTTAACAGACTTGGAAGCTGAAATTGAGAATCATTTCTACCATGCTCACAGAGAGTTAAATAATTTATTTTACGATTTACCAGAAATGCGGATTCCACGCGTGGCAACAATCGAGCTAGTAGAAAGAGAAACAGCTGAAACTAGTTTCGCTGCTTTTCAGCAAATGCTAAATCAGGATCAAATTGATTTTTTCTTCATCGGTGATTTTAATGAGATTGCTGTTCGTGAGAAAATTCAAGAATTCCAGTTTTCTGAGCGAGAGCAGCCTTTACAGCTTAGCTACCAGCAAAACTATTCAAATATAACTAGAGAAAAGCTGGAGCAGCGAGATGTACATCAGTCCATTGTTGAACTGGCCTACCATTTTTCTAGTCAATATGGGGATAGTGGCCATCTGCCACTGATTGTTTTGAATGGGTTATTAGGAGGATTTGCCCACTCCAAACTCTTTGTCAATGTTCGGGAAAAAGAGAGCCTAGCCTACACTATTTCTAGTAGTTTTGATATTTTTTCTGGTTTGATGCGAATCTATGCTGGAATTGACCGAGCAAATCGGACAAAGACCATCGCTTTAATCAACCGTCAAATTCTAGATTTGAAACGGGGGCATTTCACAGATGAAGAACTTGAACAAACCAAGAATATGCTGAAAAATTCAATACTTCTGGCTCAGGATCGACAAAACACCTTGATTGAGCGTGCTTACATGTCCTCTGTTCTAGGGAAAAAATTTCTGTCACTAGAGGCTTGGCTGAAAGCATTAGAAAATGTCAGCAAAGCTGATCTTATAGAAGCAGCCCAGCAGTTGAAATTACAAGCGATTTACTTTATGGAAGGGAAATAATGCAGAATCCAGGTTTAGAAAAAATCAATTATATAGCCGTGGGAGAAAGCATCTATCGGGCGGTGCTAGCAAATGGATTGCAGGTTTACCTACTCCCTAAAAATGATTTTAATGAAACCTACGGCATCATCTCAACACATTTTGGCTCTGTTGATACTAAGGTTGTTTCACGTGAAACAAAGCAAGTTTCTCATTATCCAGCAGGGATTGCACATTTTTTGGAGCACAAACTATTCGAGCGTGAAAACGGCGAGGATTTGCTGCAGGAATTTACCAAATTTGGCGCAGAAAGTAATGCCTTTACAAGCTTTACACGTACCAGCTATCTGTTTTCTACGACAAACTGTGTAGTAGAAAATCTGAAGCTGTTGCAGGAACTCGTTTCCCAATCTAATTTTTCAGAAGCATCTGTTCAGCGTGAGCAAGGAATTATCCAGCAAGAAATCGAGATGTACCAAGACGATCCAGATTATCGGCTCTTCTTTGGTGCTTTGAGTAATCTCTACCCTCAAACTCCACTAGCAGAAGATATTGCCGGAACGACAGAGTCAATCATAGATATTACTGTGGAAGATCTGACAGAGAACTTCGAGCTTTTCTACCGTCCGTCCAATATGACTTTATTTGTCATTGGTAATTTTGATTTAGAGTCCACTTTTGAAGATATTGTCCAAACACAAGAGACTTTATCTCCTAAATTATTAACTGAAACGATTGAAAAAGAGCCTCTCATCTTACAGCCAGTAATTCCAACCGCTACTAGTCGGATGGAAGTTGCCAGTCCTAAGTTGGCAATCGGTATTCGTGGGAAAGATACGATACAGGATACGGAGCTTTATCGCTATAAAATTGCCCTGAAATTGCTTTTTGCCATGATGTTTGGTTGGACTTCCAAGCGTTTCCAGACCCTGTATGAAAATGGCAAGATTGACAATTCGCTCACTCTTGAAGTAGAGGTGGAAAAGGATTTCCACTTTGTCATCCTAACTATGGACACGCAGGAACCCGTAGGAATTTCTCATCAATTCCGCTCAGCCATTCGGAAGTTTGCTCAGGATCCAGATGTCACAGAAACACATCTAGATACGATTAAAAGTGAAATGTTTGGAGATCTGCTGCATGGGCTAAATTCTCTTGAATACATGGCAACCCAATATGAACCGCATTTAAAAGGGGAGAATCTTTTTGATTTACCTAAGATTTTACAGGATATCACTTTAAATGACGTCTTAAAAGTCGGACGTCGCTTTATCGACCAGTGTGATATGACAGATTTTACTATTTTCCCAAAATAGTTCCAAGTTTATTTCAAAATTTTGTTAGAATAATGTCTAGGAGAAAAGGACTATCCTTATGAGAAAAAAAACGATAGGAGAGGTACTCAGACTTGCTCGAGTAAACCAGAAACTTACTTTAGCAGATGTAGCCAAAAAAACAGATATAAAAACTGACTATCTAAAGGCTCTTGAAAACAATCAATACGAAAAATTTCCAAATGCCTTTTACATCCGTAGCCTACTACGAAAATACGCTTGGGCTCTGGATTTAGACGAGCAGATTCTATTGGAGGCATACGACACAGATAATACTGTCGTTTATGACGAAATTGAATTAGCTGAAAACGAGGAATTTCGAAGCAGAAAATATAAAAATCGTTCCTTTTCACTTCCGCTCTTTTATTTCCTAGTAGTTGCCCTGTCTATCATTATTTTTGTCACCTATTACGTTTGGCAATATGCAAATACAACTACTCCGCAGTTTGCCAGCTCCGATAGTTACAGCCTCGTCTCGAGCTCAAGTATCGAAGATAGTTCAACTCCACCTGAGACTTCCACAACAGACTCTAGCTCAACAAAAGAAAAGCTGGAAGTCACTGGAGAAGGAAACTATTTAACTGTAAAATATCGTGGCGAGTCGCAAACTACTCAGTTAACAATCTCAGCAAGCAACACCTCAAGCTGGATTAGTGTGACAAATACAGACTTGGCAGCTGGTACAACCCTTACTCCAACCCAATCAAGCCAAACAGTGACACTCTCTCCCAATACCACTTATACAATTACCTTAGGAGTTGTAAAAGGCGTTACTGTCACTGTCGGCAGTCAGAAAATAGACCTATCTACCTTGACCAGTGACAGTGCTATAATTACCCTTACAATTGAATCATAAAGGAAGAATGATGAAAAAAGAAAATATCCCCAACGCTTTAACCCTTGCCAGAATTGCCTTAATTCCAATCTTTATTTTGATTTTGACTTTTGGGCATTCGCCAGCCATGCATATCCTAGCTGGAATCATTTTCGCCCTTGCCAGCATCACAGACTACCTTGATGGCTATCTGGCGCGCAAGTGGCAGGTCGTGACCAATTTTGGAAAATTTGCCGATCCTATGGCCGATAAACTACTGGTTATGTCTGCATTTATCATGCTGATTGAAATGAAAATGGCTCCTGCTTGGGTGGTAGCTATCATCATTTGCCGAGAGCTGGCCGTCACTGGTTTGAGGCTCCTCTTGGTAGAAACTGGCGGAACAGTTCTAGCGGCCGCTATGCCAGGCAAGATCAAGACTTTCACGCAGATGTTTGCTATCCTCTTTCTCCTGCTCCATTGGACTTTACTCGGTCAGATTCTCCTTTACATAGCCCTGATTTTCACTATTTATTCTGGCTATGATTATTTCAAGGGCAGTGCCTATCTCTTTAAAGATACATTTAAATAATATGGAAAATATCATTGAAGTAAAAAATCTTAGTTATCGTTATGACCATAAGTCTGAAGATTATATTTTAAAAGACGTCTCGTTTCACGTGAAACAAGGAGAATGGTTATCTATTGTCGGCCACAATGGCAGCGGAAAATCGACTACGGTTCGTTTGATTGACGGTCTTTTAGAAGCCGAAAGTGGCGATATTATCATTTCTGGAGATAAATTGACGGCTGATAATGTCTGGGAAAAACGTCGCCAAATCGGCATGGTCTTTCAGAATCCTGATAATCAGTTTGTTGGGGCCACTGTTGAGGATGATGTTGCATTTGGTCTGGAAAATCAAGGCATGGATTATCCCATGATGGTGAAACGCGTCCATGAAGCTCTGGAATTGGTCGGCATGCAGAATTTTAAAGAGAGAGAACCTGCTCGACTTTCTGGCGGACAGAAGCAAAGAGTTGCTATTGCTGGCGTAGTCGCACTCCAGCCAGATATTATCATCTTGGATGAAGCAACCAGTATGTTAGACCCAGAAGGACGACTGGAATTGATTCGGACTGTCAAGAAAATTAAAGATAAGAATCATTTAACAGTCATCTCCATTACCCACGATTTGGACGAGATTTCGCTGAGTGACCGTGTCCTCGTTATGAAAAATGGTCAGGTTGAGTCAACTGCTACACCGAGAGAACTCTTTTCTAGACCTGATTTGGAAGACTTGGGCTTGGATCAACCCTTTGTAAACCAGGTCAAAGCTGCCATGATTCAAACTGGGCTAACTCTGCCAGAAACCTATTTAACTGAAAAAGAATTGCAGGAACAATTATGGGAATTACTCTAAATAAAGTCAGTTATACCTATCAGGCTGGAACTCCATTTGAGGGTCCAGCGCTTTTTGAAGTTGATTTGGAAATCAAAGATGGCAGCTATACGGCTTTGATTGGGCACACTGGCAGTGGAAAATCAACCATTCTACAACTCTTGAATGGCTTGCTGACTCCAAGTGAGGGCAGTGTGCAAGTCAACAATGTTACCATTACTTCAAATTCCGTCAACAAGGACATCAAACAAGTTCGTAAACAGGTTGGTTTGGTCTTTCAGTTTGCTGAAAGTCAAGTTTTTGATGAGACTGTTTTGAAAGATGTGGCCTTTGGCCCACAAAATTTTGGTATCTCTAAGGAAGAAGCCGAGGCTTTAGCGCGTGAAAAATTAAGCCTTGTCGGCATTTCTGAAGAATTGTTTGGCCGCAGTCCTTTTGAACTTTCTGGTGGGCAGATGAGAAGGGTCGCTATTGCTGGAATTCTAGCAATGGAACCTGATATCTTGGTGTTAGATGAACCAACGGCCGGACTTGATCCAGCAGGACGCAAAGAATTGATGGAACTCTTTAAAAAAATGCATCAAGCTGGAATGACCATTGTTCTTGTAACTCATTTAATGGATGATGTTGCTAATTTTGCTGATACAGTCTATGTACTGGAGAAGGGGCGCGTCGTCAAAAGCGGTCAGCCTACTCAGGTTTTTCAAGATGTAGATTTTATGGAAAAGATTCAGCTAGGAGTTCCGAAAATCACGAAATTTGCCCAAGAATTAGCTGAAAAAGGAATAAAATTTTCTCATTATCCAATTACCATTGAGGAATTTAAGGAGATGCTGCATGGATAAGTTGATTTTAGGACGGTATATCCCAGGAAATTCAGTCATCCATCGATTGGATCCGCGTAGTAAATTAGTGGCCATGTTCTTCTTTATCTTATTAATTTTCTGGGCCAACAATCTCATCACTAATTTGCTGCTATTTGTTTTCGTTTTTACTCTGATTTTTCTCTCAAAAGTTCCTTTGACCTTCTTTCTAAAGGGCATTCAATCAATGGTGTTCATTATTGCCTTTACCACCCTCTTCCAGCTCTTTCTGACGGGGGGAGGCAAGGTACTTTTCCAATTTGGTTTCATTAAAATTACAGAATTTGGTCTTTCTCAAGCGGGGATTATCTTTAGCCGTTTTGTTTTGATTATCTTCTTTTCAACTCTGTTGACCTTAACCACAACACCACTCAGCCTTTCAGATGCAGTAGAAGCTCTACTAAAGCCACTCAAAGTCTTTAAAGTTCCTACGCATGAAATTGGTCTCATGCTCTCTATGAGCCTGCGTTTCGTACCGACTTTAATGGATGATACTACAAGAATTATGAACGCTCAGAGGGCTCGCGGAGTTGATTTTGGCGAAGGAACGATTGTTCAAAAGGTTAAATCAATCATTCCAATCTTAATTCCCTTATTTGCTTCTAGTTTCAAGCGGGCAGACGCCTTAGCTATCGCAATGGAGGCGCGTGGCTATAGTGGAGGCGAAGGAAGAAGCCGCTATCGACAACTTTCTTGGAAAATGATTGACAATCTTGCTCTTCTCTCTATTTTCCTGATTGGTATTTTACTCTTTTTCTTGAAAAAATAGAGAATAGTATAAGTTTGATAGCAATATTTTTGTTAGAGATCTAATGAAATACACTAAAAATCCTTTTAAAATAATATTTTTATGTGTAAATCTCAATATTTTTGTAATATTCGTACTTAAAATGTAATCTTTTAGTAATATTTAATGTGTATGATAGTATTATAACTAAAGGAGAAAACTTTTAAAATGAGTATGAAAGTGAAAAAATTGACTCTAGCAGGAACGATTGCTACAGCAACACTATTTGCATCAACTATTGTTGCTAGTGCTGAATCTTATACAGTAAAAGCTGGAGATACCCTATCAGAAATCGCTGAAAGTAAAAAAACAACTGTTGAACGTTTGGTAGAATTAAATAAAATTTCAAATCCAGATTTTATCATGACTGGACAAGTTTTGGAATTGGGTGATTTGAAAGATGTTGCAAAACAAACAACATCAGCACCAGCGACACCAGCAGTCCCAGCTCCAGTAACTCCAGCTGCCCCAGTAGCTACGGAAACTCCAGTAACGACAGAAACTCCTGCAGTTACTGCAACTTCAGACTACTCTGCCTATTCATCAGACGTCGTACTCGCAAATGGTAATACTCCGGGTGCTGTAGGTTCTTACGCAGCTGCTCGTATGGCTGAAATGACAGGAGTGTCTGCATCTACATGGGAAAACATCATTGCCCGCGAATCTAACGGCCAAGTGGATGCCTACAACCCATCAGGAGCAAGTGGTCTTTTCCAAACAATGCCAGGTTGGGGATCTACTGCAACTGTTGAAGATCAAATTCAAGCAGCTTACCGTGCTTACAGTGCACAAGGACTATCTGCTTGGGCTTACTAAAATAAGAAAAAATGACTAGAATATCTAGTCATTTTTTCTTGCTCAAAGATACTATTTATTCTCCAAAAATTTCTTTTGAAAGTCTACGGCCGGTAGGAGTTGTAGCTAGCCCTCCTTCAGCCGTTTCCCTGAAAGCAGTAGGCAGGCTAGAGCCTACTTGGTACATAGCATCAATGACTTCGTCAACAGGTATTTTGGACTCGATTCCGGCCAGAGCCATGTCCGCTGCGATGAAGGCATAGCTGGCTCCCATAGCATTTCTTTTGACACAAGGCACTTCTACTAGACCAGCTACTGGGTCACAAATCAATCCCAGCATATTTTTGATGACAAAACAGATAGCTTGACTCGCCTGAAAAGCAGAGCCACCAGCAGCCAAAACCAGGGCAGCTGCGCTCATAGCAGAAGCGGAGCCCACCTCAGCTTGACAGCCTCCTTCTGCACCGGAAATAGAAGCGTTATTGGCAATAACCAAGCCAAAAGCACCAGCAGCCAGCAAAAAGTCTAATTGCTGTTCCTCTGTCAAATCTAGTTTTTCAATCGCTGATGTAAGGACTGCTGGCAGACAGCCAGCGCTGCCAGCAGTAGGAGTTGCACAAACCAGCCCCATTTTAGCGTTGTGTTCATTGACAGCAATGGCATTTTTTGCAGCAGTCAGCACAGTATAATCTGACAAAGCCTTCCCCGACTGGATATAGTGGTGCAATTTTGCTGCGTCTCCACCGGTCAATCCGCTGCGAGACTTACTCTCATCAAGCCCAAGAAGAACCGAAGCTTTCATCACCTCAAGATTTCGGCTCATCAGACGTAAAACTTCGTCTCTTTCCCGACCTGTCAATTCGTACTCGGTCGCAATCATTAATTCAGCAACATTGCCATTAAAATCTAAATCAGCCTGCTCAACCAATTCTTTTATTGAATAAAACATCTCTTCTCCTATTTAAAGAAATTGACATTATGGAGATAGGGGATTTTCCGAATCTCTTCGATAGCCTCTTCGCAACTACGACTATCCACCTCAATGATCATAATCGCTTTCTCGCCCGCTTTTTCCCTAGTCACCGTCATTTGAGCAATATTGATATTGTAGCGTGATAGAGCCTCCGTTACATGGGCAATCATACCTGGAACATCTTGGTGGACGATGATAATGGTTGGCGTATTCATGCTGAGAGAGACTGAGAAGCCATTTAACTCGGTCACCTGAATATTTCCACCACCGATAGACACACCCGTTACACTGATGCTTTTATGGGCGTTTTTAACCGTGATTTTTGTCGTATTTGGATGAGGAGCATTGCTATCTTTCTGAATAGTCCAGACAATCTTGATACCGCGTTTATGGGCAATTTCAAGGCTGTTAGGAATTTCAGGATCATCCGTATCCATTCCTAAAATACCTGCTACCAGAGCCAAATCTGTTCCATGCCCACGATAAGTCTTTGCAAAGGAATTAAAAAGCTGGAATTCAACCTCGGTTGGTGTATCATCAAAAATAGAGGATACGATCTTACCGATACGCACAGCCCCTGCAGTATGACTGCTGGAAGGGCCAATCATGACAGGCCCGATAATGTCAAAAACAGATTGAAATTTTAATGATTTCATAAGAAACCTCTTGAACATATTTTCTAAAATTATTATATCAAACTTATCAAATTTCTGCCTGATATCATACAAAAAAAGAGGACAATTGTCCTCTTTTCATTATTGGTAATTCGCATACCTGAAACTCTTTTACTCCGCCAGTAGGACTCGAACCTACGACATCATGATTAACAGTCATGCGCTACTACCAACTGAGCTATGGCGGATAGTATAGTCCGTACGGGATTCGAACCCGTGTTACCGCCGTGAAAAGGCGGTGTCTTAACCCCTTGACCAACGGACCATCTATGTTCTTTTCAGAACATATTCTATTATATCAGGTTTTGAATCTTTGTCAACAGTTTTTTATTTATTTTTAAAAATTTCTTTTAAATGTTTTGTTCTTAGCCTAGAAACAGGGCAACGGCGGCCTTCATAAAATATAATTTCCTTTGTTTTCTTATCATAATCGCAGATATTATCGATATTGACTAAAAAAGATTTATGGGAAGCAAAGAAACGTTGGGTTTTCTCATCCTGCTCTTGAACACTGGCAATCGTTCCATAAAATTCTTTTATAAAGTTTTTTCCGACCATCCGTAACTTATGGGAGGAGCTTGAGGTTTCAATATACAAAATATCATTAAATGGCACGCGCACATCATTGCCTCGATAGCTGTATTCAAAGTAATCAACCATATTGGTGTTTGTAATTAAGGTGTTTTTCGTATAAATGATACAATCTTTGATACGTTTTTTAAACGAATCATCGTTAATATCCTTGTCAATAAAATCAAGAGCAGATACTTTATATTTAAAGGTCATGGTAGCAAACTCTGATTTTGAAGTTACAAAGACAATAATAGCATATGGATTATGGTGACGAATAAAACGAGCGACCTCCAGTCCTTTGGTCTCTTCCCCTTTAATATCTATATCCAGAAAATAAATCTGATTGACATCTTCATTTTCGACGTAGTCCTTAAATTCCTGAATTTTTCCTGTGATTTTTACCTGGATATCGAGCCCCATTTCTTCAGCAATCTCTGCTAAAGTTTTTTCCATACGGAGTTGGTGGGCTAAGGTATCTTCTAATGCTAAGATTCTCATAAACTATTCCTTCTTTTAATTGTTAATACTTGGGTGAAATCATACTTACTTATTTCTGTATCTAGCATGATATATTCATAATTCTCTAAAATTTCTTTCAGATTATTTAAACCTAGGCCTCTTCGATAACCTTTCGTTGAGAACTCTGGTTCATAAATTTCTTCTAAATCTAATTTCCTTTGCTTGCGGGAATTTTTTACAACAAAAATGATTTCCGTATCGAGTTGAACTAAAGTCACATGAATCATTTTTTCATAGCTTTCGATTGCGCCTTCAACAGCATTGTTTAGCAATATACTAGCCATTCTTACCACATCTAATAACTTAATCGGTAATTTCTCAACAGGATCTTTGACTTCGAATGTCAAATCAATCTGGTGTTCACGCGCCTTGAATAAAGTCTCCGTCATAACGCTTCGGAGAGCTGAGTCGCCAACATTGTTCAAATCAAAATAAGTGTATTTATCCGAGCGTAATTTTAAATTTGCATCAACTAAAACTTCTTGATATATTTTTTCAATTTCCTTGATATCTTGCGTATTGATGGCCATTTGAAAGCTAGTCAGCATGCCGGCATAATCATGACGAAAACCACGAATTTCATTATAGAGAGAAACAATTTCATCTGTATACTGCTGCAGCTGCAACTGTTCCAATTCTCTTTGTCGAATCTCCTCTTCTTTTTCATACTTTTCCCGAATCGCCTTCAAATAGAAAAGAGTCGTCATAAAGATCAAGAAACAAATAGTCGCTAGCATACTACTAAAACTATTAAAATGATCGTCTTCACTTAACCAATGAGAAACATTTAATATGAGAATCGTTAGAAAATAATAAATATTAATCTTTTGAACTGTCTTTTTAAAGGAAGAGTCTTTAAAATCTCTCAGTTGAAATTCAAAATAATCAATGGATTTTAGCATAAACAAAACAGAGATACTGTTTATCGTGATATAAAAGATAGCCCAATTACTTTTTACAAATTGATCCCCTGTAATGGATGAAATAATAACTGAAAAAAAGGTAGACGAAGCCTGAGTTGCTAAATAAAGGAAAAAAGATAAAAATAAAGAAAGATAATTAGGCAACTTTTCTTTCTTATAAAAATAAGCATAAAAAAGGAAAGGTTGCACCATTAAAATGATGTAATAGAGTAATAAATTAATCAGAGATGCTAAAGGAGCAATAATAACTGTAAAAATACAAAGACAAATAAAGTAAAATCTAGATTTTACTTTACTCTCTACTTTTTTATATATTTTTACAATTGCAAAAATTTCTATTAATTCACATATAAACCATAAAATGAAGTTTAATATCATTTTTATCTCCTAATTACTTCCTTTACTTAAAAATAATTCGAGGAAGGCCTATCTTTCTAAAATCTCCTCCAAGAACTTCTTTAAGTTCTTTTTCATTCAAGGCTGGGAATTGAGCGATTGTTTTAAAGTTTTTCTGAGTATTTTTCATATTAGATTCTCCTGAACATTTTTTCGTAAGTGTTACCTTACAAGATCTATTATAAATAAAATCTCAAATAATCTGTCATCTTTCCCTGAAATGTCATTTTTTATTCCTGAAATGTCGTTTTCTCAAAAAATATAATAAAAAAACACGAAATTTTTCGTGTCTGAATAGTGTATATTATGATCCCAGCAGGATTCGAACCTGCGACCGTTCGCTTAGAAGGCGAATGCTCTATCCAGCTGAGCTATGAGACCGATACCTCTTCATTCTATCAGAAAAATCTAGTATCGTCAAGATTTACTTATGGTAGGGACTCCCCTGTTGAATCATGAAAGCCCGGTAAATCTGCTCTACCAAAACAAGACGCATCAATTGATGAGGCAGGGTCAATTTTCCAAAACTCATCAGTAGATTAGCTCTTTTTTTGACAGCAGGAGACAGACCCAAGCTGCCGCCAATCACAAATGTAATATCAGAAAAGCCACGAACTGTGATGTCGTTCAAGATCGAACTAAACTCTTCTGAAGTAAATTGTTTCCCCTCAATAGCCAAAGCAACCACGAATTCTCGTTCAGAGACTTTTGCTAAGATCCGACTTCCTTCTTTTTCGAGGATTTGCTGATTTTCTAGCTCACTGGCCTTATCTGGTGTTTTTTCGTCTGCTAATTCCACAATTTCTAACTTACAAAATCGACTCAGGCGTTTGGCATATTCAGCAATTCCATCCTTGAGATACTTTTCTTTTAATTTTCCAACAGTTACAAGCTTTATTTTCATATTTCCATTCTATCATATCCACATGGATTTCACACTTTATTCACATCAGTTTTTTCTGGAAAACTGGTTGAATCTATGTATTTTCTAACCTCTATCAACATTTTTTATAAGTTTTCCACAAGTTGTGGAAAACTTGTGGATTTTAAGTTATAATTAAGAATAGATTTCTATAATTTCATCAATTGTAATCAAGGAGGAAAATATGAAAAACGCTTCAAATTTCTTTAAAAAATCTTTGTTGCTTTTTATTGTTTTAGTTGTAGGATTTATCGGCGGAAGCCTAGGAAATTTAGCCACTGCATTTCTTAATAATAAAATGGCTAATATCAGTCCTTCTAGCTCAAAGACCACTGTATCAACGTCTTATAAAAACACAACTGACACCACAAAGGCTGTAAAAAAGGTACAAAATGCAGTTGTATCGGTGATTACTTATACCGGTTCTAATCAGGAAGGAGTGATCAATAATGAATCAACCAGTGATCCTCAAGTAGCTAGTGAGGGATCTGGTGTCATTTATAAGAAGGAAGGAAAATATGCCTACCTTGTTACCAATACTCACGTGCTAAATGGAGCAAAAAATCCCGATATTCTACTAGCAGATGGTAGTAAGGTTCCTGGTGAAGTAGTGGGATCAGATGTTTATTCTGATATTTCTGTAGTAAGAATTAGCTCTGAAAAGGTGAAAGATGTAGCTGAATTTGGAGATTCAAATTCCCTGACAGTAGGAGAAACGGCTATTGCCATCGGAAGTCCTCTCGGAACAGAATACGCTAACTCTGTTACACAAGGAATCATCTCTAGTTTGGGTAGAAATGTAACTCTACAATCTGAAGACGGCCAAAATATTTCGACGACTGCCTTGCAAACAGATGCTGCTATCAACCCTGGTAACTCTGGCGGCCCACTCATCAATATCCAAGGGCAAGTTATTGGTATTACGTCCAGCAAAATCTCTCACAATGGTCAAACTGCTGTAGAAGGCATGGGCTTTGCAATTCCATCAAACGATGTTGTCAATATCATCAAGCAATTAGAGAAAACTGGAACAGTCACTCGTCCTGCTCTGGGTATCCAAATGCTTGATTTATCTAATATCGCCACTTCTGACTTAGCAAAATTACGTCTGCCTTCATCGGTAAAATCAGGTATCCTTGTCCGCTCTGTACAAGAAGGAATGCCTGCTGAAAATAAACTTCAAAAATACGATGTCATCACAAAAGTTGATGATAAGGATGTCGAGTCAACCAGTGATTTACAATCTGCTCTCTACAGACACTCTCTGGGGGATGAGTTGAAAGTGACTTACTTTAGGGATGGTAAAGAAGCTACTACGACAATCAAATTGACCAAATCAACCCAGGACTTAAGTAACAACTAAGCCTTTACATAATTGTCAACACACCTTTACACGATCGTAAAGGTGTGTTATGCTATATACAATGGAAAATTATCAATACATACCACTAAAAGACATTCGAACCAATCCTTATCAGCCTAGAAAAAACTTTTCTCAAGAGAAAATAAATGAATTGGCAGCTTCTATTAAAGAGAATGGAATTATCCAGCCCATTATTTTGAGAAAATCTTCCTTATTTGGTTACGAAATTTTAGCAGGTGAAAGACGATTCAGAGCTGCTAAGATTGCTGGCTTAGAAAACATTCCTGCCCTTATTAAAGACTTGTCTGACGATGACATGATGAAGCAAGCCATCATCGAGAATTTGCAAAGAGAAGACCTCAATCCGATCGAAGAAGCGGAATCCTATCAGCATCTGATTGAGAAAGGTCTAACCCATGAAGAAATTGCAAAAATCATGGGAAAATCTCGGCCTTACATCAGTAATCTTGTCCGCTTGTTACAGCTACCAGCTTTTATGATGGACGCTGTCAAAGAGGAAATGATTTCGCAAGGGCATGCTCGTCTCCTCATCCCACTCAAAAAGGAAGAGCAAGTTTTTTGGCTGGACAAAATCATTCAAGATAATTTATCCGTTCGTGCTCTTGAACTTTCATTACAAAAGACAAAGAAGTCAAAGACTAGGAAGAACAAAGAAATTTTTGCCCATTCAGAAGAAGAAAAACTAAAAAAAATCCTTGGACTCAATGTCTCCATTCAATTAAAAAATTCTTCAAAAGGAAAGATCGTTATTCCTTTTGAAAACGAGGAAGAGTATCAAAGAATTATAAACAGCCTGAAATAGGGCTGTTATTTTCTTTTTTCAAACTAACAGACTTTTCCACCTTTTAAAGCAGCCTAAATTGTTGAAAAATAAGGATTTTATTAATAATCCACAATCTGTGGATAAGTATTATGAACATTGTTAATTTTTCTCCACAACTTGTGGAAAACTTCGTCATTTTATGTTAAAATGAGAATCGACATAGAGAATAATTTTTTGAAAAGGAGGAGGCAATGACCAAAGAGCAAGAATTTTGGCGAAGAATTTTAGAACTTTCCGCTGCTCAACTAAAACAGACAACCTATGATTTTTTTGTTGCAGAAGCAAAATTGATAGCCATTGAAAATAACCAGGCCACTATCTTTCTGGATAGCCCAGTCAAACAGTTATTTTGGGAACAAAACTTAGTAGGCGTTATTCTTACAGCTGGCTTTGAAATTTTCAACGATCAAATCACGGCCAAATACGTCTTTGAAGAAGCAGGACATGACAGTATTTCTAAATATCAGCTGGAAGAACTACCTGAAAAAGCTCCATTTCGGCCAAGTTTGCCGCCCATTGATACTGGATTAAAAGCTAAATATACATTTGATAATTTTGTACAAGGGGACGGGAATATCTGGGCTAAAGCAGCAGCCTTGGCTGTGTCTGAAAATCTAGCAACTACCTATAATCCCCTATTTATATATGGCGGACCAGGGCTAGGAAAAACCCACTTACTGAATGCTATCGGCAATCAAATTTTAGAAAATATTCCTGATGCGCGTGTAAAATATATTCCAGCGGAAACCTTTATCAATGACTTTCTGGAGCATCTGAGGCTCGGTGACATGGATAATTTCAAAAAAATCTATCGGAGCTTGGATTTGCTCTTGATTGATGATATCCAGTCTCTTGGCGGCAAAAAAGTCTCTACCCAGGAAGAATTCTTCAATACGTTTAACGCTCTGCACGGCGATAACAAGCAGATTGTGCTGACCAGCGACCGCAGTCCAGATCATCTTGATAATTTGGAAGAACGCTTGGTCACGCGCTTCAAATGGGGGCTCACTCAAAATATTACACCACCCGATTTTGAAACGCGGATTGCCATCCTCCGAAACAAAATCGAAAATCTGGACTATATTTTCCCTAATGATACATTGGAGTACCTCGCCGGACAATTTGACTCGAATGTCCGTGACCTAGAAGGGGCGCTCAATGATATTACGCTCATTGCAAGAGTCCGCAATCTCAAGGAAATTACGATTGACATCGCTGCTGAAGCTATTCGAGCTCGCAAGCAGGACTCTAGCCAGGTGACCGTCATTCCGATTGAAAAAATCCAGTCTGAGGTCGGCAATTTCTATGGCGTCAGTGTCAAAGAAATGAAGGGAAGTCGTCGCGTCCAAAATATCGTTTTGGCTCGACAAGTGGCCATGTATCTAGCCCGCGAACTAACAGACAATAGCCTACCCAAAATCGGGCGAGAATTTGGCGGCAAAGACCATACAACAGTCATTCACGCGCATGGAAAAATCAAAAATCGACTCGAAACTGACGATAGCCTGCGACTTGAAATCGAAAATATCAAAAACAAGATAAAATAAGGGTGTGGAAAAGATTGAGCTAATCTGAAGTTTTTTCCACAGGTTGTGAACAAGTCTTAAAACTTGATTTTAGATACTTTGCTCCCTTTTTCCACAGCTTCCACAAGAACTACTATTACTATTAACTTCATAATCATAAATAATAAAAGGAGTCCCTATGATTCACTTCTCTATTAATAAAAATTTATTCCTACAAGCTTTGAATACAACTAAAAGAGCTATCAGTACCAAAAACGCTATTCCAATTTTATCAACGGTTAAAATTGATGTAACGAAAGAAGGCATTACCTTGATTGGTTCCAATGGTCAAATTTCCATTGAAAACTTCATTTCAGTGCAAAATGAGAATGCTGGACTCTTGATTACTTCGCCAGGTTCGATCCTCCTTGAAGCAAATTTCTTTATCAATGTCATTTCTAGCTTACCAGATATCGTGCTTGATTTTAAAGAAATTGAGCAAAAACAAATCGTCCTTACCAGCGGTAAATCAGAAATTACGCTAAAAGGAAAAGATGCTGATCAATATCCACGTATCCAAGAAGTCTCTACTAGCAATCCTTTGGTTCTAGAAACAAAAGTCCTCAAAAATATCATCAATGAGACAGCTTTTGCTGCTAGTACGCAAGAAAGCCGTCCTATTTTGACAGGGGTTCATTTTGTCTTGACAGATAATCAATCCCTCAAAACAGTTGCGACAGACTCTCACCGGATGAGCCAAAAGAAAATTATTTTGGACAAGAAGGGCGATGACTTCGATGTGGTGATCCCTAGCCGTTCCCTGCGTGAATTTACAGTTGTTTTCACAGACGAAATTGAAACAGTAGAGGTTTTCTTTGCCAATAATCAACTTCTCTTTAGAAGTGAAAATATCAGCTTCTATACACGCCTACTGGAAGGAAACTATCCTGACACAGACCGCTTGATTCCGACAGAATTTTCAAGCGTTGTGACCTTTAATACCAATAATTTACGTCATGCCATGGAACGGTCTCGCCTTCTGTCCAATGCGACCCAGAACGGAACAGTGAAACTAGAAATTGTGAAGGGCATTGTCAGCGCTCACGTCCATTCACCAGAAGTTGGGCGCGTAAATGAAGAAATTGATACAGAAAGTGTGTCAGGAGAAGATTTGACCATTAGTTTCAATCCTACCTACCTGATCGAAGCGCTAAAGGCAGTCGATAGTGAGAAGGTGACCATTAGCTTTATTTCAGCTGTTCGGCCTTTCACTTTAGTACCAAGCGAAGATGCTGAAAACTTTATCCAGTTGATCACGCCAGTCCGTACTAATTAGAAGATAAGATTTAAGACAAGGTTGAATCGATCCGCCTTGTCTTATTTTGATCATTTACAAGCCAGCTGACTCTAAACTTGTGGTATAATACAGCTAGGATGGAGAAAAGCGTCAATCTGTATTTTTAAGATAATAAAAAAAGATTGTCAAAAGGAGAGAAGATGTACGAACTTGGAACTTTTGTAGAAATGAAAAAGCCCCATGCCTGTACCATTAAGTCAACGGGCAAGAAGGCCAATCGTTGGGAAGTCGTCCGCATGGGAGCAGATATTAAGATTCGCTGCAGCAACTGCGAACACGTTGTTATGATGAGCAGATATGATTTTGAAAGAAAAATGAAGAAGGTCATCGAATAGTCCATATTTTTGACTAATCCAATTTTGAATGACCTACTTCATCAACAAAGAACGGATAAGACCAAGAAAGTCTTATCCGTTTTCTGCTTTTATTTAAGTTCTTCAAATTTGCCGTCTTTTACTTCTTTATAGCCAGAAGCTTCAAGAGATTTTACCGTTTCTTTATAACTGATATAATTAGCTTTTTGGTCTCCATCTGTTTGGATAAGTTGTTTGCTTTTCAGTTCTGAAATATCTGCCTTGCTAAAATCCATCGTCATCTTTTGCGTCAAATGATCGTCTTTATACTCGATTTTATTAGTAAGTCCTTTAATGTTTTCCAGAGTTTGCATGTAGCCTCCAATTTGTTCTTTGGCGGTATCTTTTGTCAATCCGATAGGCTCATAATAGAAAACATTGCTGGTTTCATTGTTCAGCAAATCATCGCCCTTATACTCAAGAGTGATCCGGCTGTCTTGCTTGGTCTTTTGATCAATCAACTGAAAATAGGCTTTTTTAGGACTGCTACTGCAGGCAGCTAAAAAAAGTAAAGTAAACATCGTCAAGAAAGAAAGAACAAAAGTTTTAATTGTCAGTTTTTTCATGGCTAACTCCTTTTATCAAAATATTAACTATATTATATCATTTTTTGCAGAAATATTTTCTATTTCTATCCCGAAAGCAGGAAATTTTTCATTCAAATCCGCTGTTTAGGATAAGGATTTATGGTATAATGGTTTGGATTGAAAAGATGAATGGAGAAGATACGAATGGCTTTAACAGCAGGGATTGTTGGACTGCCTAATGTGGGCAAGTCAACTTTATTTAATGCAATTACAAAAGCAGGGGCAGAAGCTGCCAACTACCCTTTTGCGACCATTGATCCAAATGTCGGTCGGGTAGAGGTGCCAGATGCTCGTTTGGACAAACTAACAGAATTGATTAAACCTCAAAAGAAGGTTCCTACTACATTTAAGTTTACAGATATTGCAGGTATTGTAAAGGGAGCTTCAAAAGGAGAAGGTCTGGGAAATAAATTCTTGGCCAATATCCGTGAAGTGGATGCTATCGTCCATGTAGTCCGTGCCTTTGATGATGAAAATGTCATGCGGGAACAGGGCCGTGAGTCTGACTTCGTCGACCCTATGGCTGATATTGAGACCATTAATCTGGAGCTCATTTTGGCCGATCTGGAAAGCATTAACAAACGCTATGCGCGTGTTGAGAAAATGGCTCGTACCCAGAAAGACAAAGACTCAGTTGCAGAATTTAATGTTCTGCAGAAAATCAAGCCTGTTCTGGAAGATGGTCTGTCGGCTCGGACAGTTGAGTTTACAGAAGAAGAGCAAAAAATCGTCAAAGGTCTCTTTCTTTTAACGACTAAGCCAGTACTTTATGTGGCCAATGTCGGTGAAGATGAAGTGGCAGATCCAGACAATATTGACTATGTGAAGCAGATTCGTGAATTTGCAGCTACAGAAAATGCTGAAGTTGTTGTCATCTCAGCGCGTGCCGAGGAAGAAATTTCTGAACTGGACGATGAAGACAAGGCAGAATTTTTGGAAGCTATCGGCTTGACGGAGTCAGGTGTAGACAAATTGACACGTGCAGCCTATCATCTTTTGGGACTTGGGACCTACTTTACCGCTGGTGAAAAGGAAGTCCGAGCTTGGACATTTAAGCGTGGTATGAAAGCCCCTCAAGCAGCTGGCATCATTCACTCAGACTTTGAGAAGGGTTTCATCCGTGCAGTGACGATGTCTTATGATGATTTGGTAAAATATGGATCTGAAAAGGCTGTAAAAGAAGCTGGACGTTTGCGTGAAGAAGGAAAAGAATATATCGTTCAAGATGGTGATATTATGGAATTCCGCTTTAACGTGTAAATAGTGTAAATTTAAAATACATAGGTTGGAAAGAAATTTCCAGCCCTTTTGGCTTTTATAAAGGAGTAAAATGACAAAATTAATTGTTGGATTGGGAAATCCAGGAGATAAATATTTCGAAACCAAACATAATATTGGCTTTATGTTGATTGACAAGATATGTAAAGAATTAAATCTAAAGTTTACAGCAGATAAGATTTTTCAAGCAGAGATTGCTTCAACTTTCTTGAATGGGGAAAAAGTCTATTTTGTAAAACCAACTACGTTTATGAATGAAAGTGGGAAAGCAGTCCATGCCCTGCTCACTTACTACGGCTTAGATATAGATGACTTACTCGTTATTTATGATGATCTGGATATGGAAGTTGGGAAAATCCGCCTTCGTACCAAAGGTTCAGCTGGCGGGCACAATGGTATTAAGTCCATCATTAAACATATTGGAACACAGGAATTCAAGCGAGTGAAAATTGGCATTGGAAGACCTAAAAATAATATGTCAGTTATTCATCATGTTTTAGGAAAATTTGATGAGGAAGATTATATCAGTATTCTAAACACATTAAAAAAAGTTGACAGTGCTGTAAATCATTATTTACAAACTGAGAATTTTGAGCAGACCATGCAACAATACAATGGATAAGACAATGACACTACTTGATCTATTTGGTCGAAATCGACAAATTGTAGACTGGAAGAGACAATTACAAAAAAAGACCCGTCAGTTAGTGATGGGACTTTCATCTTCAACAAAGGCTTTAGCGATTGCTAGTAGCTTAGAAGAGCAGGAGAAAATCCTAGTCCTCACTTCTAGTCAAAATGAAGCAGAGCGTCTGGCTAGTGATTTGATTTCTTTGTTGGGAGAAGAAAAAGTCTATACTTTCTTGGCAGATGATACCCCTTTGGCTGAGTTTGTTTTTTCATCGCAAGAAAAAATCTTTGCCAGATTAGAAGCCATGAATTTTTTATCAGACAAAGAGAAAAATGGGATTCTAATCATCAATGTTGCAGCCAGTCGTTTATTATTGCCTCAGCCTGATATTTTTAAACAATCTGAGCTTATTCTTTCTGTTACTGAAGAATATAACCTTGACAACCTAGTAAAGTCTTTGTCAAGTAATGGTTATAAGAAGGTTTCTCAGGTTCTCAGTCAAGGAGAGTACAGTCTGAGAGGGGATATTCTAGATATTTTTGAACGCTCGGCTCAATATCCTTATCGGATAGAGTTTTTTGGAGATGAGATTGATGGCATAAGGATTTTCAATCCTGAAAACCAGCTTTCTCTTGAAAATGTAGAACAGATTTTGATAGAGCCTGTTACAGATCTTCTATTGACAGAAGAAGATTATGTAAGAGGACAGAAAAATCTTGAAGCGTCCCTTTCTACGGTTCTTGATCCTTCCTTAAAATCCTATTTAGAAGAAGTATTGAGCTCTGCTAGAGAGCAATTTCATCATGTAGATATTCGCAAATTTCTTTCCTTATTCTATCAGAAAGAATGGACTATTTTAGACTATTTGCCAACGCACACTCCTATATTTTTTGATGATTTTCAAAAGATAATGGACAAGCATGCACAGTTTGAATTAGAAGTTGCCAATATCTTGATAGATGATTTACAAAATAGTAAAGCACTGTCAAATCAACAATACTTTGCAAATAGCTATCAGGACTATCGTAAATATAAACCTGCTACATTTTTTTCTAATTTCCATAAAGGCTTAGGAAATCTAAAATTTGATGCACTTTATCAATTTAATCAATATCCAATGCAGGAATTCTTTAGTCAGTTTCCTCTCTTAAAAGAAGAAATCAATCGCTTTAGGAAATCGGACTATACGGTAGTCTTACAAGCAAATTCAGCCTCAAGTTTACAAAGTTTACATAAAACTTTACAGGATTATGAGATTCATTTAGATTACATCAAGGAAAAAGACATCCATGAAAAAGCTGTCCAGCTCATAGAAGGAAATCTAGTTCAAGGATTTAATTTTGTCGATGAAAAAATCGTTTTGATTACTGAGCATGAGATGATTCAGAAAAAAATCAAACGTAGGATTCGTCGTCAAAATATTTCTAATGCTGAAAGATTGAAAGACTATAATGAACTGGAAAAAGGCGATTATGTGGTTCATAATATCCACGGTATTGGTCGCTATTTAGGAATTGAAACGATTGAGGTTTCAGGAGTTCATCGGGATTATTTGACGATTCAGTATCAGAATGCGGATCGTATCTCTATTCCAGTGGATCAAATCAACCTTCTATCTAAATATGTAGCTAGCGATGGAAAAGCACCTAAAATTAACAAATTAAATGATGGGCGTTTCCAAAAAACGAAGCAAAAAGTCCAGCATCAGGTTGAAGACATTGCCGATGATCTTATTAAATTATATGCAGAGCGTAGTCAATTAAAAGGTTTCCAATTTTCTAGTGACGACCAGCATCAAGTAGAGTTTGACAATGCCTTTCCGTATGTGGAGACAGATGATCAGCTCAGAAGCATCCAAGAAATCAAGAAAGATATGGAGAGTGACCGTCCTATGGATCGACTCTTGGTTGGAGATGTTGGTTTTGGGAAGACCGAGGTGGCTATGCGGGCTGCTTTTAAGGCTGTCAACGATCATAAACAGGTGGCTATCTTGGTTCCGACCACTGTTTTAGCTCAGCAACACTACACAAACTTTAAGGAACGTTTCAATGATTTTGCCGTGAATGTCGATGTTCTCAGCCGTTTTAGAAGCAAAGGGGAGCAAAAAGAGACTCTGGAAAAATTGGAAAAAGGGCAGATTGATATTATTATCGGTACCCATCGCCTTCTATCAGCAGATGTAAAATTCTCCGATTTGGGACTACTGGTGATAGATGAAGAGCAGCGTTTCGGTGTCAAGCATAAGGAAAAGTTAAAGGAGCTTAAAAAGAAGGTTGATGTGCTGACCTTGACGGCCACCCCTATTCCACGAACCCTCCATATGTCGATGTTGGGAATTCGAGATTTATCGGTCATTGAAACACCACCGACAAATCGTTATCCAGTCCAAACCTATGTTTTAGAGAATAATAAGACAGTTATTCGGGATGCGGTTTTACGTGAAATAGACCGAGGCGGACAAGTTTACTACCTTTACAATAAAGTTGACACCATTGAGCAAAAAGTTTCAGAATTAAAAGAGTTGATTCCAGAGGCTTCAATTGGTTACGTTCATGGACAGATGACAGAGGTGCGTTTAGAAAATACCCTTTTAGACTTTGTGAATGGCGAATACGATATTTTAGTTACAACAACGATCATCGAAACTGGTGTCGATATTCCAAATGCAAATACTCTCTTTATCGAAAATGCTGACCATATGGGGCTGTCAACCTTGTATCAACTTCGTGGTCGAGTTGGCCGCAGCAATCGAATCGCTTATGCTTATCTTATGTACCAACCAGATAAATCTCTGACTGAAGTTTCAGAAAAAAGACTAGAAGCCATTAAAGGATTTACTGAGTTAGGATCTGGATTCAAGATTGCGATGAGGGATTTGTCTATCCGCGGAGCAGGAAATATTTTAGGAAGTTCACAGTCAGGTTTCATTGATTCTGTAGGATTTGAAATGTATTCTCAGCTTTTAGAAAAAGCCATTGCCAAGAAGCAAGGTAAGGAAACCAAGCGTCAAAAAAGCAACGCTGAAATCAATCTTCAAATTGATGCCTATCTTCCAAGTGATTATATTTCTGATGAGCGTCAGAAAATCGAGGTTTACAAGAGAATTCGTGAAATTGACAATCGTGTAAACTATGAACAGCTACAAGATGAATTGATCGATCGCTTTGGAGAATATCCAGATGTAGTGGCTTACCTACTAGAGATTGGTTTAGTCAAATCCTATCTTGATCAAGCCTTTGTGGCACTTGTTGAGCGAAAGCATGAATCTGTCATCATTCGTTTTGAAAAAATTTCTCAGCAAATCTATCTGACCCAAGATTATTTTGAAGCCTTGTCAGCGACAAATCTAAAGGCTCGAATTGGTGAGCAGCAAGGCTTGATTGAAGTCGTTTTTGATGTTCGGAATAAAAAAGATTTCGAGATTTTGGAAAACTTGCTGAACTTTGGTGAAAAACTGGTAGAAATCAAGAATCGAAAAGCTGAATAAACATTACAATTCGGTAAAAATTTAGCTTTTTAGCTTTGTTTCTTTCAAAAGAATGATAGAATATTAAGAGAAAATCGAGGAAAAGACTATGAGATTAGACAAATATTTAAAGGTATCACGTATTATCAAGCGGCGCCCTGTAGCTAAAGAGGTAGCAGATAAAGGTCGTATCAAGGTAAATGGAATCTTGGCAAAAAGTTCGACAGATTTGAAAGTCAATGATCAAATTGAAGTTCGTTTTGGCAATAAGCTGTTAACAGTGCGGGTGCTAGAAATGAAAGACAGCACCAAAAAAGAAGATGCTGCTAAAATGTATGAAATTATCAGTGAGACAAGGATTGAAGAAAATGTCTAGAAATATTGTTCAAATAAATAATCGTTTTATCCAAGATGAAAATCAGCGTCGCAGATACCTCGATGAGGAACGTCGGAAGCGAAATCGTTTTATGGGATGGGTTCTAATTTTAGTCATGCTACTTTTTATTCTTCCAGCCTATAATTTATACCAGAGCTACGAAACTTTACTTAATCGTCGTGCTCAATATGCACAACTACAAAAAAAATATGAAAAATTAGGTGAAGAAAAGAGCTATCAGTCTGATATTGCAACCAAGTTGAAAGATGACAGCTATGCTGCCAAATATGCTCGTGCCAAGTATTCTTTTTCAAAAGAAGGAGAATACATTTACACAACACCAGATTTATTACCACAATAATCATGGAAAATTTACTTCAAAATATAGAGAAATTTTTATCTTTTTCGGATGAAAAACTAGCAGAATTATCCGAAAAGAATCAAGCTTTAAAACTTCAAGAAACAAAAAAGGAAAGGGGAGGTCATGCGTAAGTTACTTTTGCTGATATTTTTACTACCAGCCTTATGGAGCAGTCAAACAGCAATCAGTACTGAAAAGGAACTTGTTTTAGACGAAGAAGAAAAGTATCAGCTGACGGGTACAGCTTATGGCCGTTACCATACGAGTATCCCTACAAATCCTAATGTTTATGAAGAAACGCCTACTTTTACAGATGCTACTTTGACTAAGGTAGCTGGGAAACTTCTGCCAGATCAACCACTACAACTGACAGAGTTGCACGTGAATGAGGCTGGGATTCCTATCTTTAAATTAAAGAATGGCCAGTTTGTAATTGCAGATAAGAATAGCATTTATGAGGATACGGTTCAGTCTATCACAGATGTTAAACAGGAAAGATGGCTGGTCCCTAACTATGTGCTCTATGATACTATCCCGATCAATTCTTCTAAAAAGCTTGCAGCTAAACTACCTGCTTATAGCAAAGTAAAGGTGGTACAAATTGCTCAAACAGCTAAGGGAGAATACGCTAAAATTGAAGGTCAAGGTTGGGTTTCTGTTGATTTTCTTTCTCAAGAAGATAATCGAATGGAAAAGGTTCAGGAGCTTTTAAATTCTAAGTACAAAAAAGCTGACTTTTCTATTTATGTAAAACAGCTAGAAACGGGCAAAGAAGCAGGCATTAATCCAGATCAACAAATGTACTCAGCCAGTGTTACGAAAATTCCTTATCTTTATTATGCGCAGGAGCAACTGAACAACCATACCATTTCCTTGGATAAAAAGTTAAAATATACAGCGGCTGTCAATGATTTTGCAGGTGCCTATGACCCTGAGGGAAGCGGCAGCATTTCCAAATCAGCAAATGACAAGGAATATTCTGTGCAGGACTTAATCAATGGTGTAGCAAAAGAGTCGGATAATGTGGCCCACAATATCCTCGCCTACTATACAAGCAATCAATCTGATAGTCAGTTTCAAAATACTATTGAAAAAATTGCGGGTAAAAAGTGGGATGTGGAAAGCAGACAAGCTTCAGCTCGAATGGCAGGAAATGTCATGGAAGCCATTTATAAGCAAAATGGCATGATTATCGATGCTTTATCTCAGACAAATTATGACAATCAGCGAATTTCTAAAAACATCAATGTAAAAGTAGCTCATAAAATTGGTGATGCTTACGACTTCAAGCATGATGTCGCTATTGTGTATGCGGATTCGCCATTTATCATTGCCATTCTTACGAACAATTCGGATTACGATACAATTTCTAAAATCGCAGATGATGTGTACGGAGTTCTGAAATGATTGATCAGAAGTTTCGCAAGCAAGTGCAGGAAAAGCGGTATTTTCAAAATCATCGAAAAGTGCTGGTAGCAGTTTCTGGTGGCTTGGATTCGATGACTTTGTTCCATCTTTTGTACCAAAACAGGGAAGAGCTAGAGATTGAGCTGGGAATAGCGCATGTCAACCACAAGCAACGTCCAGAATCGAATATGGAAGAAAAAGAGCTGTCAAATTTTGCCCAGCAACTTGGTGTGAAATTTTTCAGCTCAAATTTTTCTGGTGATTTTTCTGAGGAAAAAGCTCGGCGATTTCGCTATCATTTTTTTGAAGAAATCATGCTGGCAGAAGGCTACACGGCCTTGGTAACGGCTCACCATGCTGATGATCAGGCCGAGACGGTGTTTATGAGGTTAATAAGAGGAGCAAGACTGCGCCACTTGTCTGGAATGACAGAGGTTCAACCCTTTGCAAACGGGGAATTAATCCGACCTCTGCTTTATTTTCATAAGCAAGACTTTCCTGATATTTTGCATTTTGAAGACGAGAGCAATCTTCAAAATGACTATCTCAGAAATCGGATCCGTAATCTCTATCTTCCCAGTCTTGAAAAGGAAAATCCACGCTTTAAGGATTCTCTGATTTCTTTAGGGAAAGAGGTTGAGGATTTACAGACAGCTTTGTCTCATCTGACGCAGGGATTGGACATTACAAAACTTGAAGTGTTTGAGCGGCAAATTCCAGAAGTTCAAAATTTCCTTCTGCAGGAATATTTAAAGAAATTTCCTTCTTTAAATCTAAATAAAAAGCAGTTTGTAGAAATCTTAGGCATTTTACGAACCAAGGCTAATTACATCCACCCTTTAAAGGATGAATATGAGTTGGTGAAAGATTATAAGCATTTTGAAATCAGAAAAATCAGTCGTAAGTCTGATTTGGAAATGGACTCAATTCTGTTAGAATGTGGTAATCAACTTCAATTTGGGGACTATCAATTCTCACTTGGCACTCCTTTGGAGGGTGAAAATGTTCAAGCGATTGCAGTTTCACGTGAAACACCACTTCTTTTACGTCACAGGAAAACAGGTGATTATCTTCGTTTGAAGGGACATCACAAAAAACTTCGTCGACTATTCATTGATCAAAAAATTCCATTTGAAGAACGCGAAAAAGCGATTATTGTGGAGCAAAATCAGCAGATTTTGGCAATTGTAAATATCGCTATCAGTGATTTGAGTAAGGAATTAAAAAGTGATATAATGAGTACTGTACTTTATATTCAGAAAATTAGATAGGTAAAATTATGCTAGAACAAGATATTAAAAAAGTATTGGTTTCTCATGAGGAAATCGTAACAGCGGCAAAAAAATTGGGCCAACAGTTGACAGCAGACTATCAAGGTAAAAAGCCTATTTTTGTAGGAATTTTGAAGGGTTCGGTTCCTTTTATGGCCGAATTAATCAAACATGTGGATACAGATATTGAATTAGATTTTATGCTGGTGTCTAGTTACCATGGCGGTACAACTAGTAGTGGCGTGATTAATATTATCAAAGATATTGATCAAGATATTACGGGTCGTGATATTCTTTTTGTCGAAGATATTATCGATACTGGCCAAACTTTGAAGAATTTGTGTAATTTGTTCAAAGAAAGAAATGCAGCTTCTGTAAAAATTGCTACGTTGTTGGATAAGCCAGAAGGACGCATTGTTGATATTGAGGCAGACTATACTTGCTTTACAATTCCAAATGAATTTGTAGTAGGTTACGGACTAGATTATGATGAGTATTATCGCAATCTTCCTTATGTAGGTGTCTTGAAAGAAGAAGTTTATACAAAATAAAGGTTTACTAGATATAAATGAAAAATAAACAAAATAATGGTTTTATAAAAAATCCTTTTCTCTATATTCTAATTATTGTAGTCCTTGTTACAGGTTTTCAGTATTTCTTTACAGGAAGTGCGACAGGTCGTAGCCAGCAAATCAACTACAGCCAATTAGTAAAAGAAATCCAAAATAACAATGTTACAGAGATGAGCTACCAGCCAAATGGTAGTATTATCGAGGTATCAGGTACTTATAAAAAACCTAAAGAATCAAAAGATACGACAGGAATCCTGTTTTTCAGTCCGGAAATCTCAAAAGTTAGCAGATTTACTAGTGTTGTTTTGCCATCAGATACAACAGTTTCTGATTTGCAAAAGCTAGCTGCTGAGCATGAGACAGAAGTGACTATTAAGCGTGAAAGCTCCAGTGGAATGTGGATTAATCTTTTGATCTCCTTGGTTCCATTTATCATCATCGCCTTCATCTTTATGTCTATGATGAATCAAGGCGGTGGCGGTGCTCGTGGTGCCATGAATTTTGGACGTAACAAAGCTCGTGCGGCCAATAAAGAAGATATCAAAGTACGCTTCTCAGATGTTGCTGGTGCAGAAGAGGAAAAACAAGAACTTGTTGAAGTTGTTGAATTCCTGAAAGATCCAAAACGTTATACTAAGCTGGGTGCTCGTATTCCGGCAGGTGTTCTTTTGGAAGGCCCTCCGGGGACTGGTAAGACCTTGCTTGCCAAGGCAGTTGCTGGTGAAGCAGGTGTTCCTTTCTTCAGCATCTCAGGTTCTGACTTTGTTGAAATGTTCGTAGGTGTCGGAGCAAGCCGTGTTCGTTCTCTATTTGAAGATGCGAAAAAAGCGGCTCCTGCTATTATCTTCATCGATGAAATTGATGCCGTCGGTCGTCAGCGTGGTGTTGGCCTTGGCGGTGGTAATGATGAACGTGAACAAACTCTTAATCAGCTCTTGATTGAAATGGATGGTTTTGAAGGCAATGAAGGAATCATTATCATTGCGGCTACTAACCGTTCGGATGTTCTTGATCCAGCTCTTCTACGTCCAGGTCGTTTTGACAGAAAAGTTTTAGTTGGTCGTCCTGATGTGAAAGGTCGGGAAGCTATTCTTCGCGTTCATGCTAAGAATAAACCGCTGGCTAAGAACGTTGATTTGAAACTAGTTGCTCAGCAGACACCTGGCTTTGTTGGTGCTGATTTGGAAAATGTCTTAAATGAGGCTGCCTTGGTTGCAGCTCGTCGTAATAAGAAAGTCATTGATGCAGATGATATTGATGAAGCAGAAGACAGAGTAATCGCAGGACCATCTAAGAAAGATAAAACCGTTTCAGAGCGTGATCGTCAGATTGTCGCTTACCATGAAGCGGGGCATACGATTGTCGGACTTGTTTTGTCCAATGCGCGTGTCGTACACAAGGTAACCATTGTGCCTCGTGGTCGTGCTGGCGGATATATGATTGCCCTGCCTAAAGAAGACCAAATGCTTCTGTCTAAAGAAGATATGAAAGAGCAATTAGCTGGTCTCATGGGTGGTCGTGTAGCTGAAGAGATTATCTTTAATGTCCAAACTACAGGAGCTTCCAATGACTTTGAACAAGCTACACAAATGGCACGTGCAATGGTCACTGAGTACGGTATGAGTGAAAAACTTGGCCCAGTCCAATACGAAGGTAACCATGCTATGTTTGGTGCACAAAGTCCTCAAAAATCAATTTCAGAGCAAACAGCCTATGAGATTGATGAGGAAGTTCGTTCATTACTAAATGAAGCACGAAACAAAGCAGCTGAGATTATTCAAGCAAATCGTGAAACCCATAAATTGATTGCAGAAGCATTGCTTAAATACGAAACGCTTGATAGCAACCAAATTAAATCTCTCTATGAAACAGGTCATATGCCAGAAGAGTCTGAAAAAGACTTGGAACGAGAAGCACATGCCCTTTCCTATGATGAAATAAAATCCAAAATGGAAGAAAATTAAGAGATGCTTTTCTTATTAAATAGCTTGATTACTAAGTGTGTAATCAAGCTATTTTTGATTCTTTAAAGCCTAACATGTTTTAAAAAGTCCCTGAGATGTCTCAAATTTTTTTGTTAGGTACCAGTTAGGGTATAAAATAGACAGGATAGGGACAGGAGGCCTGAGGGGAGAGTTTTTCTTGTAGAATCATATTATCAAAGAAAAAGGAGATAACATGAACTTCAAGGAACGCTATGAGAAAGTGCAGTGGATCGTCCGGCGCTGTGCACGAGATTATTATGTACATTTATGGGAGAGTAGTGACTGGGAACAAGAAGGTATGCTGGTTTATTACCAGCTAGAAGAAAGTCATCCAGATATCAGTCAAGATGAAAGCCGCCTCTATCGCTACTTCAAGACAAAATTTCGGAATCATATTCATGACATTCTTCGAAAGCAAGAGAGCCAAAAACGCCGCTTCGATCGTCAGTCTTATGAGGAAGTTGGTACCATTAGTCATAGACTGAGTAAGCGCGAACTAGCTTTAGATGATTTAGTCGCTCTTCGAAGTTCTCTAGCAGTCTACACTTCCAAGTTAGACAAAGAACAACTAGAGTTATACCACCGCTTACTAGGCGACGAACGGTTTAAGGGGCGTAAAAGACTGTTGCGAGACTTGGGGGCATACTTATCAGATTTTTCTGAGATAATTATTTAGGAATAGAGTAAAAGGGAGAGTTAATCTTTCCCTTTTAATTTATTGATTTATAGGTGGTTTTAGAGGTGTTAGGAAGAAAAGATGAAAAAAAGATAAAAAAAATTCAAAAAAGTGTTGACAAGGGAATGGATAGGTGATATACTGATATAGTTGTCGCTTGAGAGAGCGATAAAGACCTTTGAAAACTGAACAAGACGAACCAATGTGCAGGGCGCTACAACATATGTTGTAGTACTGAACAAAGAAAAAACAATAAATCTGTCAGTGACAGAAATGAGTGAGAACTCAAACTTTTAATGAGAGTTTGATCCTGGCTCAGGACGAACGCTGGCGGCGTGCCTAATACATGCAAGTAGAACGCTGAAGGAGGA
>NZ_JAQCMU010000011.1:0-1257 GCF_030272855.1 Streptococcus sp. SC1 | reverse complement strand
CGTCTGGATCGAGCTGGCCGTTATTGTTCTTATCAAGACCAACTTTAACAGTGTGAGTGCCGTTATTATTATCCACGACTTGGGCTAATGATGGCTTACCATCTTCTCCTTTAGCACCAGTTGCGCCAGTTTCACCTTTATCACCCTTAGCTCCGGTCGCACCTGTAGCACCGGTTGCCCCAGCTTTACCATCTTTAATGGCTGTAGAAGATGTCACTTCATCTGGATCCAACTGGCCGTTATTGTTCTTATCGAGTCCGACTTGAACAGTATGAGTACCATTGTTGTTATCGACAACCTTAGCTAGTGGAGATTTACCATCTTTACCATCTTTAACGATAGTAGATGAGGTTACTTCGTCTGGATCCAATTGGCCATTGCCGTTCTTATCAAGTCCAACTTTAACAGTGTGCGTGCCGTTATTGTTGTCTACGACTTGCGCCAATGATGGCTTGCCATCTTCACCTTTGGCACCAGTTGCGCCTGTAGCTCCAGTTTCACCTTTATCACCCTTAGCTCCAGTTGCTCCTGTAGCACCGGTTGCCCCAGCTTTTCCATCTTTAATGACTGTAGAAGATGTCACTTCATCTGGATCCAACTGGCCGTTATTGTTCTTATCGAGTCCGACTTGAACAGTATGAGTACCATTGTTGTTGTCTACAACCTTAGCTAGTGGAGATTTGCCATCCTTACCGTCTTTAACGATGGTAGATGAGGTTACTTCGTCTGGATCCAACTGACCATTGCCGTTCTTATCAAGTCCAACTTTAACAGTGTGAGTACCGTTGTTATTATCGACAACTTGGGCTAATGATGGCTTACCATCTTCGCCTTTAGCACCAGTTGCGCCTGTAGCACCGGTTGCCCCAGCTTTTCCATCCTTACCATCTTTGATGATTGTAGATGATGTTACTTCGTCTGGATCCAATTGGCCATTGCCGTTCTTATCGAGACCGACTTGAACAGTATGAGTACCGTTATTGTTATCGACTACTTTAGCTAGTGGAGATTTTCCATCCTTACCGTCTTTGACGATTGTTGAAGATGTTACTTCGTCTGGATCTAACTGGCCGTTGCTGTTCTTATCAAGACCAACTTTAACAGTGTGCGTGCCGTTATTGTTGTCCACGACTTGGGCTAATGATGGCTTACCATCTTCACCTTTGGCGCCAGTTGCGCCTGTAGCGCCTGTTTCACCTTTATCGCCCTTGGCTCCGGTCGCTCCTGTAGCACCCTTATCGCCTTTTGGCCCTGCTG
>NZ_JAQCMU010000010.1:0-4961 GCF_030272855.1 Streptococcus sp. SC1 | reverse complement strand
AAAAAACAATAAATCTGTCAGTGACAGAAATGAGTGAGAACTCAAACTTTTAATGAGAGTTTGATCCTGGCTCAGGACGAACGCTGGCGGCGTGCCTAATACATGCAAGTAGAACGCTGAAGGAGGAGCTTGCTCTTCTGGATGAGTTGCGAACGGGTGAGTAACGCGTAGGTAACCTGCCTGGTAGCGGGGGATAACTATTGGAAACGATAGCTAATACCGCATAATATTGACTATTGCATGATAGTCAATTGAAAGGTGCAAATGCACCACTACCAGATGGACCTGCGTTGTATTAGCTAGTTGGTGGGGTAACGGCTCACCAAGGCGACGATACATAGCCGACCTGAGAGGGTGATCGGCCACACTGGGACTGAGACACGGCCCAGACTCCTACGGGAGGCAGCAGTAGGGAATCTTCGGCAATGGACGGAAGTCTGACCGAGCAACGCCGCGTGAGTGAAGAAGGTTTTCGGATCGTAAAGCTCTGTTGTAAGAGAAGAACGAGTGTGAGAGTGGAAAGTTCACACTGTGACGGTATCTTACCAGAAAGGGACGGCTAACTACGTGCCAGCAGCCGCGGTAATACGTAGGTCCCGAGCGTTGTCCGGATTTATTGGGCGTAAAGCGAGCGCAGGCGGTTAGATAAGTCTGAAGTTAAAGGCTGTGGCTTAACCATAGTACGCTTTGGAAACTGTTTAACTTGAGTGCAGAAGGGGAGAGTGGAATTCCATGTGTAGCGGTGAAATGCGTAGATATATGGAGGAACACCGGTGGCGAAAGCGGCTCTCTGGTCTGTAACTGACGCTGAGGCTCGAAAGCGTGGGGAGCAAACAGGATTAGATACCCTGGTAGTCCACGCCGTAAACGATGAGTGCTAGGTGTTGGGTCCTTTCCGGGACTCAGTGCCGCAGCTAACGCATTAAGCACTCCGCCTGGGGAGTACGACCGCAAGGTTGAAACTCAAAGGAATTGACGGGGGCCCGCACAAGCGGTGGAGCATGTGGTTTAATTCGAAGCAACGCGAAGAACCTTACCAGGTCTTGACATCCCGGTGCCCGTCCTAGAGATAGGATTTTGCTTCGGCACACCGGTGACAGGTGGTGCATGGTTGTCGTCAGCTCGTGTCGTGAGATGTTGGGTTAAGTCCCGCAACGAGCGCAACCCTTATTGTTAGTTGCCATCATTCAGTTGGGCACTCTAGCGAGACTGCCGGTAATAAACCGGAGGAAGGTGGGGATGACGTCAAATCATCATGCCCCTTATGACCTGGGCTACACACGTGCTACAATGGCTGGTACAACGAGTCGCAAGTCGGTGACGGCAAGCTAATCTCTTAAAGCCAGTCTCAGTTCGGATTGTAGGCTGCAACTCGCCTACATGAAGTCGGAATCGCTAGTAATCGCGGATCAGCACGCCGCGGTGAATACGTTCCCGGGCCTTGTACACACCGCCCGTCACACCACGAGAGTTTGTAACACCCGAAGTCGGTGAGGTAACCTTTTAGGAGCCAGCCGCCTAAGGTGGGATAGATGATTGGGGTGAAGTCGTAACAAGGTAGCCGTATCGGAAGGTGCGGCTGGATCACCTCCTTTCTAAGGAAAAACGGAAGCCATTGGTCGTCATGTTTAGTTTTGAGAGGTCTTGTGGGGCCTTAGCTCAGCTGGGAGAGCGCCTGCTTTGCACGCAGGAGGTCAGCGGTTCGATCCCGCTAGGCTCCATTAGGATAGTGATGACTATTCTAAACTTGTCCATTGAAAATTGAATAACTATATCAAATAGTAACAAGAAAATAAACCGAAACGCTGTGAATATTAATGAGTTTAAGACTGAAAGGTCAAAAATAAGGTTAAGTTAGTAAGGGCGCACGGTGGATGCCTTGGCACTAGGAGCCGATGAAGGACGTGACAAACGACGAAATGCCTCGGGGAGCTGTAAGTAAGCGCAGATCCGGGGATGTCCGAATGGGGGAACCCAACAGGTGCTACCTGTTACCCATCTCTGTTAAGGAGATGAGGAGGAAGACGCAGTGAACTGAAACATCTAAGTAGCTGCAGGAAGAGAAAGCAAAAGCGATTGCCTTAGTAGCGGCGAGCGAAATGGCAGGAGGGCAAACCGAAGAGTTTACTCTTCGGGGTTGTAGGACTGCAATGTGGACTCAGATTTTATAGAAGAATGACATGGGAAGGTCAGCCAAAGAGAGTAAGAGCCTCGTATTTTAAATAGAATCTGTACCTAGCAGAATCCTGAGTACGGCGGGACACGCGAAATCCCGTCGGAATCTGGGAGGACCATCTCCCAACCCTAAATACTCCCTAGTGACCGATAGTGAACCAGTACCGTGAGGGAAAGGTGAAAAGTACCCCGGAAGGGGAGTGAAATAGAACCTGAAACCGTGTGCCTACAACAAGTTCGAGCCCGTTAATGGGTGAGAGCGTGCCTTTTGTAGAATGAACCGGCGAGTTACGTTATGATGCGAGGTTAAGTTGAAGAGACGGAGCCGTAGGGAAACCGAGTCTGAATAGGGCGAATTAGTATCATGATGTAGACCCGAAACCATGTGACCTACCCATGAGCAGGTTGAAGGTGCGGTAAAACGCACTGGAGGACCGAACCAGGGCACGTTGAAAAGTGCTTGGATGACTTGTGGGTAGCGGAGAAATTCCAAACGAACTTGGAGATAGCTGGTTCTCTCCGAAATAGCTTTAGGGCTAGCGTCGACATAAAGATTCTTGGAGGTAGAGCACTGTTTGGGTGAGGGGTCCATCCCGGATTACCAATCTCAGATAAACTCCGAATGCCAATGAATTATGGTCGGCAGTCAGACTGCGAGTGCTAAGATCCGTAGTCGAAAGGGAAACAGCCCAGACCACCAGCTAAGGTCCCAAAATAATTGTTAAGTGGAAAAGGATGTGGGGTTGCACAGACAACTAGGATGTTAGCTTAGAAGCAGCTATTCATTCAAAGAGTGCGTAATAGCTCACTAGTCGAGTGACCCTGCGCCGAAAATGTACCGGGGCTAAAACAATTTACCGAAGCTGTGGATACCTTTATAGGTATGGTAGGAGAGCGTTCTATGTGTGGCGAAGGTGTACCGTGAGGAGCGCTGGAACGCATAGAAGTGAGAATGCCGGTATGAGTAGCGAAAGATGGGTGAGAATCCCATCCACCGTAAGACTAAGGTTTCCAGGGGAAGGCTCGTCCGCCCTGGGTTAGTCGGGACCTAAGGAGAGACCGAAAGGTGTATCCGATGGACAACAGGTTGATATTCCTGTACTAGAGTATGAAGTGATGGAGGGACGCAGTAGGCTAACTCGTGCGTACGAATGGATGTACGTCTAAGCAGTGAGGCGTGGTATGAGTCAAATGCTTATACCTGTAACGTTGAGCTGTGATGGGGAGCGAAGTTTAGTAGCGAGTGAGTGATGTCACACTGCCAAGAAAAGCTTCTAGCGTTGTATCATACTCTACCCGTACCGCAAACCGACACAGGTAGTCGAGGCGAGTAGCCTCAGGTGAGCGAGAGAACTCTCGTTAAGGAACTCGGCAAAATGACCCCGTAACTTCGGGAGAAGGGGTGCTGACTTTGGTCAGCCGCAGTGAATAGGCCCAAGCAACTGTTTATCAAAAACACAGCTCTCTGCTAAATCGTAAGATGATGTATAGGGGGTGACGCCTGCCCGGTGCTGGAAGGTTAAGAGGAGTGCTTAGCGGTAACGCGAAGGTATGAATTGAAGCCCCAGTAAACGGCGGCCGTAACTATAACGGTCCTAAGGTAGCGAAATTCCTTGTCGGGTAAGTTCCGACCCGCACGAAAGGCGTAATGATTTGGGCACTGTCTCAACGAGAGACTCGGTGAAATTTTAGTACCTGTGAAGATGCAGGTTACCCGCGACAGGACGGAAAGACCCCATGGAGCTTTACTGCAGTTTGATATTGAGTGTCTGTGCCACATGTACAGGATAGGTAGGAGCCTATGAGATCGGGACGCCAGTTTCGATGGAGGCGTTGTTGGGATACTACCCTTGTGTTATGGCCACTCTAACCCGGATAGGTGATCCCTATCGGAGACAGTGTCTGACGGGCAGTTTGACTGGGGCGGTCGCCTCCTAAAAGGTAACGGAGGCGCCCAAAGGTTCCCTCAGACTGGTTGGAAATCAGTCGCAGAGTGTAAAGGTATAAGGGAGCTTGACTGCGAGAGCTACAACTCGAGCAGGGACGAAAGTCGGGCTTAGTGATCCGGTGGTTCCGCATGGAAGGGCCATCGCTCAACGGATAAAAGCTACCCTGGGGATAACAGGCTTATCTCCCCCAAGAGTTCACATCGACGGGGAGGTTTGGCACCTCGATGTCGGCTCGTCGCATCCTGGGGCTGTAGTCGGTCCCAAGGGTTGGGCTGTTCGCCCATTAAAGCGGCACGCGAGCTGGGTTCAGAACGTCGTGAGACAGTTCGGTCCCTATCCGTCGCGGGCGTAGGAAATTTGAGAGGATCTGCTCCTAGTACGAGAGGACCAGAGTGGACTTACCGCTGGTGTACCAGTTGTCTCGCCAGAGGCATCGCTGGGTAGCTATGTAGGGAAGGGATAAACGCTGAAAGCATCTAAGTGTGAAACCCACCTCAAGATGAGATTTCCCATAACGCAAGTTAGTAAGAGCCCTGAGAGAAGATCAGGTAGATAGGTTAGGAGTGGAAGTGTGGCGACACATGTAGCGGACTAATACTAATAGCTCGAGGACTTATCCAATTTTCATTGAGCGCAGCGTTTTTTAAGTATTGTGATCTTTGAGTAGTTATTCAATTTTGAGTTGACAAGGCAATAAGATATTGTAAGTTAATTCAGCAAGTTAAGTGACGATAGCCTAGGAGATACACCTGTACCCATGCCGAACACAGAAGTTAAGCCCTAGAACGCCGGAAGTAGTTGGGGGTTGCCCCCTGTGAGATATGGTAGTCGCTTAGC